>CP041667.1:2882500-3182500 GCA_007361935.1 Lachnospiraceae bacterium KGMB03038 | reverse complement strand
GCGCTTCCGGAGCAGAGGCCGCGGAGTATTTCTCAGGGGCGCTGGCGGAAGTGGAATGTCTGGGAGCGGACGGTATTGGAGGAAATCTGCGGTTTGCTGTGAAGAAAAAAGAAGGAACGGTGAAGCGGAACATTACGATCGTGGAGATGCTGGATGAAATCTGCAGTGATATGGACGTGTTCTGCAAGGAGACTGTGCTTTTTACCCTGCGTCAAAACGGGGTACAGTTCCGGGCTGGCTGCCGGGTAGAGGAGATCACGGAGCAGGCAGTGCGGGTCTTTGATCTTGAGAGTCGGGAGGAAGCAGTACTCCCAGTAGATACAGTAATCCTTGCGGGAGGTTTAAAATCCAACGGGCTGGAAGAGTTCCAGGAGACAGACTGTCCGGTGATCCGGCTTGGGGACGCGATCTGGCCGGGCAAGATCAAGGATGCGGTCTATACAGCGTATGCGGAGGCGGCGCGATTGTAAGCGCGGATAAGCAAGGATGTGGAGGAAAGGAGTTATGAAACAAAACGAGAAAAATACCCTTCCGATCACAGTTGTATTATATATCCTGATGTTTTTCTACGCGGTTTTTACCACAATGCCAGGAACTCAGCTGCTGGTCCTGACTGGAGAATTCGGTCTGGCGCTGTCTGAGGGCGGTGTTTTCACGGTGGCAGTAAACGGAGGCTGTATCCTTGGGATCGCGGCCTCTGTTTTCTTCCTGGACCGTTATGATAAGAAATATCTGGTACTGGGATCTTATCTGCTGTTTGGAGGGATGCTGGTCGGAATAGGGGTGTCGGAAAGCTATTTTGGATTTTTGATGCTTTTGGTCCTTGCGGGAGCGGGAATGAAATTTTTCGACTCTTCCGTAAACGCGTGTGTGTCTGGGCTAAACCCAAAGAACAGCGGATTTTACATGAATCTTCTCCACTGCAGTTTTGGGATCGGAGCTTTTGCGGGCCCGGTATTTACCACGGCGCTGACGGATATGGGAATGGAATGGAGACAGAGTTATCTTCTGCTTGGAATGGCGGCGGTACTGATGTGCGTCGTCTACGGATGGGTGCAGAAGGGGTATGCGCCTTTGCGGGAGCGGCCGCGGGCAGACAGTCCGGCGGCGGAAGGATCTGTTTTTCAGGGAAGGGTTTTTTGCCTGATGGCATTGCTTTTATGTTACTGCGGCCACCAGATTGGCATTAACAGCTGGCTTCCAGCCTATATGCAGGAAGAGATGGGAACAGGGGCGGCTATGGCGAATCTTAGCGTCTCTGCCTTCTGGATCGGGCTGATCTTAAGCCGTCTTGTCAGCGCCGTCCTTACCAGGCGTTTCCCAGAAGTGAAGATTTTAAGCAGAGGTCTGCTTCTGGGAGCGGCCGGACTGCTGATCGGGATTTTGAGTCGGAATTTTCTGCTGACGATGGCGGGAGTTGGAGCATCGGGATTATTTGCGGGGGCGGCGATTCCGCTGACTTTGACCATCGGCTACGGGTGGTTTCCGGGAAAAGTGGGGAAGATCTCTACCTTACTCTTTTTGTGCATTGCGGGAGGGGCGGTGGCGCTTCCCTGGCTGATGGGACTGTGCGTAGAGGCGGGAGGTCTTTTCGCGAGTATGGTTTTGGATGGAGTAAGCCTTGCGGGCG
Source organism: Lachnospiraceae bacterium KGMB03038 (assembly GCA_007361935.1). Lineage (NCBI taxonomy): Bacteria > Bacillati > Bacillota > Clostridia > Lachnospirales > Lachnospiraceae > Lachnospiraceae bacterium KGMB03038. The sequence goes on along the minus strand of CP041667.1, from coordinate 3,180,870 downwards.
CGGCGGTGATCGCCTTTTTAGTAGAATACAGAAAAATGGCATGAGAAAAGTCTTTCCGGGAGGTTGACAGGATTTCTTCCGGTATCCTATGATAGAAGACAGCGGACTGGATGTAATTGCGATAGGACCGCTGTACTGCAGGGATAAAGGGGAGAGATCTATGAAGAAGATTCTTGTGATCGCCACAGGAGGGACGATCGCTTCTAAGGAAAAAGGAAATGGGCTGGAGCCGGAGGCTACCGGAGAAGAGCTGCTGGCCGGCGTCCCGGATCTTCCGGAAGGCTGCCGTCTGGACACACTCCAGCTTATGAATATTGACAGTACTAATATGTGCAAAAGGCAGTGGGAGAAGATCCGGGATACGATTCTGGAGAAGTACCAGGAGTATGATGGATTTGTGATCCTTCACGGCACGGATACGCTGGCGTATACGGCGGCGATCTTGTCGTATCTGATCCAGGGAAGTGAGAAACCGATCGTGCTGACCGGATCACAGATGCCTATGGATCATTCTTATACAGACGCGAAGATCAATATTTACCAGAGTGTGATCTATGCGCTGGATGAAGACTCCCATGAGGTTTCTATTGTATTTAACGGGAAGGCGATCGCCGGGACACGGGGCAAGAAGCAGAGGACCCGGAGCTTTCACGCGTTTGACAGTATTAATTTTCCGCCGCTTGCGTCGATCTACGGCAGCAAAGTAGAGCGGACCTATCCTGCCAAGCCGTTTTCCGGGAAACTGCGTGTGTCCAGGCAGATAGATGATCGGGTGTTCCTGCTGAAGCTGACGCCGGGGATCCATCCGGATATTTTCCGAGCGCTGACAGAAAGTTATGATGCGGTGATCCTGGAAACCTTTGGGATTGGGGGGATTCCGTGTGGAGAGGACGGGGCCTTTGAGGCGGCGCTGTTTGACTGGGTGGAGGGAGGGAAAACCCTGGCGGTCACCACCCAAGTTATGGAAGAAGGCTGCGATCTGGGAGTTTACCAGGTGGGAAAGCGGTTCAGTGAAGATGAACGGATTCTGCAGGCGGGAAATATGACCACTGAAGCTGTGCTGGCTAAGCTGATGTGGATATTGGGAGAGACGAAAGACACAAGTGAGATTCATCGGCTGTTCTATCGGACGGTGAACCATGATCGGTAGAGAAGAAAGGCTGTCTTGAGAAGACAGTCTTTTTTTGCTATAATTGGTTGGCAGAAAAAGGACTGCGGCAAGTCCAAGTAAGTTTAGGAAGGATGGCCTGTAATGGAGCATTTTTTATTTGATCTGGATGGGACGCTGCTCCCTATGGACCAGAGGAGATTCGTGGAATTTTATATGCCGCTTTTGGCGGCTCGTTTCAAGGGCAGAGGCGTGCCTCAGGAAGAGTTGATCGCGGCGGTATGGAAAGGGGTGGAGGCTATGGCTTTCAACGATGGAAGCCGCACCAATGAAGCGGTTTTCTGGGATTGCTTTGAAAAACGGCTTTCCATTCGTCGGGAAGAAGTAGAGGAAGAAGTCTTAGATTTTTATGGAAATGAATTTAATCAGGCGATTCAGTCCACCCGGCCTGTGCCTGCGGCAGATCGGATCATCAAGTTTTTAAAGCAAAAAGGGAAAAAGGTATATTTGGCGACCAATCCGATCTTTCCCCGCTGCGCGACTCTGAACCGGATCCGGTGGGCTGGGCTTTGCGCGGAAGATTTTGAAGAGATCACCACGTATGAGGATTACCGGTACAGCAAACCGAATCCGGAATACTTCCGGGAGATATTAAGCCGGCATGGCCTGCGGCCCCAGGACTGCCTGATGGTGGGGAATGATGCGAGAGAAGATCTGACGGCGGGAAGCCTTGGGATCAAAACCTACCTTGTGACAGACTGCCTGGAGCATGGAGATGCTCCGCAAAAACCGGATTATCAAGGGGCGAATCTGGAACAGCTGTACAGCGATTTGAAAGAGCTGGTGTAGCCGGCTCTTTTTTGATGCGAAGGCATTTGCGGAATATGGGATTTGTGGGATTAGACAATTAAAAAGGACTGCATATTGGGAGGTGTGCAGTCCTGAGGAAAAAGTTATGAAAAAGAATTATAAGTGTTCGTTTCTTACGAACAATTATAGTATAGGCAGAAACTGTGATGAAAGTGTGATGAAAATAAGAATTAATTGTTAACAATTGTAAACAAGGACGTAGCCTTTTTGCATTTTACTACGTCCCCATTTGTAACTCCGCAAAGTTATCCAGGAAAAATTCTTGAAATAAATTGTCCTTTTTCCAGACAATAGAAATTTCATGCTGGATTTCAAAGCCTTTTAATGGTATTTTTCGAATAATTCCATTTTTCAGTTCGGTCTTTACAGCAGTCTCATATAGAAAGCTGATTCCAGCCCCAGCGGCTACCATATCCTTGATGGCGTTCATATTTCCGATCGTGACAACATTTGCAAAATCTTCGGGTGACAGATTGTGGGAATTTAATGCTTGTTCTAAGATAGAGCGAGTTCCAGAGCCTGTTTCCCGTATCAGGAGACACTCGCCAGTGAGAGCGGCAAGATTTTGTTCTCTGGAGGCTGAGCCACGGACCAGGGGATGGGAGGGACTGCAAATGGGGATAAAATGATCTACCAGAAAGGGAATATGTTCATAAGCTGCTTTGGAATAATCTCCTTCCAAAATGGCAAAATCGATCTCACCATCGTCTAGTTTTTCCAGCAATTCCTTTGTGTTTGCTACCGTCATGGAGATGTCGGCATCCTTGTGCCCGTTTAAAAATCTGGCTAAAGGCCGAGCGATCATGAATTCTCCAACCGTAAGTGTAACACCAAAATGAAGGACTTTTTTCTTGTCCGTGATAAAAGCAAGCTGCTCTTTCAGATAGATTTCGTTATTGTGCAGCGAAGTGAGGGAGCGCTGTAAAAGCTTCCCAGCCTCCGTCAAAATTATGCTTTTCCCAATAAAGCGGAATAATTTTACGCCGTAAAAATTCTCAATATATTGAATATGCTGAGAAACCGCAGGCTGAGAAATATGCAGTTTCTCGGCGGCACGGGTAAAATTCAATTCCTTACAAACAGTCAAAAAAGTAAGGGCTCGGTGGTCTAACATAGGTACTCCTTTCTAGTTGGGGCCGGGGGATTTTTTAAAATCCCCCGGCCCCAACTAAATAAATCATAACATATTCTTATCAAAAAATAAATACTAATAATTTCACATGATGATTTCTGCGTGTTATTATACTATACGGTAAGTTACGACAGGGAAAAGAACGGTTTTGTGGAGGAATGAGATGGATTTTATAAAGAAAAATGGGAAAGGGATTCTGCTGTGTCTGTGTATTGCCTTACCATCCTGGTTCTTGGGAAAACAGTTTCCGATTATTGGCGGCCCGGTGATCGCGATCATTGCAGGAATGATTCTTACATTATTTTTAAAAGATAAAACGCAGCTGGAGGGCGGGATTAAATATACCTCAAAGAAGGTGCTGCAGTACGCGGTGGTCCTGCTTGGGTTTGGGCTGAATCTCCAAGTGATCCTGCAGACGGGAAAGCAGTCTCTGCCGATTATTATAACAACGATCAGCACATCTTTGATCATTGCTTATGTGCTCCACAAGGTGATGCACATTCCTGGGAAGATTTCCACATTGGTAGGCGTGGGATCATCCATTTGCGGGGGCTCTGCCATTGCGGCGACAGCGCCGGTGATCGAGGCGGATGATGAGGAAGTGGCACAGGCTATTTCTGTGATTTTCTTTTTTAATGTGCTGGCGGCAGTTTTATTTCCTACATTAGGATCTTTTCTGGGATTTTCCCAGACTTCCGGGGAGGCCTTTGGGATTTTCGCGGGGACGGCAGTCAACGATACTTCTTCCGTTACTGCCGCGGCTTCTACCTGGGATAGTATGTATCATCTGGGAAGCGCCACACTGGATAAGGCCGTAACGGTAAAGCTGACCAGGACTTTAGCGATCATCCCGATCACGTTGGTACTGGCGTTTATCCGTACCAGAAACGCGGAGAAGAAGGAGGGCGGAAATGTGTCCTTGAAACAGGTATTTCCATTTTTTATCTTGTTTTTCATTGGAGCTTCTGTAATTACGACAATTGCGGTTGCCGCTGGGATTTCCGCAGACGTGTTTTCGCCACTGAAAGAATTGTCTAAGTTCTTTATTGTTATGGCTATGGCGGCAATAGGACTCAATACTAATATCATCAAACTGGTGAAAACAGGCGGCAAACCGATTGTTATGGGAATGGCCTGCTGGGTTGGAATTACATTGGTAAGTCTGGGAATGCAGCATGTGCTGGGAATTTGGTAGAAGAGAAAGTAAAAAGGGACAGGGCATTTTTAATTGGGGCCGGGGGATTTTTAAAAATCCCCCGGCCCCAATAAAAAAATTCCGATACAGAATCTAAAAAGAGACGTCTTTTAAAAAGAGGTCTCTTTTTTTATACTTACCACAACAAAATAAACCCAAAGGAGGTAAAAGTTATGAAGAAATTGGTAAGCGTTTTATTAGTTGCGGCCATGATGATGTCTATGCTGATCGGCTGCGCTGATGAAGACGTGGCTTCCGACGAAGGAGGCGGATCTAAGGAGCTGACTATCGCATTCAGTTTTGAAGATCTGGAAACAGAGTTCTGGGTAGCATCTCACGAGATCATTACAGAGTCTCTGGCTGAAAAAGGCTATAAAGTGATCGAGCTGAATTGCCAGGGCGATGCTAACAAACAGTTGGAGCAGGTTAATGATGCATTGACCCAGGACATTGACGGAATCATTATGATCCCGGTTGACGGAGATACTGCCGTAACGGTTACAGCTTCTGCCAATGAAGCAGAAGTTCCGATTGTTATCTTCAATCGTCCGCCAACATCTGACGAAGGCAATAATATCACTATCGTATGTGATAACAGAGCAGCGGCAGAGGCAACTGTAGACTACATGGTTTCTGAAGCTCAGAAGAAATACGATGAGACTGGAAAGAAACTGACACCCTGTATCCTGGTAGGCGACCTTGGCGACCCGAATGCCATCGAGCGTAAGGATGGATTCTACGCGGCCATCGAGAAGGCTCCGGAGATATTTAACGATGTTATTGAAGTCCCGACCGAGTGGGATGCGGCTACCTGTCTTGCAAATTTGCAGAGCGCGGTACAAGCCAACCCGGATATTGATTTTATCTATGCTTGTTCAGACTTCTTATTCCCGACGGTTCAGTCAGTTGTAGAGCCGCTTGGAAAATGGCAGAAGATTGGAGATCCCAACCATATAATCCTTGGTGGGCTTGATGGAGATGGAACCGCAGGAAAACTGATTGATGAAGGCTATGTGGACGGCACTGGAGCACAGGATCTGTTCTTTGAAACAGATGAAGCGATCAAGGCGTTGGAAGAAGCTATCGAATCAGGCGATACCCAGCCGGACGAAGTGATCACAGACCCAGGCTTTGCTCTGACCCAGGCAAATCTGGAAGAGAAGAGAATGGATATGTGGGGCAATGCGTTAAACGCTGAAGAAGAATAGAGACAAATGTAAGCTGGGGACGGGGTATTTAATAACACCCCGTCCCTGTACGAGGAGGTTATGATATGGGTGTTTCTACCAAAAAAGCGCAGACCAAGAAAAAAAGCCCCGGACAAATCATCCAGAAACTATTTTTATCGGAATACTTCATTTTATACCTGACGATTTTATGTTTTGTCTGTGTCATCCCGTTCGTTCCCAAGATCATTACACAAAGTAACTTGCTGAATGTTATGTCCAACTTGTGGCCGCTATTGGTAGTGGCAGTAGGGCAGACTTTTGTACTCCTGTTGGGAGGCATTGATCTTTCGCAGGTATCGATCATTGGTGTGACCAGTGTAATGGGAACAGTTTTGATCAGTGATTCTTTTAACGAAGGGACTTTCGCATCCACTCCTCTGTGGGGATGGCTGATCGGCGCAGATGGAGGGCCGCTGGCAGGGTCGGCCATGGCGATTCCAGTATGTATTCTGGTGATGCTTCTGGTAGGGACACTGATTGGTCTGTTTAATGGATATTTTGTGGCGGAATTTAAGATGCCGCCGTTTATGGTAACTTTGGTTACACAGATGTTTTTCTTAAATTTTGCGATTTTCCTCACCCAGTCCAGAAATGTTATGGGGCTGCCAGAAGGATTTAAAGAAATAGGGAAAGGATCTCTTGGAGGGATTATTCCTTATGCGGCGATTCTGACGGTAACCGTGACGGTAATCGGATGGTTTATTCTGGCGAAACTGGTACTAGGAAAGTGGATCTATGCCACCGGAGCAAATATTACGGCGAGCGTTGTGTCTGGTGTTCCTACAAAAAAAGTGACCGTTTTCTGTTATGCTTTCAGCGGCTTCTGTGCGGCGGCGGGATCTGTGATCTATTCAGCCCGTCTGAATATGGGAAGACCTACGTTAGGGGAAGACCTGACTATGGATATTGTTGGGGCGGCTGTCCTAGGAGGTACCAGCCTCCTGGGAGGAAAAGGAAAAGTGACTTGGACAGTGTTTGGCGTATTATTCTATACGATTTTGTTTAATGTGCTGAATTTGTTCAATCTTTCCTACTATACGATCAATATTGTCAAAGGTTGTGTTATTTTAGTGGCGGCATTCCTGGATGTTGTCAGGACAAAATTAGCGGTGAAGATTTCAAGTGAAAATGAGGCAGGTGTTTGATATGGGCGAAAGTATATTAAAGGTAGAACATATAGCAAAAAGTTTCTTTGGAATTTCAGCGCTTAAAGACGTTAACTTTGAATTGCAAAAAGGAGAACTGCTAAGTTTGATCGGAGAAAACGGGGCCGGAAAATCTACCCTTATGAATATTGTCTGCGGCGTGTTGAAGCCAGATGCCGGGAAACTGTATCTGGAAGGAAACGCCTACCAGCCCCAGAAACCTTCGGATGCCACAAAGGCAGGGATTGCCTTTATACATCAGGAGCTGAATCTATTTACCAACCTAAGTATTTTGGATAATGTATATATTAATTCTTTTCCGAAGATACCGGGAACGCCGATCATTAAAAAAAGCGCGATGACGGCGAAAGTTAAAGAAGTGCTGCAAGCGGTGGACTTAAATGTTTCTCCGGAGACTATCGTAGAGAAGCTTTCTCCGGGAGAGCGACAGTTGGTAGAAATTGCGAAAGCATTGTCTGCGGATCCACAGATTTTGATTTTTGATGAACCAACGACTTCGCTGACCGCCAGAGAGACAGAGAAGCTCTTTGGGATCATAGAAAGATTAAAAGCAGAGGGAAGATCTATTATTTATATTTCTCATATCCTGGCAGATGTACAGAAATTATCAGACCAGATCATCGTGCTTCGGGATGGCGAGATTACAGACAGTGGAAAAAAGGAAGAGTTTACGATTCAGAGGATGATCAGCTCTATGATCGGAAGAGAGATCGATCAGTTGTATCCGGAGAAAACCAATCGTCCCACAGAACAATCGGTATTAGAACTGAAAGATATTTCCCAGAGGGGGATTGTTCATAAGATCAACATGAAAGTCTGCGCCGGCGAGGTGGTTGGAATGTTTGGCCTAATGGGGTCAGGAAGGAGCGAACTGGCAAGGATTGTCTACGGATTGGACCCATACGAGACAGGCGAGATCAAGGTCCGAGGCAAAGAGATACATAAGATCACGCCAAAGAAAGCGATCCGGAACAAAATTGCGTTTGTGACGGAAAATCGGCGGGAAGAAGGGTTGTTTATGGAATTTACGATCATGGACAATCTTTCGCTGGTATCAATTCCAGAGAAGGCAAAAAGCAAACTGAAAATGGTCAATAACTCTTCTGTCAAAGCGGAGACACAGGGGATGGTGGATACCTTAAAGATTAAATGTCCGCCTATAGAGAAAAATCCGGCAAAGAGCATGAGCGGTGGAAACCAGCAGAAAGTAGTTATTGGGAAATGGCTGTTGTCAGACCCGGATCTTCTGATTGTAGATGAACCTACCAGGGGAATTGACGTAGGGGCAAAATACGAAGTTTACTCTATTATAAATGATCTGGCAGCTCAAGGGAAAGCAATCTGGGTGATCTCATCGGAACTGGAAGAATTAATGGGAATCTGCGACCGCATTATAGTCATGGGGAATGGTGAGATTCGAGGCGAATTGACCAGAAATGAGTTTGATAAAGAGCGCATCATGGCAGCGGCATTCAATCAGATGGGAAAGGAGGAAAAATAGCATGGGATCCAAAGAAAATATAGGTAAGCTGGTGTTAAAAAACATACCAATACTACTGTTTGTTCTGGTATTCGTGATATTTGGCATTTTTTCTCCAAAGTTTTTAAGCGTGGCTTCTTTCAGCAATATTATTTTGAACTCCTCTTATGTGGGGATTATCGGAATTGGGATTATGTTTGTCCTCTTAACAGCAGGCATCGATCTGTCGGTAGGTTCAGTCATGTATCTTGCCGCAGCCTCCACAGGGCTTCTGATCTCGGAGATGCATGTTCCGACAGCGCTAGGTGTGCTGGGCGGAATCTGCGTAGCGCTGCTGGTTGGACTGATCAACGCCTTCTGTATCATCAAGCTGGATATTCTTCCTTTTATCACAACATTGGGAACAATGACGGCAGGAAGAGCGGTGGGGACATGGATGACCCAGTCCGAATCGGTGAATCTGCCCAAGGCGATTACTTCCCTGGGATCTCAAAAAGTATTGGGGATTCCGGCGGCAATCCTGCTCTTTCTGCTGATCGCTCTGATCGCGGCGATCTTCCTTGCTAAGACACAGCTCGGGAGACAGATCTACGCAGTGGGAAATGATCCGGAAGAAGCAAGGAAAGCGGGAATCAGCAATAAGAAAGCGCTTTTTACGGTTTATATGCTTTGCGCCCTGCTGGCAGGCATCGGCGGGATTATATCGGTAGCGCAGATCGGAATCGTAAACGCCGCGTTTGGAAAAGGGGAAGAATTTAACGCGATTGCCGCTGCGGTGCTTGGCGGTACAAGCCTGGCAGGAGGAAGCGGTAAAGTTCAGGGAACTATCTTGGGGGCGGTAATGATCCAGATGATCCAATCCGGTTTAGTGTATATGCAGGTGGATATGTATATTCAGCCTTTGATCTCCGCCGCGATTATTTTTATCGCAGTATTTCTGGACAGCATAAGGGGACGTTATGTTCGAAAAGCAGAAGCAAGAAATATCAGAAATGAGAATCTGGTGAGAGAATAGAAAAAAGATCAGAGGCCGCGTTATATCGCGGCCTCTTGGTGATTTCAGGATTAAAAGATCTTGGGGTCATCTCATGTCCGGGAAATATGTATAAAGATTTTCTTTGGTGACAGAAATAACACCTGTGGAGACAGTATCGGGTATTACAGAGGTCAGGCCATCCGCAAGATTATTGATCTTTAGAGAGGAGTGATTGATATCGTAGAGCAGGGAAGCGGCATAATAGGTAAAAACGGCTCGTTTTTGGCCGATGATGACATCAACTGAACCATCCTCTACAAGAGCAAGATTGTCTGGCTCAATATCCATGGCGGTTACTTTGATATCCTGATCGCCTTGGAAATCTTTCAATCCATTGGTAATGCCAATGGCACTGTTGGAGTTAAAACCAGAGATGCCGGCAATATCAGGATAAGTTTCAACGATCATTTTTGTAATTCGTTCTGCTTCGTCATAACTGGCCATATCGTCATACTCTCCAACAATGGTGATGTCCGGGTAGTTATCAATGACTGAGTGGTAACCTTTAAAAGCGGCATCTGTGGTATCCGCCCCTCCGATCCCCATAATCGCAACTTCACCCTTACCTCCGATTAGTTTTACCATGGCTTCTGCCTGGGTGACGCCAATCTCATACCAGTCGGAGCCTACATAGGCAATTCGGTCGGAGTTCGATACATCAGAGTCTACAGTGATTACGGGAATTCCCTGGCGAATTGCTTCATCGATGGAAGGGGCCAGGCTCTGTTCCATGCCCAGGACCAGAATTCCGTCCGGCTCTTTGGCGATCGCCTCGTTTAAAGCCTGGATCTGTCCGGGAATATCATATTCTTCAGGTCCCATGACTGTGGCGGTCACATGTTTATCCCGCCCAAATTTTTCAAAAGCGGCAATATCGTTTTCTTGAAACATACTATGGCCGGTCATGGTGGCGACCCAGATATATTCTTCCCCCTCGGAGGAAGTTTGAGGCAAAGAATCCGTTTCCTTGGACAGATGTGGGAAAATCAGCAAAAGAGCCAAGATAAGAACCAGGCAGAGGGAAACGATAAAGGGAATAAAAAGTTTATTTTTTCGCATAGTTAAGCTCCTTTTTATGTGGACAACCCGGCAGCAAATTCCTGCGGGGTTATCAGATTATAAAATAGTTTCCTTGGGAGAGCGTAAGTCTCAGCGTCACAGGTAAACGGGGAGATATAGAAATGTTCCTCTGGTATATAGCATTCTTCCTCTTTGATCTTCATCCAGGAGACGGCTAGTTCGGAATCGACGGTATAACTTTGGATATTTGTCATAGTCCGAGTGTCGCTGACATATTGGAGAACTGTGTCATATTGTGTATAGTAATCCAAAAACAGACGGCAGATCTTGGCATTTTCGCTGGATTGGCTGATACATAAAAGAGAATCCACGGGACTGCCTACAACAGGGGCTGACATCTGGCCGGAAGAAACGTGGAAGCCGCAGACGTCAATGTCAATTTGCTGAAGGACAGAGTCATTGATCATAGCGATGCTGGATTCCGGAGAGACCGCCATTGCGTAGGAAGAGTTTAGGAATGCCTCAAATGCCTGCTCATCGGTCATATAAAAGCAAGATTCCGGAAGGTACCCCTGTCCAAGCAAGTCGTAACAGGTCTGGAAAGCCTGAAGATAGGAAGGGCTGTCAATACCGGAGAAACCATTGGCCGCGCTTACTGGCTGTTCTGAGGAAGCAAAGGCCTCCGCAGTGAGCAAAGTGAGCAGGTCATTGGCGGATTCATCGTCAGAAAGGCCTGCTGCCAGTGGAGAAATGCCCTCCTGCGCAAAGACTGTGCAGGCGGTAAGAAAATGTTCAAGATCATCAGGAGGCTCCAGATTATATTTTTCAAACAGAGATACATTGTACCAGATGCTCAGATAATCGGACTGATAGGGAATTCCGAAATACATGCTGCTTCCTGTAAGCTGTTGGAGATAATCTAAGGCTTCTGAACGGATGCGGGTAAAAAGATCCATAGAAGTAAGCGGAAGAAGCCGGCCCTCTTGGATAAATTCAAGATAAGCCTCTGTGGGAAGCTCGATGATATCTACGGAATCTTCCTGAATGAGTTTGGTATCTAAAAAGGACAGATAGTTCAATTTGGGGTAACGCTCGATATTGATCTTATAATTGGGGTATTGGTCATGGAATCCATCCAGAGTAGAAAGCGGAATATTTTTATAAGTCAGTATTGTGATGGAATTCCCCTCTTCCTTAGTCTCTGCCTGCGGCAAAAAATGAGTGTAGGCAAGGATAAGAAGCAGAAGAAGTCCTGCGATCAGAAAACAAGATAAAATTTTAAAAACTGTTTTTTGATGCATCGAAGAAAAACCTCACTTAAAAGTAGAGCTAATTTTCAGAAAACTTAGTATAATAATATCTTAACTGCATCCGATTTGCAAGGATGATTTTATTTAGAAATGTGGGGGGAAAAATATGAAAAGATTCCGGTTTCGAAATTGGAAAATGCAGACAAAATTATTTCTGGGATTTCTGCTGATCATTGTGCTGATCGTATTGCTGCTGGCTTATTTCAGTATGACCGTCAGCGAGAATTCCATCAAGACGCAAATGCTCACCTCCATTCAGGAAACGACCAGTCAAATGAGCGGGAACATTGATACGGAAATCCAAAAGGTCCTGGATATCTCCACCCAGGTAAGTTCTAATGAGACGCTTTGTGAGATCCTGCAGGAGGAAAAGACAGAGTCGCCGGACCAGTTTTATCAAAATGACAGAACAATGAAGGAAATCCTGAATACTGCCTTTTCGACTTCTTTTTCTGTAGAGGATGTGTTTGTCTGCTCTTATAATGGGAGCATTTACACAGCAGATAAGAATAAGCTGAGTCTGACAGGGGACTATGATTTTACCAGGACTGGCTGGTTTGAAGAGATGAAGGCCACCAGGGAAAACACAAAAATTCTTTCTTCCTATGATGGAGAGGCATACATCAGCACAGGAGAAGCTCAAAAGATGTTTTCTATTGTGAAAAAAATCTATGCGCCTGGGACAAAAAAGGAACTGGGCTGCATGATCATCGATATGAACAGCGATATCCTGGGGAATGTTCTGCAGAGCATCAATAGTAATAGCTACCAGCAGGCGCTGATCATTGATGACAACAAAAAGATCGTCTTCCATCCAGACTCTGATTATATCGGAACACAGTATCGCGGAAGGCAGGTAAGCCAGGTGCTTTCTCAGCAGAATGGAGCGATCGAGTCGCCGGAAGAAAACAGCTATCTGGTTTTCAGTACTTCTGAGATTACAGGCTGGAGTGTTTTGTGTGTGGTAGACAATGCCTATATGCTGGACAGCGCCAATCGTCTGCGGTTGTTTCTTGCCATTGTGGCAGTGGTCTGCCTGGCTTTTTCCGTGTATTTCGCGCGTTATATCAGCAAAGCGGTCAGCGGACCGGTCGCGCGTCTCCAGGAACAGATGCATCGGGTGGAACAAGGGGATTTCGATATCGAAGTCCAAGCGGAGAGCGAGGATGAGATCGGACGGCTGACCCGGGCTTTTGATCAGATGGTCAAGCGTACAAAGCGGCTGATCCAAAACGTATACCAGTCGGAGATCTATCAGAAAGAAGCGGAGCTTAACGCCCTGCAAGCTCAGATTAATCCTCATTTCCTTTATAATACGCTGCAGACGATTGATATGATGGCGGAGGAAGAAGGGGTACAGGAAATCAGTGATGCCTGCCAGGCTCTTTCTAAAATCTTTCGATATTCTATTAATAAGGGGAAAGAATTTGTCCAGGTAGAAGAAGAGATCATTCATATCAAAAACTATATGCTGGTCCAGAAATTGAGGTTTGGCGATAAGCTGGAAGTGCGCTACGAGATAGAGAAGGATTGTGAAAGATTATATATTGTAAAACTGTTGATCCAGCCGCTTGTAGAGAATGCGGTAGTTCATGGGATTGAAAACGTGCTTGGTAAATGTAAGGTAGTAATCCGAGTGTTCCGAAAAGAAGACTGCCTGTATACAGAAGTTCAGGATAATGGAAATGGGATCGGAGAAGAAAAATTAGCGCAGTTGAATGAACAGTTGGAGAAGAGCTCAGGGAAAAATATGATACATGAAACCAGACGGGCGGCCAAGGGAAGTATTGGTCTGGAAAATACCAATGCCAGGATCAAACTTTATTTTGGCCCTGAGTATGGGATTAAGATTGAAAGTACGGAAGGAGAAGGAACTCTTGTCAAGGTAAAACTTCCGGCAAAGAGTGAAGTATAGGAGGGAAAGTATGTATACAGCATTAGTGATTGATGATGAAGAGATTATACGCAGGGGAATCGTACGGAAGCTGGAACGGTTTTTCCCGGATATTGAGACGGCGCCGGCACAGGAAAATGCTATCGAGGCGCTGCATTATATCCAGACACATCCAGTGGATATCGTATTTGTAGACATTCGGATGCCCATGCTGGATGGACTGGAATTTATCAAGCGGGCAAGACAGCACTGCTCCACACTTCAATTCGTTATTGTAAGCGGATATACCAGCTTTGAGTATGCAAAAGAGGCCATCCATCTGGGAGTAAAGGATTATCTTCTGAAGCCCATCGATAATCAGGAATTTCAGGGTGTAGTACATCGGATCATTGGAGAATTAGAGCAAAAAGAATCCAACTTGAAAAATGAAAACCAGGTGAAGGCCCAGGCGGAAGAGGGGAGATTTCAGAAAAAGAACCGTTATCTGACAGAGTTGATCCGGGTGGATTCCACTATGGATACAGTAGAGCTTTTAAAAGACCTGGAGGGTCTGGATATTCATTTTCCCTACTCCCATTTCCGGACGGTAGTCATTTTGGTGCAGAATATCCGGACAGTGCCGGAATTTGAAGATGTATCCGGACAATATATTCTTCAGTTCGCGGTCTGCAATATTATGAATGAGATATTTATGAACTGTGGCTGCCGGATTTTTGCTCACGAGAAGAAGGAGAACCAGTTTATCGCTATTTTAAATACCGAGACATCTCTTGCCAGTCACTTCCTTTTGGAGAAGACGAAGTATTTGGTAGAAGTTCTGAAGAATATTTATGGGATGCAGGTATTTGCCGGAATTGGAGGGGAGGTAGACTGTCCGGAAGATATCTGTGTCAGCTACACCCAGGCCCAGGAAAGCGCGCTTCAAGGCCTGGTCCTGGCAGACCAGACGGTGGGGATCCACCAGAAGAGAACAGGCAGAAACACTAAGCTCCAGTTTTTAAATGAATTTGAGAAGAATATCTTGGAAGGTTATCTGAAGTCACAGAATCAAAAAGGAATCGCTGAGTTTATCCAGAGACTTCTGGAAGATTGTAAAAAGGAAGGGGTCGGATATGCTAACATCCGCATCCTCTGTTTTGATATCTATATGTTGGTGGTCAAGATGCTGCAGGAAAAGGGGCTGCACGCGGAATGGGCTATGGGTATGTTCGATGAAATGGAAGAGAAGATCGAGAAGGGAGTAAACCTGCGGGATGTAGAGAAATTCCTGACCGACAATCTGATAGAGGTGAGCGGTCAGTTTGACACTCATAAGAAGAGCAGCGGCAAGGCGTTGATAGAAGAAATCCGCGAATATGTAGACAGTCATTACAGCAAGGACATCAGCTTGGGAAGTATTGCGGGCAAGTTCTATATTAATGCCAGTTATTTAAGTCAACTCTTCAAAAAGGAGATGAATATTAAATTTATTGACTACATTACAAAGATTCGTCTTGAAAAAGCGATCGAGCTGCTCAAAGACACGAGCCTGACTGTTAATGAGATTGCGGAGGCGGTAGGATATAAAGATGCCAGGTACTTTCGGGAGATTTTTGTCAAGCATATGGGAAAGACTCCTTCTCAGTATAGAAAGACAGGGGAAAGCTAAAAAAATTATTCGGAAGTCCTAAAAAACCTCCCGCTTAAAAAAAGCATTTGCTGTGGTAAATTGGTGGACATAGAAATATGTCTGCCAATTTTTTTGCAAAATATGTTTCGTTTTTTGAAAGAAAAAATGAAAAAAAGGAGGTGTCTCTTGGCGATGGAGCAGAGGGAAATCATTCAGGAAATAAGAAGGACTATTCAAATGGAAGCCAATGCGGTGAAAACCCTTTTGGATACCGTAGACATGGAAAAAGCCGCAATAGTGGCAGAGAAGATCGGAACAATGAAAGGAAAGGTGGTGGCCGCAGGCTGCGGTACTTCCGCAATGGGGGCAAAGAAGATTGTACACTCACTGAACTGTATCGAGCGTCCGGCAGTGTTTCTCACACCATCTGATGCAGTACATGGAGGACTTGGGGTTTTGCAGAAGGATGATATCCTGATTCTTATCAGTAAGGGAGGGAATACAGGAGAACTGACGCAGCTGATTCCAGCCTGCCGGACGAAGGGGGCTTATCTGATTGGCGTAACAGAGCAGGAGGACTCGCTGATCGGCCAAGAGGCGGATCTGTGCCTGAAGATTAAAGTGGAGCGGGAACCATGCCGTTTTAATATGCTGGCTACCGCCAGTACCATGGCAGTGGTATCTGTCTTCGATGCCATCTGTATTGCGCTTATGACGTACACCAATTATACGAAAGAGCAGTTTGCTGTGATCCATCCAAAAGGGGCGGTGGGAGAACGGCTGCTGAAGAAGGAGAACTGACAATGGGAAAAATGATGAAGGCGGCAGTATTTAAAGGAATCGGGAAAATGGAGATTGAGGAGAAAGAGATTCCCCAATGCCCGAAAGGCGGAATTCTGGTGAAGGTGATCGCCTGTGGAATCTGTGGAGGCGACATCCGCAACTTCCGCAATGGACTGCGCAATGGAGCAACGGACCAGATTATGGGACACGAGATTGGCGGAGAAGTGGTGGAGGTATCCGGCGAAGATACCGGACGGAAGGTAGGCGACCGGGTGGCGGTTGGACCGGATGTAAGCTGCGGGAAATGCTACTACTGCAGGAAAGGCATGGTAAATCTGTGCAATGACCATCGAATGCTGGGAACACACTTTCCGGGCGGTTTTGCCCAGTATATTGCCTTGCCAAGATTTGTGCTGGAGCGGGGATTTGTGGAACCGATCCCGGAAGGGATGAGTTATGACCACGCGGCGTTTGCGGAGCCGGTATCTGGTGTGCTGGCATGCCAGGAAAGGGCGGGCATTTCTTACGGGGATACAGTGGTGGTCATCGGAGATGGACCGGTAGGCTGTCTGCATATGGAGGCGGCGAAGGCAAGAGGCGCGTCTCTTATCATTATGCTGGCAAGAGGACGGATCGAGCAGGCGCGAAAGTTTGGATTTGAGCATCTGATCTATAATAAGGATCCAGAGGAAGCAACAAGAAAGGTAAAAGAGCTGACGGGACCTGGGGCGGACGTTGTAATCTGTGCGGTGCCCAATGCGGCGGCTCAGCAGCAGGCTCTGGAATTGGTGAAAAAACGAGGACAGATCATTATCTACGGAGGGGTGCCAAAGAACAGTCCCATGACAACACTGGATTCCAATAAGATCCATTATGATGAGATCGTGATTACGGGATCCTTTTCCTATCCATCTGTCGGCATTGAGAACGCGTTAAAGGCGATGCACAGAAGGGATATCCATACGGAAAAATATTTAAGTGCCAAGGTCCCGCTGGATCGGATCGTGGAGGGAATGGACATGGTAACACGGGGAGAAGCGCTAAAGGTGCTGGTAGATCCCTGGGCATAGATCATTCATTAAGAAAGAAGGGAAAAGAAAATGTATGAGATTGACACAAAACTGGAAGAGTTGGAGAAGGCCGGGACGCCCATCCGTATAGCGCTGATCGGCGCCGGGCAGATGGGCAAGGATATTGTGGCTCAGATTGAGGGGATGAAAGGGATTACTTGCGACATTGTGGTAGATGTGGAGACAGAGATCGCAAGAGACGCCTATATCCAAGCCAGGTGTGCGGAAGAGGTGGCGGAAGCAGCCAGTCAGGAAGAGGTGGAGGAGGCGCTTGCGGCTGGGAAAAAGGTGGTGGCCACCGACTATCGAATTGCGGTGCGCGCTTCAAAAATCACGAATGTGATCGATGCGACAGGTTCTCCGGAGATGGGCGCAAGGATTACGATGGAATGTATCTTCCAGAAAAAGCATATTGTCATGATGAATGTGGAGTGCGATATCACCATTGGGCCGCTGCTGCGTAAGATGTGCGAGCAGGCAGGAATTGTCTATTCTTTGACGGCGGGAGACGAGCCGGGATCTATCATAGAAGTATATCGGTTTGCTAAAGCTCTGGGATTTGAGGTGGTAGCCGCTGGAAAGGGAAAGAATAACCCTCTGGATATTTATGCGAATCCAGGGATGGCGGAGTGGAAGGAAAAGGCAGAAAAGCGGGAGATGAATCCTCGGATGCTGATTGAGTTCGTGGACGGCTCTAAGACGATGATCGAGATGTGCGCAGTGTCTAACGCGACTGGATTAAGGCCGGATATTCGAGGAATGCATGGGCCGAAATGTAATGTGAAGGATTTGGCGAAGGTCTTTTCCCGCAAGGATCAAGGGGGGATTCTGGACCATACGGGGGTGGTGGATTTTGGTATCGGGGATATCAATCCCGGCGTTTTTGTGATCGTGACCACAGATAACCAGCGAATCATAGACGGACTGGTACAAAGAGATATGGGAGAGGGACCAAACTATCTGCTGTACCGTCCCTATCACTTGTGTTCCATTGAGACTCCGATCACCGCGGTGCAGGCAGCAGTCTATGGGGAATCAACGGCCTACCCGATGGATCATCTGACTTCCGAATGTATCACTGTCGCGAAGAAAGATTTGAAAGCGGGGGAAATTCTGGACGCGATTGGCGAATACTGCTACCGGGCTTCTATTGAACTGGCAGATGTGGCAAGCGAGGGAAACATGCTTCCGGTAGGATTGGCCAAAGGGGCAAGACTGAAAGTGGATGTCAAAAAGGATCAGGTGATCACCTACGAAATGGTGGAGTTGAATGAGAATTCTGTCCTGCTGCAGCTGCGGCGGATGCAGGATCAGCTCCTGGGGAAATAAGGGAGATAAAAAACAGTATATGAAGAAGGGAGAATGTATATGAATAACAAAGTATTGATCGGGTACGCGCCGACTAGAAGACGAATCTTCAGTGTGGAGGATGCGCTGAAGTATAAGAAGCTGATTGCTGAAAAACTGAAAGAATGGGATGTGGACTTTATCGACATCGAGGATGTCAATGAAGAGGGACTGCTGCGCTGCGCGGAGGATGTGGAGCCTGTGATCGACAAGTTTAAAGCGGCCAAGGTGGATGCGTTATTTATTCCCCATTGTAATTTCGGGTCTGAGCATAGCTGTGGGAAAGTGGCCAGAGCCTTGAATGTGCCGGTCCTTCTCTGGGGGCCGAGGGATGAAGCGCCGGAAGCGGACGGAAGCCGCTTGAGGGACACCCAGTGCGGTCTGTTCGCAACGGGCAAAGTTTTGCGCCGGATGCAGGTGCCGTTTACTTATATTCCAAACTGCCGGGTAGAGGATGAGCAGTTTGAGCGAGGATTCAAAAATTTTGTGGCCGCGGCAAATGTAGTCAAAGAATTCCGGAGAGGACGAATACTGCAGATTGATACCCGGCCTGCGGATTTCTGGACCATGATGGTCAATGAAGGAGAGCTCTTGGAGAAATTTGGCATACAGATATTCCCGATCACAATGGTAGAATTTGCTGATAAGGTAAAAGAACTAGAAGCATCAGATTCTAAGGACGTAGAGAAGACCATCGCCTATATCCATGAGCATATGGAAGTTTGTATCCCGGAAGAATCCGTGCGCCGGGTGGCGTGCCTGAAGGTGGCTATGAGGTACTTTGCGGATATAAATCAGTGCAATGCCATTGCGATCCAGTGCTGGGACGCGCTTCAGCAGGCGCTTCAGGTGATGCCTTGCTGCGCTAACGCCCTTCTGACCGATGAAGGCCTTCCGGTGGTATGTGAGACCGATATCCATGGAGCTATTACAGCGATCATGGTACAAGCAGCCGGCATGGGAAAGACGCCAAGCTTTTTCGTGGACTGGTCTGTAAGACATCCGGAGAATGAGAATGGAGAACTTTTGCAGCATTGCGGCCCTTGGCCCTTGTCCCTGGCGAAGGAAACACCGAAGCTGGCCAGACCTTTTGCCTTCCCGGAGCATTGCCCCGGATCAGTAGTGGCAGAGATGAAGCCGGGTGAGATTTCTATTCTGCGGTTTGACGGAGATAACGGAGAGTACGGAATGTTGATGGGACAGGCAAAGACGATCAAAGGGCCGGCTACGGTGGGGACTTATGCTTGGGTAGAAATCCCAAACTGGCCGAAAGTAGAGACAATGATCGTAAAAGGTCCTTATGTACATCATGGCGTGGGAATCCACGGGAACGTACTTCCGGTTATTTATGAAGCCTTGAACTATATACCGGGAATCCGGGCGGATTTCTATGATGAAGAACAAGAGAAAGCAACGAAGGACTTTTATTATTAATAAAAAGAAGGACAAAGAAAGAAGAGGTGGCAGGATGCTGCTGGGAATTGACGTAGGGACAACGGGAGCTAAGGCGATGCTTTTCGCGCCGGACGGGAAGGCGTTAGGATACGCTTTCCAGGAATATGGAATCCAGTATACGAAAGAAGGATACGCCCAACAGGACGCCGAGAAGGTCTGGGAAATCACGAAGCGGGTGATACAAAAGGCGGTCAAGGAAGCGGCCATGCCGATAAAGGCTGTCTCGCTGTCTGTTCAGGGCGATGCGGTGATTGCTGTCGACCGAAACCGTCATGCAATCAGCAGCGCCCATTTAGGAATGGACTATCGAGGGCAGGAGGAAGCTCGCCAATGCGGGGAAGATCTAGGCGAGAAATGGATCTTCCAAAAGACCGGAATGAGACCCCATCCTATGAATTTCTTTATTAAAATCCTGTGGATCCAAAAGCATGATCCGAATCTATATGAGAGAACCTGGAAATTTGTTACTTATGCGGATTTTTTGCTGGGAAAGCTGGGAAGTGATGACATTGTCGTTGATTATACCATGGCGAGCCGGACCCAGGCGTTTGAATTAAAAGAAAAAGTATGGTCTAAGGAGATCCTTGGCGCTTATGGGATTTCCGAGGAAAAGCTGGGTAGGCCGGTTCCCTCAGGAACAGTAGTAGGAAAGATCCGCCGGGAGTTGGCGGAAGAACTGGGAATCAGCCAAGATGCGCTGCTGGTGGCGGGTGGCCACGATCAGGTCTGCGCCGCCATCGGGGCGGGCATCACTTACAAGGGAATGGCGCTTGATTCCCATGGGACTGCGGAAGTCCTTTCCACAGTTCTTGAAGAGCCTAAGTTAAACGATGTAATGTTCAAGGGGTATTATCCATGCTATATCCATGGGCTTCCGGGACAATATTTCACATTTGCGTTGAACCATACTGGCGGAGCGCTGCTGAAATGGTTTGTGGAGGGATTCTGTCAGAAGGACCGTGAACTGGCAGAGAAAGGAGGAGGAGAAGTCTATGACTATCTGATCTCGCGGATGCCGGAGGGAGTTGCTCCCGTGGTGGTACTTCCTTATCTGAATGGAAGCGGAACGCCAGCCTGTGATCTGGAGATGAAGGGCGGGATTCTGGGACTTACTATGGCAACAGACCGTTTTGATATCGGGAAAGGAATATTAGAAGCTCTGGCTTTTGAGATGCGTTGGAATTTGGCGGAAATGAGGAAAGCGGGAGTACAGATCACAGATATCCGCTGTGTAGGAGGGGGCGCCAGATCGTCTGAGGGCCTGCAGCTGAAAGCAGATATTATGGGAGTCCCTGTTGCATCCTTAAAAATCCGAGAGGCAGCCTGTTTTGGGGCTGCGATTCTGGCTGGAAAAGGATTAGAAATTTATCGCGGGATAAAAGAAGTTGGAGGATTGGTCCAGGTCAAAGAGATATTTGAACCCTGCCTGCCGCGACACAAAGCATATGAAAGCCGATACCATCTTTACCGGGAATTGTATGACAGTCTGCGCCAGGCGATGTATGACCTGACATAAGAGAATGATGAGTGAGAAGAGCAAATTGCCGCATCGGATACAAATTAAGATTGAAGCTGTCTATGACACATTAAAGAGCGCTGAACGGAGAGCGGCAGACTATCTTCTGGCGCACCCAGAGACGGCGGCCCAAGAGACTTTGCGGGAAATTTCCGGGAAAGCGGGGAGCAGCATGGCAACCTTTGTGCGTTTGGCTAAGAAATTAGGCTATCAGGGTTATCAGGATCTAAAGGAAGACTGTGGAGCGGTATATTGGGGAAAGACTGGAGGAAGCGGCCAGCTTTTGGAGTATGAGTCGATCAAGAGCCGGGATGACAGTCGGACAGTGATTCAGAAAGTATTCCAGGCCGCCATTCAGGCGCTGGAGGATACCCGAGATCTGAACGGTATGGGGGAACCTTTTGAAAGGAGCGTGAGACAGCTGGAGACAGCCGGAAAGATCTTGGTGCTGGGAGCCGGCGACGCTTATATTACAGCATACTCTGCTTGTCTGAAGTTTTCCAGGATCGGACTGAATGTAAATTGTCCGGCAGACTATGATGTCCAGCTCCTGGAAGCTTCTAAGTTAAAAGAAGGGGATGTGCTTCTTTTGATTTCCCATTCAGGAGATACCCGGACGCTTTATGAAACAGCACAGATTGCCAGGGAACGGCAGGCATTTCTTATAATAATAACTAATTATCCTCTGTCGCCTCTTGCCAAGATTGCTGATGAAGTGCTTCTGACAGCGGCATTCTTAAAGAACCCCTATAATGAAACAATGGCAAAAAGGATTCCCCAGTTGTGTATTGTAGAGGCTCTCTATATCAGTTTGCTCCAGAAGGAGGATGGCCCTTATGGAAGATGTCTGGAGCAAGCCAACCGAGAATTAGAACGAAATAAACGATGAGATCTTCTAAAAAAAGTCTGTGATTTTTCTAAAAAAAAACCGGCTTAGAAGAGAAAATGAAAATGCTAAAATGTGAGTGTAAAAGCAAAAAGAAATTTTTATGCTCGTGTTTTAGCATTTTTTTGATAGAAAACCTGGAAGAAATTCCTTGGAGATTTCTATAGAATGAGACAGAAATGGGGCGGAAGGATGTATCAGACACAGGAACAATATAAAAGAGACATTGTAGAAGTAGGAAAGCTTCTCTATGAAAAGGGGCTTCTGGTGGGAACAGATGGAAATATCAGTATCCGTGTGGGAGAAAACGAGATACTGATCACGGCCTCTGGATTCTGTAAGGGGAAACTGGAGACAAAGCATATTACGAAAGTGGATCTTGAAGGGAAGGTATTAAGCGGCATGAAGCCTGCGAGAGATATTCGAATGCATCTGGCAGTCTATCGGGAAAAACCAGAGATCAAGGCGGTGGTCCATGCGCATCCTCCGGTTACCACGGGTTATGCTATGTCAGAGATTTCTTTTGACAAGGTGGCGCTGCCGGAGGTGCTCTTTGCTCTTCAGGGGATTGCCGTGACCGGTTATACGACACCCACTACGATTGAAGTGCCGCGGGAAGTGGCTCGCGTCCTGAAGGAGAATCCGGACAGCAGGACCATTCTTCTTGCCAATCACGGGGCGCTGACCATGAGTACGGATGTATATGATGCTTTTTATAAGATGGAAACTTTGGAAATGTTTACAAAGGCCAACTTGGTGTCCCGTTTAATAGGACATACCCGTTATCTGAATGCCAGCCAGATGGAAAAAGTCAATCGTCTGATCAAAGGGGAAGCGCCAGACTCAGTGATTGATCCGAGCGAGCCGGAAGAAATGCGGGGAACAGTAGGAACCGATGTGGTAGAAGCTGTGGTGTCAGAGGTTCTCCATCGGCTGAAAAGTGACAGGTGGTAAGAGATGATCGTTGGAAAAGTGACGGGAACTGTGGTTTGCACACAGAAGGATAAAGGACTGCAGGGGCAGAAAATGCTGGTAGTTCAGCCGGTGAATATAGAGAATTTGAAAAGCAGCGGCGGCAAGATGGTGGCGCTGGATTCAGTGGGAGCGGGGGAAGGAGAATTGGTAGTCGTAGTTGGAGGAAGTTCCGCGAGAATGGCGGAAGGATATTCATCCACGCCGGTGGACTACTGCATTATTGGGATTGTGGATTCTATTGAAGTCAATGGAAAAATGGTAGTTGAAGAAAGGAGAGGATCCGTATGAACCAGCAGGAGATTGAACAAATGGTGGCACAGGTCATGGCCCGGCTGCAGACCGGGCCAGACATGGGGATTCAGGATATAGAAACGCAGGAGGGAATCTTCGACGAAGTAGATGCGGCAGTGTCGGCAGCGAGCAAAGCGCAGAAGGCATTGACAGAACTTAAGCTGGAAGAGCGAGAGAAGATAATTCGAGCTATGCGCCAGGCTGTAGAAGAAAATGTAGAATTGATCGCAAAGACAGCTGTAGAGGAAACAGGACTAGGAAGGTATGAAGATAAGGTGAAGAAGAATCTTTTGGCGGCCCGGAAGACGCCCGGGACAGAAGATATCTGTCCCAGAGCCTGTACCGGAGATTATGGATTTACCTTGGAGGAGCGGGCGCCTTATGGAGTAATCGGTTCGATCACGCCCTCTACCAATCCCAGTGAGACGGTAATCTGCAATGGCATTGGAATGATCGCGGCAGGAAACGCGGTGGTGTTTAACAGCCATCCGGGAGCAAAAAAGGTGACCCGCTTGACAATTGAACTTTTGAACCGGGCCATTCGGGGAGCGGGAGGCCCTCCTAATCTTCTTTGCGGAGTGGAGAATCCCACTATAGAGACGGGAGATCAGCTTATGCATCATCCAGGAGTCCGTATTCTGGTAGTAACGGGAGGACCAGGCATCGTAAAGGCGGCTATGAATTCGGGGAAAAAGGTGATCGGCGCCGGCCCAGGGAATCCTCCGGTAGTGGTGGACGAGACGGCGGATATTCCCAAGGCGGCGAAGGACATTGTGGACGGAGCTTCTTTTGACAATAATGTGCTGTGTATTGCGGAGAAAGAGGTGTTCGTAGTCCGGGAGAAGGCGCGGGAATTGGTAACGGAGATGATAAAACAGGGAGCTTATCTCTTGAAAGAAGAAGAACTGGAACGTTTGATGCCAAAGATTGCTCAGGAGAAGAACGGACGTCTGGCGGTAAACCGCCGATATGTAGGAAAAGATGCCGGGAAGATCTTAGAGGCTATTGGGCTGAAAGTGGATGACCGGTGTCGGCTGGCTGTTGCGGTGACAGGTCCGGAACATCCGCTGGTGTATCTTGAACAGCTAATGCCCGTGCTTCCTGTAGTGCCTGTCCGGGATGTGGAAGAGGCGATCATGTATGCCTGCGAGGCGGAGGCGGGCTGTTATCATACGGCTATGATGCACTCCATGAATGTGGAGCATCTTTCTAAGATGGCCAAAGCGGCTAACACCAGTATTTTTGTAAAAAATGCGCCGTCCTACGCAGGACTTGGCATGGAGGGCGAAGGCCATGCGACTTTTACGATTGCTTCGCCAACGGGTGAAGGACTGACTTCGCCGATTAGTTTTACCAGACAAAGACGCTGTGTGTTAAAGGACCAGTTTCGGATTGTGTGAGGCAGACTTATGAGGGAGACAGAACAGATAGACAGAAGAGAGGTTGAGAAGATTGTAAAACAAGTCCTGGCGCAGGGAACGGTACCGGTAGGAGTTTCCAACCGGCATGTGCACCTGAGCCGGGAGCATCTGGAAATCCTATTTGGAAAGGGATATCAGCTGCAAAAGCTTAAAGATCTTTCTCAGCCAGGACAGTTTGCGGCCAAAGAATGTGTCACATTGATCGGACAGAAGAGTACGATTCAGAATGTACGTATTTTGGGACCGGAGCGGGAACGGTCTCAAGTGGAACTTCTGATGAGCGATACATATGCCCTTGGTATTCGCGCGGTGGTTCGGGAATCGGGGAACCTGGCTGGGAGTGAGAGTATTTATATCGCAGGGCCTAAGGGGTTTGTCTTTTTGGAAGAAGGGGCAATCGTAGCGAAGCGTCACATCCATATGACTCCAGAGGAAGCGCGCGGAAGAGGGCTGAAAGATAAGGATAGAGTCCGGGTACGGCTTGGCAGGGAGCGGGCGGTAGTCTTGGAAGAAACGGTAGTAAGAGTAAGTCCGGAATTTCAGACAGAACTTCACATCGATATTGACGAAGCGAATTCCTGTGAGGCGAAGAATGGGATGATAGCGGAAATATTGACAGAGTTTGGAAGGAGATAACACATGGGAAATTATTTTATGGGAATGGATTACGGAACAGGCGGATGCAAAGTCTGCATCATTGATGAGAATGCGGATGTGATGGCCTATGCCTACCGACAGTACGAGATCATTACCAATCAGGAGGATTATTCGGAACACAATGTGCAGGACTACTGGCCGGCCACCTGCAGTATGATCAAAGAATGTATTAAGAAAGCGGGAATCCAGGCGGATGAAATACGCGGGATCGGGACGTCTTCCGCTTTACCTTCTTTAGTGATGGTAGATCAGGAAGGGGAGCCTGTACATAACGCCTATAATCTGATGGACCGCAGGGCAAAAAAGCAGGAGGACTGGCTGAAACAGACGATAGGGGCAGATAAGATTTTTGACTTGACTGGTAATCAGATAGAGGATCATCCAATCCTGGTCAATCTGCTTTGGGAGAAAGAAAATCGGCCGGAGGATTATAAGAGGATTTATAAAGCACTTACTATCGATGGCTATATTCGAATGAAGCTGACTGGAAAGATGACCGCACATCATTCCGCTGGAACCTTTTACGGCGTGGCGTATGATCTTTTGGAAAATCGTTTTGATGAAACTATGCTGAACCGTCTGGGAATATCAAAAGACATACTGCCAGATTTTTACCGCTGTGAAGACGTGGTGGGAGAAGTGACCGAGAAGGCGGCAAAAGAATCAGGTCTGGTACCCGGCATCGAGGTGGCCGGAGGCCAAGTGGACTGCAATGCCGGGTGGATTGGAGCAGGAGCCATAGAAGTAGGCGATGTGCAGATGAATCTGGGAACTTGCGGAAATATTGGTATCATCCGTAATACAAAAGAAAAGTTCAAAGATATGTTTAACTTTCAGTATACCACAGATTGTCTGAATACTTATATTACTGTGACGACTACCCAGACAGGCGGACAGTCTTTACGGTATCTGAAAGAAAATTTTTCCCAAGTGGAGACGGCTATGGAAGGGCTGATCAAAGGGTATGACGCATTTGATTATTTGAATATGGAGGCAGAACAGATTCCGCCGGGAAGCGAGGGTCTGGTAGCGCTTCCCTATTTGATGGGCGAGCGGACTCCAATCTGGGACAATGATGCCAGGGGAGTAATCTTCGGATTGTCTCTTTACCATACTAAGGCCCATGTGGTCCGGGCTATGATGGAAGGGGTTGCTTATGCCCTGTATGATTCTTTTGTCATTTTAAAAGAAAGTGGCATAAAGATAAATTACCCGCTGGTCATGAATGAAGGCGGGGCAAAGAGCAAATTGTGGAGAAGGATCATTACAGATGTTCTGAATGTGCCGACGGTGTTTGTAAAAAACCGGGTTGGAGCGCCCTACGGAGATGCGCTTCTGGCAGCAGTAGCTACGGGATATCTTAAAGATTTTGGTATTGCCAAAGAAAAAGCGGAGTACGTAGATCCTATGGAGCCGATATCAGAAAATCATGAGATCTATATGAAATATTTTGCTCTTTATAAAGATCTTTATAAGCATGTGAAAGAAGATTTTAAAACCCTAAGAGAATTAAGAAAGTAGGAGGAAAAGGAAATGGAAGCATTGGGAATGATCGAGACAAGAGGATTTGTAGGAGCTGTTGAGGCGGCAGATGCCATGGTAAAAGCGGCCAATGTCAGTCTGATCAACTACAAAACAGTAGGCGCCGGGCTGGTAACAGTGATGATCCGGGGAGATGTGGGAGCAGTAAAAGCAGCTACAGAAGCAGGGGCTTCCGCGGCAGAGAAGGTAGGGGAATTGGTTTCCGTACATGTGATTCCAAGGCCTCATTCAGATGTAGAGAAAATCCTTAATGACTTGAGAGAAAAAACGGAGTGATACCTTTGCAGACAAAAACGCTGCTTTTGGCGGAGACAACAAGAGAACAAAGCCTGCCCCCTCAGATGATCCTGCGGGCGGCAAAAGGGCTGGAGGCAGATCTTGCGCTTTTTGATACTTCCGGGATTTTAGAAGATATGGAAACATATCCGGGCTGCTCGGTGAGGAGCAGCCTTAAGCCAGAAGATGTCTGGCTGTATCAGGCAGGGATTTTTCTCAATCCAGGGCTTAAGACTTTATCAAAATTAGCTCATGTAATCATTGACGACAGACGTATGGAAGTACTGTATGAGTTCCTGGTGTGTGAAGAGCCTTTGTTTTTCCCTTGTATCCAAGACAACCCTTCTCTTTGGGGGCTGCCGGCAGGACTGCGGAAAAAGGCCGGAGATATTCTGGAGGAGCTTCAGGAAATGGGAGTACAGATTATCCGTACGCCGGCAGGAGGCCCCAAAGAGGTAAGCCAGATCCGTGATCTTCTCATTACGGAAGAGAAAGTGTCGGAGCTTTCGGGGAGCCAGGTATTGCAGATAAGGAAAGAGGCGGTCCTTACACCTTTAGCCCAAGACCTGATTCGAATCAGAAAGATCCAGGTGATTCGGAGATAAAGGGGAGGCGGACAGATGTTTTTTGGAAAAGTCGTGGGAACTATTGTAGCCACTCGAAAAGATATCCATCTGGAGGGAAGGAAACTCCTGATCGTACAGAGGACGGATAACCAAGGAAATCCTCAAGGGGATATGTTAGTGGCGGTGGACTATGTACAGGCAGGACGAGGAGATTTTGTCTATCTGGCAAAGAGTAAAGACGCCGGATTCCCAGTGCCGGAGCGTAATGCGCCTATTGATGCGGGGATTGTAGGGATTATTGATCATACAACGGTGATTCCCTGAAGGAGCAAATGGAATGTATATTGGAAAGGTGATCGGAACGGTAGTTTCGACCTGTAAGGAACAGAACCTGAAAGGGCTGAAGCTTCTGATCGTAAGAAATTTATTTGAGAAGGACCCGGATAAATCGGAGATTGCTGTGGATGCCGCCGGAGCAGGCGTAGGAGACTGCGTGCTGGTCACGATTGATGGCGGGGCGGCCCGGATGGCGGCAGGGGTGAAAGATGCGCCTATCAATAACGCAGTTATCGGAATTGTTGATCATCCGGAGATGTATCTGGAGGGAAAACAGGCATGCAGAAAACATACGAAATAGAGATGCCGCAGAGGACATACCTTGGCCCGGGATGCCTGGATAAGATTGCTGACGATATCAGGCGGTGGCGCGGGAGAAGCTGTCTGATCGTGACAGATGCTTTTCTTGCGGCGTCTAATGCGGGGACAAGAGTGAAAGAAGTAATTGAAAAGTCCGGAGCGCAGGCAGTTGTCTATGATGGGGTGTGCCCTAATCCAACTCTGGAAACAGTGACAAAGGGGGTCGAGTTACTGCTTCAGGCTAGAGCGGATCTGATCCTTTCTCTAGGCGGCGGAAGCGCCCATGACTGTGCGAAGGCAATGCGGCTGGTAGCCGCGCGCCAGGGAGGAAAAGAGGGCGGACCATATTTCCTGATCGCGGTCAACACAACGGCTGGGACTGGAAGTGAGGTCACCAAGTTTGCGATCATTACTGATGAGGCGAAGCACAGGAAATTGTCCTTGATCGACAGTCTGGTAGTGCCGGATGTCGCTGTCAACGACCCTCTTTTAATGATGGACATGCCAAAGCGATTGACAGCCCAGACCGGGATGGATGCTCTGACCCATGCGTTGGAATCTTATGTGTCTGCGGGCGCAAATCCATTTACCCGCGCAAATGCCAAAGAAGCGGTCCGGCTGATCGCGGCTTGGCTTCCCAAAGCTTATGAAGATGGGAAAAATCTGGAAGCCAGGGATGCAATGGCATATGCTGAATATCTTGCGGGATTGGCGTTTTCTAATTCAGGGCTTGGAATGGTACATGCTATGGCGCATCAGCTGGGAGGGCTTTATAATCTGCCGCACGGCTTGTGCAATGCGGTACTTCTGCCCCATGTGATCACATACAATCTTTCAGTATGTGGAGAGGAATACGCACAGATTATGGAATTAATCGCACCGGGAGAATTTGGAGGGACTGCTGTGAGGAGCAGGAGGCTAGTCCAGTATTTGAGGCGTCTGAATCAGAAGCTGGGTATCCCGGAAGTGTTGGAGGTGTCTGGGAAAAATGAGGATTTGGAAATCCTGATCAGGATGGCGCAGGAGGATCCTTCTATGAAATGCAATCCTAGACAGCCTGGGATGAAAGAATTGAAAGAAATCTATATAAATATTTTAAAATGGAGGTCATGAGTATGAAAAAAGTAGGATTTGGAGTAATCGTGTCAACTCGCGGTTTTTTTAATCCGCTGCTGGCATCGGCGGGACGTAAAGAGCTGCTGCAAAAGCTGGAGAACTTAGGGTATAGCACGGTATGTCTGGACGAGGAGACTACCCGGTACGGATTAGTGGAGACGAAGGAAGATGCGAAGAAATGTGCCAGATTGTTCCGGGAAAAGGAAGAAGAGATCCAAGGAATCATCGTGTGTCTGCCGAATTTCGGGGATGAAGTCGGCGTAGTAAGTGCCATTGATCAGGCGGATCTTGGCGTACCGGTGCTGGTGCAGGCATGCGATGATGAAAAGGATAAGATGGATCTGGCGGGAAGAAGAGATGCTTTCTGCGGGAAATTGTCAGTGTGTAATAATTTATATCAGTACGGAATTCCATTTACAGATACCACCTATCATACCTGCGCCATTAACAGTGATGTGTTTACAAAAGATATTGAGAATTTCGCAAAAATCTGCCGCATCGTAAGCGGGCTGAAAGGACTTCGCGTGGCGCAGATAGGAACTAGGCCAGCAGCCTTCCAGACAGTTCGCTATTCTGAGAAATTGCTGCAGAAGATTGGTGTACAGGTAATTCCGGTAGATATGGCTGAGATTATCTTCGCCGCGTTAAGCCAGGAGGAAAACGAAGAGGTAAGAGAGGTAGCTGGCCGTATACGAGCTTACGGGACACTGGAGGACGGAGTAGCAGATGAAAATGTGATCAAACAAGCCAAATTATACGTAACAATCAAGAAATGGATGAAGGAAAATGACTGCCAGGCAGGATCGCTCCAGTGTTGGGATGCGGTTCAAAAGAATTATGGATGCGCCACTTGTCTGACCATGAGTATGTTAGGCGAGGAAGGAATCCCTATGTCCTGTGAGGGAGATGTAATGGGCGCTGTAACCATGTACGCAATGTATCTGGCAAGCCTGTCACCGTCCGGCTATTTGGACTGGAACAACAGCTTTGGAGAGGATC
The DNA here is from genome assembly GCA_007361935.1 of Lachnospiraceae bacterium KGMB03038. Taxonomy (NCBI): domain Bacteria; kingdom Bacillati; phylum Bacillota; class Clostridia; order Lachnospirales; family Lachnospiraceae; species Lachnospiraceae bacterium KGMB03038. The sequence continues at coordinate 3,150,285 of CP041667.1, read as the reverse complement.
GAAATATGTGTATCGGAATCCATTGCTCTAATTTTCCTAAATCTTTTATCAATGCTGATTTCACCATCGGAAGTCTGGATATCCTTGGTAATAGCCTTGGGAAGGAAAATTGTTTCGGCGCCTGTAAGGGAGTGATCGCTCCAGGCAGGATGACTTATGGGAAGATTTCTACCGATGACGGTAAAGGTGTTGTAAAGATGTATGTGGGAGAGGGCGAGTTTGTGGAGGATGCGATCGATACTCTGGGAGGTGTGGCCATTATCCGCGCGCCAGGACTCCAATCTATGATGCATTATATCTGCGCTAACGGCTATGAACATCATGTAGCTATGAACCGGGGCTGGAATGCGGATGTTTTAGAAGAAGCGCTGGGCAAATACCTGGGCGTAGAGGTCTATCATCATATTGAAGTTGATTAGAATGTCCCAGAAAGAGATCTTTTGGAATAGAAAGTGAGAATATGACAGATTTTGAAAAAAAGATTGGAAGAATCCGGCGGTTTTTAAAGGAGGAAACATATGAGGCCATGGTACTTGGCCGGCGGGACGATTTCTCTTGGCTGACAGGAGGCCGTGAGGGCGGCGTAGTGCTCTGCCAGGAACAGAGTTTCGTGTATCTGGTGATCACAGAGAGAGAAAAGATTGCGGTATCCATGCGGGCCGATGGGAAAAAGGCAGCAGGAGAGCTGTTAGAAGGAATGGATTTCCGTTTGGTGGAACTAGACTGGAAATCTCCAGGGAAAGAAAGCTATATTGAAACACTCCTGGAAGGGAGTAAATTTGTTTCAGATATCCCCTTGAAAGGAGGGACATTTGACCTGGAGGCCATCTATGAGCTGGAATATCCCATGACCGATCGGGAAGTGGAGCGCTACCGGGAACTGGGAGAACTTACAGAAATCATCTTATCGAAGGCAGCGCAGAAATTAAGACCAGGAATGACAGAGAACCAGCTGAAGAAAGAGTTCCTGAAGCTATGCGCTGAATATGGAGCAGAAGTGGATGTGCTGCTTCTTGGAAGTGATGAACGAATCAAGTCGTATCGCCATTGTACTCCTACAGATAAGAGGATTGAGAAGACAGTGCTCTTGTCACCTGTATTGCGGAAGTACGGACTCCACTCCAACACAGCAAGAATGTTCTGCCTGGGGAAAGCGCCGGAAAAGCTGAGGGAAACCTACGACATTGTAAATCAGATCCAGGCAGAGATCATTGCGGCCAGCGTAGAAGGAATTCCTTTCAGGGAGATCTTCAGCCTGCAGGAGCAGATGTACCGGGAATTGGGATATGAAAATGAGTGGATGGTTCATGCACACGGAGCACCGGTAGGATATATGCTGTCTGACGGCGGAGTGCTGTATCATCAGGAACGAAAAATGAAGAAAAATCAAGCGTACGAATGGTACGTGACGGTAACTGGCGCAAAGTCAGCAGAATTAGTGATGAACGTGGAGGGGACGCAGGAAATCTTGTCTGTTGCCGGAAAGTGGCCGGTAAAAAAATACGAGACGAAGAGCGGCGGAAGAATTGAGCTGCCGGAAGTGTTGGAGGTATAAATAGTTAATTGGGGCCGGGGGATTTTTAAAAATCCCCCGGCCCCGATTAACTATACCGTCGGAAATAGATCCAGCACCTGTCCGGTCATGACATCTGGAGCATCACAAAGGAGATACCGGATCGCTTTTGCCACGTCTGCGGCGCTGCCCATCTTGGCATTATCCTGGCCTACGTTATGGTTATATACCCGCTGACCCGGCGTATCTACCATGCCGGGAGCCACAGCGTTGGCCCGGATGCCGTATTCCTGTGTTTGGATGGCGGTTGTCTTTGTCAGAGTAACAATGCCGCCCTTGGCCACGGCGTAAGCGCCCATCTGGGAAGCGATACGTCCCATACGGGAGGATACGCTGACGATGTCGCCCTTTCTCTGACGGATCATGACGGGAACAACTTTATTGATGCATAAGAAGGGAATTTTCAGATTGGTTTTGATAATCTGATCCCACTGTGTTTCTGACCATTCCCAGATTTTGATGGCCTGCTGTTTTACTTTGTCGTAGATCTCAGAGGGATACCCGCCTGCGTTGTTGACCAGGATATCGATGCGTCCATACTTTTCTACCACAGTGTCCACCATGGACTGTACCTGAACTGCATCAGTCAAGTCTCTGGAGAGGGAAATGGCGGTTCCGCCTGCCTCTTGGATCAGTTCTACAGTTTTATCCAGATCTGTCTGAGTCCGGGCGACGGCTACGACTGTGGCGCCCTCCGCGGCCACGGCAAGAGCGGCTTCCCGGCCAATACCTTTTCCGGCGCCGGTGATGACGGCGATCTTTCCTTCTAATTTTTTCTCTGTATTCATCAAAGGATCCTCCATTTCTGATTGTTTATAGAGTTAGACGAAATATCCGCGCTGGATTGTTCTGCTTAAACCTTTCGAGTTTTGTCGGCGAAGAATCCCGCATCCGTAGGATAAATATAGCTGTCTCCGATCTCGTGGAGCAGGATCACATTCAAATGATTTCCCAGATTTTTCTTATCCAATGAAATCGCGCCCATCAGATCTCCCATGGAAAGACCGCAGGTGTGGGGCAGTCCATAAGTCTCAAGAAGGGAAAGGATCGAAGCGGCCGTGCCGGGAGAGGTCAGCCCCTTTTCTTCCGCGATCTTACTGATCTGATACATGCCGATGGCAACCGCCTCCCCGTGGCTTTCCCGTTCATAATGGAAATGCTGTTCGATGGTATGGGCCAGGGTATGACCGAAATTTAGGAGCATTCGTTCGCCGGTGTCAAACTGGTCCTGTTCTACCACCTGGCGTTTGATGTCTACACAGCGGTAAATGATATGGGAAAGATCCGGTTTTAAATCCGCAAAAGAGGAATGGCTGCCTAATATCTGGAATAAGCGGGCGTCCTTGATACAGCCGTACTTGATCACCTCGCCCATGCCGTCTTTCTGGAAACGTTCCGGCAGTGTGTCAAGCACGGAAGGATCGATCAGGACCAGGGAGGGCTGGAAGAAAGCGCCCACCAGATTCTTGCCCTGAGGCAGATCCACGGCCACTTTCCCGCCAACTGAGGAGTCCACCTGGGCCAGCAGGGAGGTAGGGATCTGTATGAGCTTCACGCCCCGGAGAAAGCTGGCCGCGGCAAATCCGGCCAGATCCCCGATCACGCCCCCTCCAAGGGCGATCACAAGGTCACTTCTGGAAATACCCGCCTGAAGGAGCGCCTCATAGATCCGGGGCAGAGACTGGAAATTTTTCGCGGTCTCCCCGTGGGGGAGAACCAGGGTGCGGCAGTCGTAAGCGCCGGAAAGCTGATTGAAAAGCTGCTGTCCATAGAGCGGGTAAACATTGTCGTCCGAGAGGATCATGATCCGTTTCCCTGGGAAAACATTCTTAATATAAGGAAGCGCCTGGGATAATATCCCATTTTCAATATAAATAGGGTAGCTTTTTTCTCCAAGATCAACAGTCAGTTCCATAGTAAATCTCCGTTTCCTTAATCCTATACTTGTTTCCCAACGACCTTTGCGATCTGTGTTACGTCCTGGATCAGATGCTCGTATTTCTCCGGTTTCAGAGACTGGGCTCCATCGCATAGGGCGCACTCGGGATTGTTGTGGACTTCTACCATCAGTCCGTCCGCCCCTGCCGCAATGGAAGCTTTGGACATGGAATCCACCAGCCACCACTTCCCGCCGGCATGGCTTGGATCTACGATCACTGGAAGGTGAGTCAGTTTGTGCAGTACCGGGATGCTCTGCAGATCCAGGGTATTGCGGGTATAGCTTTCAAAGGTACGGATCCCCCGTTCGCACAGGATGACATTTTCATTTCCGGAAGCCATAATATATTCCGCAGACATGATCCATTCGTCATAGGTGGCGTTTAAGCCTCGCTTCAGGAGGATCGGCCGGTCTACCTGTCCCAACTGTTTGAGAAGGTCAAAATTCTGCATGTTGCGGGCGCCGATCTGGATCAGATCTACCTTTTCATTGAAAATGTCCAGATACTCTGGAGACATCAGTTCCGTTACAATGGGAAGTCCAACCTCCTCTTTGACCTGGCATAAAATATCCAGCCCTTCCAGACCGAGTCCCTGGAAAGAATAAGGACTGGTCCGCGGCTTGAACGCGCCGCCCCGCAGGAGATTGGCCCCAGCGGCTTTCACGGACTTGGCGATCTCCATCACCTGGTCGATTGATTCTACAGAGCAGGGTCCCGCGATCAGTCCAAGATGGCCGTCTCCGATCTTGACGCCGGACACGTCTACTATAGAATTATCTGGATGGAATGCCCGGTTTGCCAGCTTATAGGGCTCCTGGACATGCATAACTTTATCTACATAGGGGTTGACCTCGAATAAGCGAGGATCGATGCGAGAAGTATCGCCGATACAGCCGATGATCGTCTGACCTGTACCTACAACGATATGGGTGTCCAGTCCACGCATTTTCACAAGCTGTTCTACACGGGCTACCTGTTCATTTGTTGAATTTGGCTTTAATACGATGATCATAAGAATATCCTCCATATTCGCACTGTAAAATTTTATCTGTTTAAAGTGCGAAAACTAAGGATATCTTAACGCCGGCGATAGAGTTTGTCAACAGTTTTGTATGAAAAAAGACATAAAAAGAAGGCGTCAGATGGAAGCCGCCTTCCTTATTATGTCTCTTCTTGTTCATCCTCTTTTTCAAGCCGCAGGATCTCGCCCACGTCACACTGCAGAAAATCACAGATTTTAGCAAGCGTGTTCAGATCGATCCGTGATACCTTGTTTTTGCAGTAATTATTCAATTGGGTACGCTGAAGTCTGCACGCGTAACAAAGCTGAGTCTTGCTGACGCCTTTTTCTGCCAGGACAGCTTCTATATTGATGATAATCTTGCTCATTTTCAACCCCACACCGCCTTTTCATCAGTATACCCAGATTGTGATTGAAAAAGTAGATGTATTAAATTACACTGTAAATAAATATAGTATAAATTAAAACAGGGAGAAAGCATTGAAAAAGCGGGGAAAAATAAAAGCGGCAGTTATTGTGCTGGCGGTGCTTTTGGGAGGCTTCTGCATTTGTGAGAGCAGGCCCATCCAGGTGTATAGTTCTTCTATTTTCACCAGCCAGGGAAGCGCCAGCATCCGACTCTGCGTGGTGGTAAACTCTCTTCTTCCAATTGACCGGAAACAGGTGGCGGAAGAGGTGGTCGAAGAAAATATCCGTATCAACGGCCCTAGGCCGGAGGCGGTCTATGAATTGGAAATCTACCGGACAGATTTTCATTACAGACATTATCTGATCTGGGATGTGATCTACTGCGATTCCAAAGGCAAGATTCTTCCGCCTCCGTTTGCGCGGGAGTCTGGAGAGTGATACAATAAAGCCAGAAATCTGTATAAATTAAATACGGGAAGGAAATTGCAAGTATGAAGAGTATTTATCCGAAACCGCTGCGGCCGGGGGATCGGATCTGCGTTATAGATCCGGCAAACGCGTTTACGGAAGAAGGTATGGAGGGAGCGCGTGAATATTTGGAGAAGAAAGGATTTGAAGTAACATTCTCCAAAGATATGGCCTTCCGTCATGGATCCCCGAAAGAACGAGCGTCCATATTTAACCAGGTGATCCGGGATGAGGAAAACAGAGGAATTTTCTGTATGTGGGGCGGGTATGGAACCATGACTCTGCTGGAGTATCTGGATTATGAGACGCTGGAAGCAAACAGGCCGGTATTCTCCGGATTCAGCGATAATACAGCGCTGCATATGGCGATCAGTCAAAAAACAAATCTGGTTACGTTTCATGGGCCCACTCTCTATAGCGTTAAGCGGCCGGCAACTCCAGAAGCGATGGAACTTTTTCTGGAAATGGCGGCGGAGCCGGAGCGTCCGAGGATTTTTGCCAATCTGGATGGGTCGGGTATGAAGGCGCTCCGGGAGGGCTGCGGCCAGGGGCGGATCACGGGAGGCAATCTGACCCTGATCAGCCGCCTGATGGGAACGCCCTGGGAGATTGACACCAAGGGAAAGATCCTGTTTATCGAAGAAGTAGGAGAACGGCCTTACCGTATCCACGGGATACTTACCCAGCTTGCCATGGCGGGGAAATTACAGGAGGCTGCGGGAGTCGTGGTAGGAGCCTTGACAGACTGTGATACGCCGGGGCGGCCGGGAAGCGCTCTCCAGCTTGCGCGGGAAGCGCTGGAAGCAGCGAGAGGTCCGGTAGCCTGCGGAGTAAACGCCGGACATATAGGAGATGCGCTTACAATCCCTATCAATACAGAGGCAAAATTGACGGTGACTGGAAATGATATCTGCTTTCAAACCATTTCCTGATATGCTAGAATAAAAATATAAGACAAGACGGGGAAAATAGAAGAAGAAACGGATAAGGAAAGCAGATGAAGAATCAGACAGCGGAGAAAAAGCGGATAAAACTTATCTTGACCGGAGTATTTCTTGGGCTGGGAATCCTGCTGGGAGCAGCGGCAAGAATGGTACCGGGATTCGGCCAATGGTACAGTACGCATATTTATCCTATTTTAGTGGGAGTGATCGGCCGGGCGGCAGGTCTGGCCCCCTTTTCTGTCTCGGAAATTCTGCTGTACATAGTACTTCTTTTGCTGTTGGGAAGCTTGGCGAGGCTGGTGTTTTGCAAGATGCGGGGAAGTGGCGCGCCGGGGGCTGGTCTGCGTTGGGTACGCAGCGTGGTCTTGGCGGGGGCGCTTCTGTTTTTCCTTTATATGATGAACTGCGGCGTCAATTATTACCGGGATTCTTTCGCGGAGAGCGCGGGAATCCAGGCAGATACATATACCGTCCAGGAGCTGGCCGAAGTGTGCGCCTGGCTGACTCAGGAAGTGAACCAATATGCCGGAGGGGTAGAACGGGATGACCAGGGGCTGATGGAGATGGAAGATCTGACGGATGCAAAGGCGGTGGAGGCGATGGAAGCTCTGGGCGAAGAGTATCCACAGCTTCGGGGATATTATCCCAGGCCCAAAGGACTTTTGAATCCCTGGATCTTGTCGGTGCAGAAGCTGACGGGCATCTATTCTCCCTTCACAATAGAAGCAAATTATAACACGGAGATGACAGACTATAATATTCCCTTTACCGCCTGCCATGAGCTGTCCCACCTCAGAGGATTTATGCAGGAGGAAGAGGCCAATTTTATTGCGTTTCTGGCCTGCCGCAAGTCGGAAGACCCCCAATTTCAATACAGCGGCAGTATGCTGGGATGGATCAACTGTATGAACGTGCTCTATGAGGCGGATTATGATACCTGGGAAGAGATCCACAGTCAGATCTTGCCCCAAGTAAAGGCGGATCTGCAGGCTAATAATGAGTTCTGGGATCAGTATGACGGACGGGTGGCGGAAGTGGCGGATCAGGTCAACGACAATTATCTGAAGGCCAACGGTCAGGAGGAAGGGGTGCAGAGCTATGACCGGATGGCGGATCTGATCGTGGCCTGGTACCTGGACCATGAAGCGAAATAAGAGTACGGGTTAGAGTGGATAGAAGACAAGAAAGCGAAAAAAGGAGGCGCAGGAATATGGAAACGGGCTCAAGACTTACGGTGCGTGCTTATCACGTGACGGATGTCAGTTACGGGGAGGAAAACAGGGTAACGGTGGACGGCCGTATGACGGTGTGCCAGGAGACGGCGCGGCGGATCCTGGCGGAAGAGCCGCTGATCAAAGAGATCAAGATCCGGATCATCCGGCCGGACGAGCATGAGCAGCATACCAACACCATCATGGATGTGATCCCTATTTCGACAAAAGTACTGGGCAAAGTGGGGGAGGGGATCACCCACACCCTGACGGGAGTTTATGTACTGCTGACAGGCATCGACGAAAGCGGCAGACAGGTCTGCAACTTTGGGGGAAGCGACGGGATCTTAAGAGAGAAGGTGGCCTGGGGACGGGCAGGAACACCTTTGGAGAGCGATCTTTTGATCTCTTTTGATGTAGTGCTAAGAGAAGGTACCTGGGCGGACCGTCCGGGACCGGATGCGGCTCACCGGGCCTGCGACCGTTTTTGCCAGATCTTCCGGGAGCAGATGAAGAAATTTAACGGTTATAAATGTACGGAAAAGCATGTGTTCCAGGAGACTTATGAGCCATGGCGCAAGGACGTTTACATTGTGAAAGAGGTGTCTGGCCAGGGGGCGGTTTATGATACCCGGATGTTTGGCCATGAACCCTGCGGGTTTGAAGGAGGACGCTCTGTGATCGACATGGGCTGCATGCCGGCGCTGGTGACCCCTAATGAGTTCCGGGACGGAGTCATGCGGGCTATGGATTAACTATGGATGAAGCGAGAGAGCGGCGTCAAAAAAGGAGGGAAATGCTGTGGGAATCGGAACAAGTATGAAGGAAACATCCCTGCATTATTATAGAGATCCTCTGGTGGAAGCAGTATCCGAGGACGGGGATGTGAATCTTCGGGGGATCATCATCGTAGGGTCTCCTGACGATAATGAGGATAAATATCTGTCGGCAGAACGAGTCGGCGTGAGCCTGGAGTGCGCCAGGGCGGACGGAGCGATTTTCTCCTGCAACGGGCTGGGGAATAATCATGTAGACTACGCTCATGCCATTGAGGCGGCAGAAGAAAGAGGGGTGCCGGTGGTGGCCCTCAGCATGGTGCCGGCCAAAGACTTTGTGGTACAAAATAGTCATCTTGCGGAGGATGTGGTATGTTACTACAAAGCCATGGAAAAGACAGGGGCGGCAGGAGACGAGACTACGGTGCTGGCGGAGAATACGGTAAATGAGCTGGACGCCAGGAAGGCGCTGGCCCGGCTGAAATTAAAGATGCGAAAGAATGAGGAAAAGGAGTAAAAAGAAACGATGAAACCAGAAGAAATGTCCTGTATCGACTGTACGGTCAAAAACTGCGACAAAGGAGATAAGACCTACCCGGCGTTCTGCCTGACCACCCACATGGATCAGGAAATCCTGCAGGATGCCCTGGCGTGTTACGCAGAAGAAGAAAACCATGCCGTGATGGTTGCCGCGGCGGAAGTGGAGTATGAACACTACTGCAAGTATACGCGGGTGGAAGAGATCATGGCCTTTGCCAAAAAGATCGGGGCGAAGAAGATCGGTATCGCCACCTGCGTGGGGCTTCTGAAAGAGAGCCGGACTTTGGCGGCGATTTTGCGGAAGCATGGCTTTGAGGTATATGGCGCGGCATGTAAAGTGGGAGCGGTGCCCAAAACGGAAGTAGGCATCCCGGAAGAATGCTGTCAGATCGGAAACCACATGTGCAACCCGATCTTGCAGGCAAAGCTCTTAAATGCGGCCAAGACAGATCTGAATGTGGTCATGGGACTTTGCGTGGGACATGACAGTCTCTTTTATAAGTATTCAGAAGCGCTGACCACTACAGGAGTGACGAAAGACCGGGTATTGGGACATAATCCGGCAGCAGCGCTGTATATGGCGGATGGCTATTATAAGAAGCTGATGGAAGAAGAGTAAAGAGCAAAATTTAAAGAAAGAGAGAAATAGGCAGTCTGGTTTTAAAAACAGGCTGCTTTTCTTTTTAACAATAAAGAAATTCTTTTGTTGATCTGCGGGACGTCTTTAATAATCCTGCGCTGAAAAAGGAGCAAAACTCCGTTTTTTCTTCCGCGAATCCCCGTGGTTGCCCAAAGTGAGAAACTGTGGGAATCCAATGGGGCAAAAATCCGGAGCAACGCTCCAGAGGCCCTGTTTCCAAGCCCTCCTGGTTTACAAACATTTAATATTGCCTTGAACTTTTATTAAAAGTCGGTTGTTATGATATATCCAGTCTTGCCAAAGCTTAAGTGAAAAGGAAGGATTGATATCATGACAAAGAAAATCCGATTGAAGAAAATAGGTACGGTCAGCGCGTTTGTACTTCCGGCGATGATCCCGCTGATCGTATTCTGGATTTACCCTATTCTCAGAACGGTATACATCAGCTTTACCGACTGGGACTATATGACGCCGGATTATAATTTCGTAGGTTTTCAGAACTTTCTCGATCTGTTCCAGGACAGCCGGTTCTACGATGCTCTGTGGAATACGGTGGTCTTCTGTCTGGGCACTCTGATCCCAACGATCGTGCTGGGACTTATGCTGGCCCTTCTCATGCAGAAGGCGTTTAAAGGAAGCGGGATCGTGAAGTTTATCTTATTCTCTCCTTGGATCACACCAACGGTAGCGATTTCTATCGTGTGGGTGTGGATCTATGACCCGGATACCGGAATCGCCAACGCAATCTTGAATTTCCTCCATCTCCCTTCGCTGGAGTGGATCAACAGCTCCGATACCGCAATGCTGGCGGTGATCATCGTGACCATCTGGAAAAGCCTTGGATATGCCATGATCTTCTATCTGTCCGCGCTGGAGAAGGTGCCAAAAGAACTGTATGAGGCCAGTTCTCTGGACGGGGCGAAAGGATGGCAGAGATTCCGGGATGTAACATTGCCGGGAGTATCTCCTACCACATTCTTTCTGTCTATTATTACAATGGTCAATTCTCTGCAGGCATACGATCAGATTCAGATCCTGACACAGGGAGGACCGTCTGGAAGCACCAGAACGCTTCTTTATATGTACTATCAGCTTGGGTTTGAAGAATTCAGCATGGGACAGGCAACAGCAGTGGCCATCGTGCTGATCCTGATCACGATAGTGCTCTCAGCAGTGCAGTTTACCGCATCCAAGAAATGGGTGCACTATTAGGAAGGAGGATCGTGATGAGTATAGGAAAAGCGTTAAGAGGCAGCGGGAAGGCAGTGATCCTTTTTATCTTCAGTGTGTTCACCATTTTCCCTTTTATCTGGATGATCATAAGCGCGCTGAAGACCAAACAGGAGATCATGGATGTGAGCCACTTTTTCCCAGAGACTTTCCAGTGGCAGAACTTTGTGAGCGTATTTACGGATTCACCTTTGATGCGGTATGTGGGAAACAGTTTGTTTGTGTCCGTGTTTACGCTGGTGATCCAGATCGTGACGGGAGCGATGATCGCTTACGCCATCGTATTTCTTACCTTTAAGGGACGTGCAATCCTGTTTGGGATCATCATGTGTACCTATATGGTTCCGACAGCGGCTACATACATACCCAGCTATATTATTCTATCTGACATGCAGCTGCTGGATACCTTTACAGGTCTGATCATCTCCAACTGTGTCAGCATATTCGGAATCTTCCTGCTGCGGCAGGCATTCATGCAGGTGCCCAAAGGCCTGATCGAGGCGGCCAGGATCGACGGGGCAAGTCATTGGAAGATCCTGTGGAAAGTGGTATGTCCGATTACGAAGTCTTCTTTTATTACGTTTGGACTGATGAACTTTATCACCTGTTACAACAATTATATGTGGCCATCCTTGATCACAGATTCTGATTCCAAGATGCTGGTATCCCAGGGCTTGCGCAAGTTCTTTATCGAAGGCGGAGCCTATGGGACAGAGTGGGCGATGGTCATGGCGGGAAGTACAGTGATCGTGCTGCCGCTTCTGATCCTGTTTGCGTTCACACAGAAATGGTTCATCAGCGGAATCGGCGGCGATACAGGAATGAAGGGATAAGGAGGAATCACTGTGAACGGCATACAATTAAAGCATGTATATAAAGAATATGAAAATGGATTTAAGGCAGTAAAGGACTTTCAGCTGGAAATAGAAGAAAAGGAATTTGTGATCTTTGTGGGGCCGTCAGGCTGCGGGAAGTCTACCACACTCCGCATGATCGCGGGATTGGAAGACGTCTCCCAGGGAGAGATCGTCATGGATGGGAAGATCATCAATCAGGTGCAGCCCTGCGACCGGAATATGGCGATGGTGTTCCAGAACTACGCGCTGTATCCCCATATGTCTGTCTGGGAAAATATGGCTTACAGCCTGAAGATCCAGCGGGTGCCCAAAGCGGAGAGAAGAAAGAAAGCGGAGGAAGTGGCAAAGATTCTGGATTTATCTCAGGTACTGGACCGGAAACCGGGCGAACTGTCCGGAGGACAGAAGCAGAGAGTGGCCATCGGCAGGGCGATCATCCGCAGACCCCGAGTATTCCTGATGGACGAGCCCTTGTCCAATCTGGATGCCAAACTGCGGACCCAGATGCGGGGCGAGATCTTGAAACTGTACCGGCAGTTAGACGCCACATTTATCTATGTGACCCATGATCAGACAGAGGCCATGACTTTGGGAACGAAGATCGTAGTCCTCAAAGACGGGGAGATCCAGCAGGTAGCCCCGCCAAGAGAACTCTATGATGAGCCTGCCAATGTATTTGTAGCTGGATTCATCGGGATGCCCCAGATGAATTTCTTCCACGGGAAATGTGTGGTGGACGAAGGAAGACAGGTATGTCTGAAGATCGAGGACCGGCTGTTCCCCTTATCCGCGGAAACGGCAAAACGGATGGATGAGAAGAACCACATTGGGGAGGAAGTGATCGTTGGCGTTAGGCCGGAGGATATGGTTCTGGATCCGGATGGGATCGCCAGCAGCGTGCGGGTATGTGAGAAGCTTGGGGCTGCGACTTATCTGTATCTGGCGTATGGGAAGAAGGATGTGGCGGTGCGTGTGCCGGCAGACAGCACCATCGGCAGAGGAGACAATGCGAATTTCTCTTTCCGGATGGATAAGGTACATATCTTTGACGCCTATACGCAGCAAAGAGTCTAACAAGTTATAGAAAGAAAAGGCTGAACAGGGAAATCCCTGGTTCAGCCTGTCTGCGTTTCCGGGAGAAAGAGGGAAAGAAAAGAACAGGTAAAGAAATGTTAAGAAAAGATAAACCCGGAGGCTTAAAAACAGAAGTTTAGGGCGGAAATGCGGGGGATTTGACTGGTCTTTTGTCAAAAGTTTGTAAAGAGGCCAAAGATCCAGAAGAAAGAAATAAGAAAAAACGGAGCGATGATACATGAATGAAAAAAGGTGGAAGCAGGATCTGCGGTTAGAGTTTGGAAATCTGACGAAGGGAGAGAAAAAGGTCGCGGAATATCTGCTGGCTAAGGAAGAGGAGATAGAAGAGATGACTCTGCGCCAGTGCGCGGCGGGAGCCGGGACCGGACAGCCAACCGTAGTGCGGACGGTACAGCGGCTGGGGTATGGCGGCTGGCAGCAGTTCCGCAATGGTGTGCTGAAACAGTCTGGCCAGGAAGAGCGCGGGCGGGAAAATAGAGGCATAGCAGGAGAAGAGCCTGACGGCGTTTCAACAAATAGAAGGAAAGGAATTCCTACTCAAGTGATCCGACAGGATATGGAACTGCTGGAGGAGATGACGCTTAAGATCCAGGAGAAGGAATTCCAGGATGTGATCCAGCTTCTGAAGAAAGCCAGATCAGTAGAGATCTTCGGGGCGGAGAGGTCGGCTTTTGTGGCGGGAGAACTGGCAGGCCGGCTGCTTCACATGGGAGTTTCCTGCCGGACCTATTCGGATCTTTTTCTGCAGAAGGTCAGCGCCGAGTATCTGGACGGGCGAAACGTTGCCATCGCCATTTCCCAGTCGGGGACGACGGAGATGGTGCTGGACGCCATGAGGCTTGCCAGCGAGAGCGGGGCAAAGACGGTGGGAATCCTGGGAACGAAAGACTGCCCTATCGCCGCCTGCTGTGATCATGTGTTCGTCACTCCCGCGGTATCCTTTGAGGGAGGGGAGAAGGCGGCCTCCAGGATCGCTCAGATCGGTTTGATCGACCTTTTATGCGAAGGGCTCTTCCAGAGCGATGAGAAGAGATTTAAAGAAAATATCCTGAAATCTAAGGAAAAGTTTGTTTAAAAAGGAAAGCGGAGCAACGCTCCAAAGAAAAACTTTACATTCCTCCTTTTACAAAGTTTTTAAAGAGGCTTGAAGATGATTTAATGAGTCCCATGTAAGATGGAACACGAAAGCGAGACATAGAAAAGAAAAAACACAAGTGATATGTGAAAGGAGTTTAAAAGTTATGAAATTTAAAAGACTGATTTCCTGTGGACTGATCGGAATCATGGCTATGTCAATGCTGGCAGGCTGCGGCGGATCCGATAATTCCGGTGAGACAACCACCACAGAGGATGGTAAGATCCAGATTGAATACTGGTACTCAGGCGGAAAGACAGCCGTCAACGTACTGACTGATATGATCGAAGAGTTTAACGCTTCTCAGGATGAATATGAGATCGTAGGATCTACACAGGCAGATTATACAGAGACTTATGAAAAACTGCAGGCAGGAATCGCCGGCGACAATGCGCCGGACGTAGCTCTGATCGATGTGGATAAGGCGAGAAATCTGTCGGACAAGGATCTGATCGCGGACATCAATCCTTATGTGGAAGCAGACGAAGAGTTTGACAGAGAAGATTATATGGATGTGTTCTATGACCAGGGTATCGATGAAGAGGGCAAATTGTTCGCCTTCCCGGCATATGGAACAACTCAGGTACTTTATTATAATATTGCCGCGTTTGAAGAAGCTGGAATTGATCCAACGACTATCAAGACCTGGCAGGATCTGGAAGCGGCAGCCCAGAAGATCACAGAGACTACAGGCGGAAGCATGGTAGGCTGGGAGCCGATGTGGGGATATAAAAATCTGGTAGACGCGGTGTTCAGCAACGGAGGAACCCTTCTTAATGAAGATGGAACAGAAGTTATGATCAACTCTGAGGAGTGGGTAGAAGTATGGGAAAGCTTCCGTCAGTGGATCCACGACGACGGAATTATGAAGATCCATTCCGGCGGACAGGGTTGGGAGTACTGGTACAATACCATTGATGATGTTCTGCAGGATAAGGCAGGCGGCTATACCGGTTCTTCCGGAGACCAGGCAGACCTTGACTTTAGTGTTGTAGCGGCGCTTGAGCAGCCGGGCTGGGGCGAGAATCCTTCTTATCCGACCGCGGAAGTTCTCCAGAACGTTATGCTGGAAGGTTCTACCGATGAAGAGAAACAGGGTGTCTATGAATTTATGAAATTTATGACCACACCGGAGAACCAGGCAAAATGGTCCATGGAGACCGGCTATGTAGCAGTTCGTCTTTCTACTCAGGATGTAGAAGAGTTTAAGGCATATACCGAAGAGAATCCACAGGCGCTGGTACCGTTCCAGCAGTCCACACACGCTTCTATCCTGCCGGAAGACCCAACAGGCGGAAAGATCTATGACGCGCTCTCTGTTGCCTGCGACCAGGTAGAGATTGAAAACGTACCGGCTCAGGAAGCGTTGGATGAGGCCCAGGCGACAGCCCAGGCGGCTCTTGATGAAGTGAATGGGAATTAGTCTATGAAAAATCAAGTGATATTGGTATCCCTGGACGGGATGCCGGCAAAGGTTTTTGAGAATGCCTGGAAATATCACGGTTCTGACATCCATGTGCAGGAGCTTTGGACGGTATATCCGTCCATCACAGTTCCTGCACATGTGAGTATATTGACCGGAAAAACTCCAGAAGAACACGGGATCATGGAGAATCTGGTAATGGAGGGACCGGGATTCCAGCAGGTATCTCTTTATCATCCTACAGTAGAAGAGGCAAAGCGGATCATGCCGGAAGATACGATCGTCCATGAATTTGACGCGGAAGGATTAAAATGCGGAAGTATCAACTGGCCTTTGGGAGACGGGCTTCCGGGAGTAAATCACAGTGAAGACCTGACGACCCACGAAGAGGCTTCCGGCGTCCAAGCCGCGTATGAGAAAGATATGCGGGCTCTGGAATTGTTAAAGCAGGAGATGGAGCAGGGAGATAAGGATTTTATCGCGGCCCATTTTGAAGAGTATGATGGAGCGGCCCATATTTATGGTGTAGAAAATGAGCGGACCGCCCAAGCCTGCGATCACATGATCGCCTATGTAGAAGAGCTGATCCGGACGGCCAAGACCTGCGGCATTGAGAAGCTGATCTTTTTCTCAGACCATGGAATGCTGGATAAGAAGGAAAATTTCTTCCCCAATATCTACGCGAGAGATCACGGATATGAGACGGAGATCGATGAGGGCAAGATCCATTTCCTAAGCGACGGCAGCGGCTGCATGCAGTTTTTCAGCCAGCTTCCGGAAGAAAGAAATAAGGCTGTGGCAGCTTGTCTGGAAAAGAGCGGAAAGATCGAGAAGATCCATTGGCTTGACAAAGAAAGCCTGGATGCTGAGGAAAATAAAAAGGGAAGCTTACAGCGCCCCAGGGCTATCCTGGAGATGGCGGCTGGCTCCTGCTCTGAGGACATTATGGAGCGCGCGGAAGAAAAGTACCATGATATGAAAGGGCTCCATGGGTATGATCCGGAGCATGTAAGAGAAATGAACGGCTTTTTCCTGGCCTACGATCCGGGGAAGCGGCTTTCATTAGACGGCGGGAAACGAAAGATCACAGATATCCCGGCGATGATAAGAACTTTAGTAATGGAAGGAAGGACAAACGTATGAATCAACAGATCAAACTGGCAGTATTTGACCTGGCAGGAACAACAGTAAAGGACGATAACGCAGTCAGGGACTGCTTGTATAAAGCGGCGGTACAATATGATCTTAAGGCGACACCGGACGAGATCGCCAATCTGATGGGAACCAACAAGATCCACCTGTATCAGTTCCTGATCGCGAAGAGCCAGGGAAGGATCATGGATTTCCGAGGATTTGAGGAAGACATTTTTGAAGATACCTATGAGCTGGCAAAGAAGATCTATGACTGTTATGTAGAGATCATGATCGACTACTACCGGCATGACTGTCAGGAAATCGAGGGATCTTCAAAAGTATTTGAATGGTGCCATAAAAATGGTATTAAAGTTGCTACAGATACAGGTTTTCATTCCGATGTCAATCAGGCGATCTTCGACTGCCTGGGATGGGTAAGAGACGGTCTGGTTGACTGCGCGGTGGACTTAGATATGGTTCCGGAAGGAAAAGGACGCCCGGCTCCCTTCATGCTGTATCACGCGATGCAGGAGCTGAATATCCAGAACGTGAGAAGCGTCATCAAGATCGGAGACACTCCCGCGGATATGCTGGAAGGCTATAACGCAGGCTGCCGCGCGGTCATTGGCGTGACATCCGGCTCTACCCCGATCAGCGCCTGGGGAAAATACTGGCATACTCATGTGATCGAGAGCGTCCGGGATCTGCCGGCTCTTATCGAAGAAGGGTATATCGTATAAAACGACCGTTTAAGGAGGAAATAAGACCATGCAGAAAAGCTGGGAATCATACATTGATGTGGGCATCGTACTTCCCAAATTATTCTCTGGGATCGCAGATGATAAGGATCGGTTTTTTGAGGGACTGATGACGATTCTTGCGGACCCCTTCTTCACAGTGGTGGAAGTCTCCTATACACCGGAGGATGAGATCGTCGAAATGACGAGAGAGTATGCCCGTCTGGCAGGCGCTCAGGTTGTATTCAATGGAGGGGACGCGGTAAGGCGTCTTGGAATGGACCTGAGCAGCCTGGATGAAGAGAAGCGCAAGGCTTCTGTGGAATCCGGGAAACGGCTGATCGACCAGTGTTATCAGGAGAATGCCCGGATCATGCATGTGGTGACAGGAAAATACACCACGGAAGAAGAAAAGGACGCTATGCTGGAGGCCTTTGAGCGCTCGCTTATGGAGCTTTGCGAGTACGCCCGGCAGGCCGCCGCGGATCAGGAGTATACTCTGGTAGTTTCTGTAGAGACGGGAGACCGGTACTTTGACCGTCATTATCTCCTTGGCCCTACCAATGAAGCCGTGGCCATTGTAAGAAGAGTGAAAGAAAAATATGAAAATGTAGGAATCCTGCTGGACCAGAGCCATTTCCCGGTGATGCGGGAGGATTCTCACAAAGCGCTGTGGCAGGCAAAGGACTATCTGAGCCATGTCCACATTGGCAATTCTTATGTGAAAGACATGGAGAAACCATACTTTGGAGATAAACACCTGCCCTTTGGGGTGCCGGATTCTGAGGTGGACGCAGAAGAACTGGCAAGATTTTTGACCACCCTTGGGAAGACCGGATTCTTTTCCAGACCTGGGGCTACCAGGAAACCATTGGTTTCCTTTGAAGTCGGTCCCTTTGGCGATGAGCCGGAGGAACTGGTGATCGCCAACATCAAACGGGTATTTTTTGAGGCCTGGGAGAAAATGACCTGGAAGGAGCAAGAATAGAAGATGAAAATACTGATCGTAGGATATTATACAGAAGATACCGTTTCCCGGATCCGGCAGGTATTCCCGGAAGACTGGGAGATCACGGCGGTACAGCCGGGAGAGGAAGGGGAACACGTGGCGGATGCGGACGTACTGATCCCGGAGCATATCCAGGTAAATGAGGCTCTGCTTGAGAAAGCGTCCAAGCTGAAGCTGGTGCAGACCGGAGCAGGGTATGACAATGTGGATATCGAAGCCTGTACCAGACATGGGGTCAAGGCGGCTAACGCCGCCGGCGTCAACGCGGACGCTGTGGCAGAGCACACATTTGCCATGATCTTAGGGTATTACAAGAATCTGCCTTTCCTTGACGCGTTTATGAAGCAGGGAGAGGACGAGAAACAACTCTACTATAACGGAGCGGAGCTGCGGGGGAAAACCATTGGTATCATCGGTCTTGGCGCCATCGGGAAAAGAGTGGCGGCCTACTGCAGCGCAATGGGCATTCACGTGCTGGGATATGATCCATTCGTAAAAGAGTGCGCGGAGTATGTGCGCCCGGTGAAGCTGGAAGAACTTATCCGAGAGTCCGACATCATTACGGTGCATGTCTATCTGAATGACGAGACCCGGCATATGTTCCGGAAAGAGAGTTTTAAGAAGATGAAAGATACGGCTCTTCTGGTCAATACAGCCAGAGGCGGCATCATCTGCCAGCCGGATCTGATCGAAGCGCTGAAGACAGGACAGATCGGCGGCGCCTGCCTGGATGTGTTTGAGGAAGAACCTCTGCCCTTGGACAGCGAACTGCGGAAACTGCCAAACGTAATCCTGACGCCTCATACAGCCGGGATGCCGGATGGATTAAAATTCCATAAGACAAGATATGAATTCTTCCGCAGGAATATCGAGGCTGTAATGGCGGGGAAAGAAGTTAAAAGCAAATTGAATTAATTGTGTCCAAATTGTAGACGGGGCCGGGGGATTTTTAAAAATCCCCCGGCCCTAATTAAACGGCCGCAATGACTTCGATCTCACAGAGCGCGTGTTTGGGAAGGGTTTTGACCGCCACGCAGGTCCTGGCTGGTTTGGACACAAAGTAGCGGGCGTAGACCTGGTTGAATGCGTCGAAATCGTCCATATCTGCGATAAAGCAATTGGCTTTGATGACTTTTTCGAAAGATGTTCCGGCCGCTTCCAGCATGATGCCTACATTGCGGCAGGCCCGGTCGGTCTGTTCCTCGATCGTGTGTACATGGAGCTCGCCGGTGGAAGGTTCGACTCCGATCTGTCCGGCGCAGAAGAAGAACCCGTTGTGGGTATATCCCTGTGAATACGGTCCGTTTGATTTCGCGATTTTATCTGTTGTGATTTTTTCCATAATAGATGTCCCCTTTCTTGGTCCTGATTTTTGATGGCGGAGATGATGATTTTGGCTCCGCTTGTTTAGTATTAAAGTAACATGGATCGAATAGAATAGCAATGAAGGAGACGAGCGGGAAACTTAAGAGATTTGCCTCGATATTCAAGTTAAAAAGCTGTATATTTTCTGTCAACCTTATTGACACTGGAATTTTCTCTTCCTATAATAGAATAGATATGGAAAAACGAAGAAGATTTATTATTAATTTTTTATACTTTGCGATTATTTTGGGAGTGGTTTTCCTTTTTGTGAAATTTCTGCTCCCTTTGCTTGCACCTTTTGTGCTGGGCCTTTTGATTGCTTATGCCCTGCAGAGGCCGACAAAGTTTCTGGCAAGGAAAACAAAAGTCCCAAGGAAACTGATGGCGGTCCTTTTGGTATTGGTGTTCTATGGAACGGTAGGCGTGCTTCTGGCTTTGGCGAGTGTGAAGGCATTCTCCGGAGTGACGCAGTTGATCGGTGAGCTGCCGTCCCTGGTGCGTCTCTATGTGCAGCCTGTGGTCACCCAGTTGTTCCAGGAACTGGAACAGACGGTGACGAGGATGGACCCGACACTTTTAGAGGCTGTCAATTATCTGCAGGATCAATTAATGCAGATGCTGGGAGAGCTGGTTTCCAGAATATCCATGGGAAGTATGGAGCTTATCTCCGGTTTCGCCTCGTCCCTTCCAATGCTGTTTTTGAAACTGCTCCTGATGGTGATCTCCACATTCTTTATCGCTATGGACTTTGACCGTTTGACGGATTTTTGCATGCGTCAGTTAGATGCCAAAGGAACGGAGCTTTTCCAGCAGGTAAAACAATATATTGTGGGGACCTTGTTTGTCTGTATCCGTTCTTACGCGCTGATCATGTCGATTACCTTTGGAGAACTGCTGATCGGCTTTACGATTCTTGACATAGACCCGGCGCTGATCCTGGCGCTGTGCATCGCGATCTTTGATATTCTACCGGTTTTGGGAACGGGAGGCATCATGATCCCGTGGGCGGTGATCACTGCGCTTCTTGGAGATTATACAATGGCGCTCAAATTATTCATACTGTACATTGTGATTACGATCATCCGGAATATCATCGAGCCGAAAATTGTAGGAAGCCAGCTGGGCCTCCATCCGGTCGTGACGCTGGCCAGCATGTTTGCCGGTGTCCAGCTTGCGGGAGTGGTCGGACTCTTTGGCTTCCCCATCGGTTTATCTCTTCTGAAACATTTGAATAATACAGGGACGATCGATATTTTTAAGCGTCCAGATTGATCTTAGACAGAGCGGCGGCAAAAGAATTGCCGACCGACTCTGTTTTTTGGTTCTTCAGATACTTCTGAACGTCTTTTTTCGAGACTCCGGCACCTTCTTTCTCCCGCCTCTTTTTAAAGGCGGAGAGTTTTTCTTTGTATCCGCAGGAACATACAAAGGTCTCTTCTTCTCCTTTTTTGATCAATTCCATCTTCTTATGGCAGTTGGGGCAGCGGGCGTTGCTCAGGCGGGCAACCGTCTCCCGGTAGCCGCATTCCCGGTCCTGGCATACCAACAGGCGGGCGTTCTTGCCGTTGACGGCCAGCATACGCTTGCCGCAGCGGGGGCATTTGCTGTTGGTCAGATTATCGTGGCGGAAAGTTCCGTCAGAGGTTTTGATCTCCTGGATCAATTCTCTGGTATAGCCCTCAATGTCGTGGAGAAATACAGACTCTTTGTATTCGCCCTTGGCGATCCTGGCAAGCTGCATTTCCCAGTCGGCGGTAAGCTCCGGTTTCTTTAAATCCTCCGGGACCAGTGAAAGAAGCTGTCTGCCCTTGGAAGTGATCAGGATCTCCTGTCCCTTCTTCTCGATCAGGAAGGAGTGGAACAACTTTTCAATGATATCCGCCCGGGTGGCCACTGTTCCCAGTCCGCCGGTCTCCCCCAGAGTCTTACGGGCTTTGGCGTCTTTGGATTCCATATATTTGACTGGATTCTCCATGGCGGATAAAAGGGTGGCTTCTGTAAATCTTGCCGGCGGCTTGGTCTTTCCAGTGGTAATGGCAATCCGGTCAATGGAGAGGCAGTCCCCCTGACTGAGAGCCGGAAGTTTTTGGTTTAACGCGTTTCCGTGATTTTCCAGGTCTTCCTCGTCCCCCTCTTCCAGAGTAAAACCGTCCTCATAGACTGCTTTCCATCCTGGTGAAAGAACCCGGCGGCCCCTGGCGGCAAAAGTCTCGCCCGAAGCTTCGGCAGAAAGTGTGGTCTCCTCATATTCATAAGCCGGATAAAGCACACTGATGAAGCGGCGGACCACCAAGTCATAGATCTTGCGCTCCTCGCTGCTCATATGTTCCAACTGGACAAATTCTTCCGTAGGGATGATGGCGTGATGGTCGCTGACCTTCTTATCGTCTACGAAAGATTTGCTGGTCTTGATCTGCCCTTTCAAAAGGGCTGGGATATATTTCCGGTAGGGGCCGATATTGCAGGCGGCCAGCCTTTCTTTCAGCGTAGGTACAATATCTGTGCCGATGTATCGGGAATCCGTTCTGGGATAGGTCAGGACCTTGTGGTGCTCGTAGAGCCGCTGCATGATATTCAGGGTTTCCTTGGCGGAGAAGCCAAAGCGTTTGTTGGCGTCTCTTTGCAGTTCTGTCAGGTCGTAAAGACCTGGAGAAAAGGTTTTCTTCTGCTGTTTCTGTATGTGGCTTATGGCAAGCGTCTGTCCCTTCAGAGAAGTTTCCAGATCCTGGATGAAGGCTTTCTGGAAAGAACGGGAGCTGCCGCTTTTCTTATGTTTCCAGGTCCAGGCAACGCCGCCGGCCATGCAGGTCAATCCGTAGTATTCTTCTGGGCGGAAAGCGCGGATCTCTTCTTCTCGGCTTGCGATGATGGCAAGGGTGGGAGTCTGTACCCGTCCGCAGGAGAGCTGGGCGTTGTACTTGCAGGTCAGGGCGCGGGTAGCGTTGATGCCCACCAGCCAGTCTGCTTCCGCCCGGCTTCTGGCCGCGTGATAGAGCGGATCATACTGCCGGCCGTCTTTTAAATGGGAAAAGCCTTCCCGGATGGCTTTGTCTGTGACAGAAGAGATCCAGAGCCTCTTGATAGGCTTGCGGCAGCCGGATCGATCCAGGATCCAGCGGGCTACCAGTTCTCCTTCCCGGCCGGCGTCTGTAGCAATGATGACGGTGTCCACATCCTTGCGGAAAAGCTGGGCTTTCACGTGGCTATACTGTTTGGCGGTCTGCTTGATGACCACCAGGTCCCATTTTCCTGGCATCATAGGAAGATAATCCATCTTCCATTCTTTGAACTTCGGGTCGTAGGCTTCCGGATCCGCCAAAGTGACCAGATGGCCCAAGGCCCAGGTAACGATATATTTGCTGCCCTCGATAGCGCCGGGCAGATTCTTGCGGCAGCCAAGGACTCTGGCAATGTCTCTGGCCACCGAAGGTTTTTCAGCTAACACTAATGATTTCATAGAGATGTCTCCTTCTATTTTCATTGATTTACAGGCAATCTATTTTCTCCATTCAAGATAGCGGATTTGGGCTGGTTTGTCAACGGACGTGAAATTCAAAGAAAAATAAAAAAACCGTTGCAAATTCGGAGAGGATATGATATTATAAATCCCGGTCACGCCACATAAGACGTGATATGGCTCCATGGTCAAGCGGTTAAGACATCGCCCTTTCACGGCGGTAACACGGGTTCGATTCCCGTTGGAGTCACCAGGCGCCATAGCCAAGTGGTAAGGCAGAGGTCTGCAACACCTTCATCACCAGTTCAAATCTGGTTGGCGCCTCTTGGAGAACTCGGGAAACACTCGTTTTCCGAGTTTTTTGTTTATATTCTGATCTGAGGAAGCAAATTATGAAGGAATATATCTATGTGACGTTAAGACAAAAGCCAGAAATGAAAGAAGCTGCCGCTGCATGGTTTCATGATAAATGGAAAGTACCAAAAGAGGCTTATCTTGAATGTATGGAAGCCTATCTTAATAATGAAACGGAATTTGGCTGGTATCTCTGCTTAGACAGCGGCCGCATCGTAGGCGGCCTTGGAGTGATCGAAAATGATTTTCACAGCAGGAAAGACCTTACGCCCAATGTATGCGCGGTATATACTGAAAAGGAATATCGCTGTCAAGGAATTGCGGGACAATTACTTGATATGGTCGTGAAGGATACGAAGTCCAAAGGAATAACGCCAATCTATCTGATCACAGACCATACGGGTTTTTATGAAAGATATGGCTGGGAATTTTTATGCATGGTTCAAGGGGATGATGAACCTGATATGACAAGAATGTATATTCATAGATGAATGGGAATTAAAAACATCCAAAACGGAATAAATTAGAATTCTATCAAGACATAAAAAAGGAGTCTATAAACATTAAATGAGCCGCTTATAATGAGTCGGCTTATTTTTTTATCCCCAGTTTATTGACAATTTAAAAATTATGTACTATATTATTAAAAACTTAACTATTAAGTATTTGAATAATGTTAGAACATAGAAATAGAGCATAAGGTGAATAAAGGGGTGACTTTAAATGAAATGCCAATTCTGCAATAAGGTGAATGTAAGCCGTGTCTTCTATATCAACTGGATGGGGAATATCTACCAGGTACCGGTATGCGAGGACTGTCTGCGGAAGATGTGGAGCCAGGCGGCCGCGGCCGGGAAGACAGAAGAGTTCAAGAATTATACAGGCTGGTGGCCGGGCCAGCCAGATCCCAGACATCTGGGAGACAAGGCGTTCCCGGATATGGCAGTGGAGGGCTTAGTAAGAAGGCGGAAACTGGCAGAACTGCGCTGCCGCCTGAGTGAAGCCGCAAAACTAGAGAATTACGAAGAAGCCGCGAAACTGCGGGATGACATAGCGAAGATCGAACAGGGGGTGTGTAAACATGGAAATTAATCTGAATCTTTTTAGTTCCCGGATGGTGAAGGTGTTTCAGGCTGCGCTGCAGTTTGTCACACATATGGGACATAAGTTTATAGGAAGCGAACATCTTCTGTGGGCGCTGGCTCAGGAGGAAGGAAAAGCGGGCCAGGTCCTGCGGAGAAATGGATTGGATCAGAAACTGATCGAAGAGTATCTCCATCAATATGATATCGATGCAAAGGCAGGCGGTAATTTTTACGCTGTACAGATATCCGATGAGGCAGCCCAGGTGATCCGTCTTGCCCAAACCCGTGGAGAAGTCCGCGGGCGCTCGCAGATAGAACCTGCAGATCTTCTGCGGGCAATCCTGGACGCGGGAGAATGTGCCGCCGCCCAGCTTATGGCTTCGCTGGAGGTAGATATGGAAGCCTTGCGGGGAGAATTGGGGAAAGCTGATCTGCCGGTTTCAATGGCGGGAAAACCGGGACTAGAAAAGGCCATGGAAGAAGGGAGCAAGCTCCAGCCAGGTGAGGAAGATGAGGCAGAAGGGGAGCAAGAAGAGGATCAGCAGGAAAGTATAGTAGAGAAATTTGGAATGGATGTCACAAAGAAGGCGGAAGAAGGGGAATATGATCCCATGATCGGCCGGGAAGATGTGATCCAGCGGCTGATTCAGGTGCTGTCCAGGAGGACCAAGAATAACCCGGTACTGACTGGGGAACCGGGAGTCGGCAAGACAGCGGTGGTAGAAGGGCTGGCCCAGCGGATCGCGGAAGGCAGAGTGCCGTCTAATCTGAGGCAAAAGAGAATCATTGCCATGGATTTGGTGGGGATGCTCTCCGGCGCCAGATTCCGGGGAGATTTTGAGGAACGGATGAAGCTGTTCTTGAAAGAGACAGAAGCGGACGGCAACGTAATCCTTTTTATTGATGAACTGCATATGATCATGGGAGCGGGAGCCGGCGCCAGCGAGACTATGGATGCCGCAAATATCTTGAAACCCGTATTGGCAAGAGGAAGTCTTCAGGTCATAGGAGCGACGACTTTGAAAGAGTACCGTCAGCATATTGAGAAAGACGCGGCTTTTGAGCGTAGATTCCAGCCAGTCGCGGTAGAAGAGCCGAATGAGGAAGACGCGGTAAAAATCCTGATGGGATTGAAAGAAAAATACGAAGTCTATCATGGGCTTACGATCACAGAAGAGGCGGTCCGGGCGGCGGTAGAGCTGTCCAGCCGGTATATCCAGGACCGGTTTCTCCCGGATAAGGCGGTAGATGTTATGGATGAGGCCGCTTCCCAGATCAAGACCAAGGGTCTTACTACGCCGCCCAATCTTCTGGAGCTGGAAGAAGAGATCCGCAGGACTGACCGAGAGAAAAAGGCCGCCGCGGATGCGCAGGAATACGAGAGAGCCGCCCAGCTCAGGGACCAGCAGAAAGCGTTGGCAGAAGAGCTGGACCAGCGGCAGGACGCATGGCAGAAAGAGCAGTGCGGACAGGTGACGGCTCAGGATATCGCGGGCGTGGTTTCTGCCTGGACCGGAATCCCCGTTACTATGCTGACAGAGGATGAGACAGAACGGCTCCGGACATTGGAATATACGCTGCACGAGCGGGTGATCGGCCAAGATGAAGGAGTGTCCGCCGTGGCGAGGGCTATACGGCGGGGCCGCACAGGAGTGGCAGATCCAGAGAAGCCGATTGGCTCTTTTCTTTTCCTTGGACCTACAGGTGTGGGGAAAACAGAACTGTGCCGGGCGCTGGCAGAAGTATTGTTCCATGATGAGAATGCTATGATCCGGCTGGATATGTCAGAATATATGGAAGCTTACACCGTATCCAAACTGATCGGTTCGCCTCCGGGATATGTAGGATACGATGAGGGAGGACAGCTTACAGAGATGGTGAGGAAACGTCCATACAGTATCCTGCTCCTGGATGAGATTGAGAAAGCCCATCCGGATGTGTGGAACACTCTGCTGCAGGTTTTGGATGACGGAAGGCTTACAGATGCCCAGGGACGTACTGTAAGCTTTAAAAATACAATTATTGTCATGACCTCCAACATTGGAGCCAGAGAGATCACCGGGAAAAGTTCGCTTGGATTCTCCAGAGATGAAGGCAGGGAGGATCAGCGGCGGGAAGAAGAGATTCAGGAACGGGTGATGGAAGCCGTGAAGATGACATTCCGGCCGGAATTTATCAACCGTCTGGATGAAGTGATCGTGTTCCATCCGCTGAGGCGGGAGGATGTACGTAAGATCGCGCATATCCAGGTGAAAAAACTAGAAGGAAGGATGAAAAAGCAGGGGATTGCCCTTCGTGTGGAAGAAAGCGCGGTGGAAGAACTGGCGCAGAGAGGATATGATCCTGTGTATGGGGCGCGGCCGCTGAAGCGGACGATCCAATCCATGCTGCAAAACGCGGTGGCGGACCGGCTGCTGGATGGGAACCTATCCGGCAGGGATGAACTGGTGGCCTATGCGGAGGGGGAGAAGATTCAGATCAGGACCGGCAGATCTTAGGATTGCCGGTCCTGTTTTGGTTCTTAGAAATGTGGTTCTTAAAAAGGTTATTTGTCCAGGGACAGATAAAGTTCATCCAGCGTATGGATCAAGTCTATGAGCTGGCGCATGTTATCTTCGCCAAAGCGGTCAAGAAGCGCGTCCCAGATCTGATCGTATTTTTTTAAAGACTGCTCTGCCGCCGCCCGTCCTTTGTCTGTGGCGCTGATGGAAACCTTGCGCCTGTCCTTGGGGTCGATCTCCCGCGTAATGTAATCTTTTTTCTCCAGTGTGTTCAGGATATAGGAAATGGCGGGTTTTGAGATGTGCAGTTTGTTCTGCATCTTAGGCACGTCAAGATTCATGCAGGGACATTCGCTGCAGCATCCGGCCGCAATGCTCTGAAGGATCATCATTTCATTCATCTGCATTTCACATTCGGAAGAAAGGGAAGATTCCAGCTTCCGGAAATGGATGATGGAGGTGAAAAACTGTTCTCTCAATTCATAATCCATGGTTAACTCCTTAATTAGTAAATCTTTAATAAATTATACATCACCCGCCTTCTTATTTCAAGGAAATTGTAGGACCTGAAAAATTTGAAGGTAGACCCAAAAATATTCTATGTTTTCTTTT
This sequence comes from Lachnospiraceae bacterium KGMB03038, assembly GCA_007361935.1. Classification (NCBI taxonomy): domain Bacteria; kingdom Bacillati; phylum Bacillota; class Clostridia; order Lachnospirales; family Lachnospiraceae; species Lachnospiraceae bacterium KGMB03038. The sequence continues at coordinate 3,122,770 of CP041667.1, read as the reverse complement.
GGAGGCTTCCGATATACTGACAATATCAACAAAAGACGTAAAAAGTCTTTAAAGAAGGGAGAAAAAGTATATGAAAAGAAAGATGGCTTTATTGACAATGATGGCTATGCTCAGTCTTTCCATTGCTGCATGTGGTTCCGGCGGATCCTCAGACAGCGGAGATTCTGGCTCAGGAGAAAGCTCCAGTTCCAGCGGGGAAGTGGCGAACAAGGACAAGCCTCTGGTTTGGTTCAACCGTCAGCCTTCCAACAGTTCAACTGGAGAACTGGATATGACAGCTCTGAACTTTAACGAAAATACATACTATGTAGGTTTCGACGCAAATCAGGGTGCGGAACTCCAGGGAACCATGGTGAAAGATTACATTGAGGCCAACATTGATACCATCGACCGGAACGGAGACGGAGTGATCGGATATGTTCTGGCAATCGGAGATATCGGACATAACGATTCTATCGCTCGTACAAGAGGTGTCCGCAAGGCTCTGGGAACTGGCGTTGAGAAGGACGGCAACATCAACAGTGAGCCAATCGGAACAAACACAGATGGTTCCGCATCTGCTGTACAGGATGGAACCCTTGAAGTAGACGGTACTTCTTATGTAGTTCGTGAGCTTGCTTCTCAGGAGATGAAGAACTCCGCAGGAGCTACCTGGGATGCCGCGACAGCAGGAAACGCTATCGGAACATGGTCTTCTTCTTTTGGAGATGACATCGATGTTGTTGTTTCTAACAATGACGGAATGGGAATGTCTATGTTCAACGCATGGTCCAAAGATAATAAAGTTCCTACCTTTGGATATGACGCCAACAACGACGCGGTAGCAGCTATTGCAGAAGGCTATGGCGGAACGATCAGCCAGCATGCAGACGTACAGGCTTACCTGACACTTCGTGTTCTGCGCAACGCTCTGGACGGCGTAGACATTGATACTGGTATCGGCACAGCAGATGACGCTGGAAACGTTCTGAGTGAAGATGTATACAGATACAGCGAAGAAGAGCGTTCCTACTATGCGTTGAACGTTGCGGTTACCGCAGAAAACTATAAGGACTTCACAGACTCCACGAAGGTTTACGAGCCTGTTTCCAAACAGCTTGACGAGAGCACATCTCCGACCAAGAAAGTATGGCTGAACATCTACAATGCTTCTGATAACTTCTTAAGCTCTACCTATCAGCCACTGCTTCAGAACTATGATGATCTTTTGAATCTGGAAGTTGAGTACATCGGCGGCGACGGACAGACAGAGTCCAACATTACAAACCGTCTTGGAAATCCAAGCCAGTATGATGCATTTGCCATTAACATGGTTAAGACAGATAATGCGTCTTCCTACACATCTATACTTAGTCAATAAGAGCTATTGAAACAAGAACGAAGGGGTTATTAGGGAGAAGAAATTCTCCCTAATAATTTATTAAGAAACGTTACTGAAAATCAGCATACCAAAATAGGAACAGGAGTAAAAAGAATGGCAGATAAGAAAGATGATATCGTCTTATCGATCCGTGGCATGTGTAAGTCTTTTGGCCGCAACCGGGTTCTGGATCACATCAATCTGGATGTAAAACGGGGAACAGTCATGGGGCTGATGGGGGAAAACGGCGCCGGTAAGTCGACAATGATGAAGTGCCTGTTCGGTACTTATCAGAAAGATGAGGGAAAGATCTTTCTGGACGGAAAGGAAGTAAGCTTTTCCGGGCCTAAGGACGCTCTTGAAAATGGGATCGCGATGGTCCATCAGGAATTGAACCAGTGTTTGGAAAGAAACGTAATGGACAATCTGTTCCTGGGACGTTATCCGGTCAATTCTCTGGGAGTCATAGATGAAGGCAGGATGAAGAAGGAAGCTTCCGAACTCTTCCGAAAGCTGGGCATGACGGTCAACCTTACCCAGCCCATGCGGAATATGTCTGTATCCCAGAGACAGATGTGCGAGATTGCCAAAGCGATCTCTTACAACGCCAAGGTGATCGTTCTTGACGAGCCTACATCTTCACTGACGGTACAGGAAGTAGAAAAGCTTTTTGAAATGATGAGGATGTTGAAAGAACAGGGCATTGCGCTGATCTATATTTCTCATAAAATGGATGAGATTTTTGAGATCTGTGATGAGATTTCTGTGCTCCGGGACGGAAATCTTGTTATGACCAAAGATTCCAAAGATACGGATATGAACGAACTGATCGCGGCAATGGTGGGACGTTCTTTAGAGAACCGTTTCCCGCCGGTAGACAATACGCCGAAAGACGTGATCCTGTCTGTTCAGCATCTGTCTACCAAATTTGAACCATATTTGAAGGATATTTCTTTTGATGTAAGAGAAGGAGAGATCTTTGGCCTGTACGGCTTGGTAGGAGCGGGACGTACAGAGCTTTTGGAAACCATCTTCGGCGTGCGTACCAGGGCGGCGGGGCGTGTGTATTTTAACAACCGCCTGATGAATTTCAACAGCGCGAAGGAAGCGATGGATCATGGATTTGCCATGATCACAGAGGAGAGAAAGGCCAACGGTCTGTTCCTGAAAGGGGACCTGACCTTTAATACGACGATCGCGAATCTGGACAGTTACAAGACGGGACCAGCTCTCTCTGACGCCAAGATGGAAAAAGCAACGATGAAGGAGATCAAAGTCATGCGCACCAAGTGCATGGGGCCGACGGACATGATCACAAGTCTTTCCGGCGGTAATCAGCAGAAAGTGATCTTCGGGAAATGGCTGGAGCGGGAACCCCAGGTATTTATGATGGACGAACCGACCAGAGGAATTGACGTAGGTGCAAAATATGAAATCTATGAACTGATCATCAATATGGCAAAACAGGGGAAGACGATCATCGTTGTTTCCTCAGAGATGCCGGAGATCCTGGGAATCACAAACCGTATCGGCGTAATGTCCAACGGTCATCTGTCCGGGATCGTCAACACCAAAGAGACGGATCAGGAGGAGCTTTTGAGACTCAGTGCGAAATACCTATAGTGAGGGAGATGGATAGATATGGCAAATGGAAATAGTAAAGTTCTAACGGCTGAGCAGGAATTGAAGCTTCGCCAGCCGATCGATGAACATGTGGGAGAGATTCAGGCGAAGATCAACAGCCTGAGAGAAGACGGTACAGACCAGGTTGTGTCTCTTCAGAATAAGATCGACGGGATCAAGAGAGACAAGAGCCGGACAAAGAGTGAGAGAGAAAGCGCGATCGCAAAGATCCAGAAAGAATTGGAGACGGCGAAAGCGGTAGAAGCAAAGAATAAAGACGAGATATCCAAATTGATCTCCAAGGCGGAGGCGTATCTCAAAGAACATTTTGACAAAGATTATTATGAGCCGGTAAAGGCCAGTTGTGAAGCCGAGAAGGCAGAAGCCAAAGCGGCATATCAGAAGCGGCTGGCAGAGCTGGAAAAAGAGCATAAAGAGACGGTTGCAAAGCTTTCTGACCACCAGGAGATCAAAGATGAAAACTATGTTTATAAAAACCGTCAGTTTGACGCGAAAGTAGAGCTGGAGCAGAACCTTCAGCAGATCAAAGACCGCAGACATGCCGCGTATAGCTATAAATATCATCTGATCGATATGCTGCGGATGTCCAAATTCACATTCCTGGAGACAAGCGCGCAGAAATGGGAGAACTACAAATATACATTCAACCGGAGGGCATTCCTTCTGCAAAATGGATTGTATATTGCGATCATCCTGATCTTCGTCGCTCTGTGTATCATTACTCCGATGGTCAAAGGATCACCGCTTCTTACCTATAACAACGTGCTGAATATTCTGCAGCAGGCTTCGCCGAGAATGTTCCTGGCGCTGGGAGTAGCAGGACTGATTCTTCTGGCAGGAACCGACCTTTCTGTGGGACGTATGGTAGGTATGGGAATGACGACGGCTACCATCATCATGCATCAGGGCGTCAACACAGGAGGCGTATTTGGGCATATCTTCGATTTTACGGGTATGTCTATCGGGGGAAGAATGATCCTGGCGCTGGTAATGTGTATCCTTTTGTGTACATTTTTTACCACCCTTGCGGGATTCTTTACCGCCAAATTTAAAATGCATCCGTTTATTTCTACCATGGCAAACATGCTGATGATCTTCGGACTTGTAACTTACGCGACCAAGGGAGTTTCCTTTGGAGCTATCGAGCCTTCGATCCCGGCGATCATCATTCCAAAGGTAAACGGATTCCCTACCATTATCCTGTGGGCAGTGGCGGCCATCGTGATCGTTTGGTTTATCTGGAATAAAACCACCTTTGGAAAGAACCTGTACGCAGTCGGCGGAAACGCAGAGGCGGCGGCAGTATCAGGAATCTCTGTATTCGCTGTAACGGTGGGAGCATTCGTACTTGCCGGAATCCTCTATGGTTTTGGTTCCTGGCTGGAATGTGCGAGAATGGTTGGTTCCGGTTCCGCTGCTTATGGACAAGGATGGGAGACTGACGCCATCGCAGCCTGTGTAGTAGGCGGTGTGTCCTTTACAGGTGGTATCGGTAAGATCTCTGGTGTAGTAGTCGGTGTGCTGATCTTCACAGCCCTTACCTACTCTCTTACGATCCTTGGTATCGACACCAATCTGCAGTTTGTATTCTCAGGTATCATCATTCTTGTAGCGGTAACGCTGGACTGCCTGAAATACGTTCAGAAAAAATAATAGACAAGCTGGGGAATGTAATATACATTCAGAAAAACCAGATCCGTATCCATGGATGCGGATCTGGTTTTTTTTGCTGTGTCTGCCGGAGAGAAAGAAAATGCTGACACCGATTTGCGCATTTGGTATAATGGAAAAAGGATGATCAGAAAGAAACTGGACGCAGAAGGAATGAGAAATATGGATAAATATACGGTACTGTTGGTAGATGACGAAGAAGAAGTCATTCAAGTTATTATGAAGAAAATAAACTGGGAAGAGCTGGGACTTTCTGTGATCGGCTATGCCAGCAATGGGGTCAAGGCCCTGGAAATGGTGGAAGAATACCAGCCGGACATTGTAATGACGGACATTAAGATGCCCTACATGGACGGAATGGAGCTGTCTCAGCAGATCAAGAGGGAGTTTCCGGCGACAAAGATCTTGATCTTTACCGGTTTTGATGAATTTGAGTACGCCAAGGAAGCGGTCCATCTGGAAGTGGAAGAGTATATCCTCAAGCCGGTCAATTCGGCGGAGCTCAAAGAAGTGTTTACCCAGGTAAAGAACAAGCTGGATCAGGAGATCAGTGAAAAAAGAAGCGTGGAGGTCCTGGAGAGATATTATATGGAATCCCTTCCGGTCCTGCGGGCAAACTTTTATTCCACCCTGATCGAAGGCAGGATCCAGGAAAACGAACTTCAGAAATTTCTTCAGGATTATCAGATCACATTTGCGGGGCCTTTGTTCTGCTGTCTGGTGATCCACACATCTTCCAGGCAGGTGCCGGAGGGGATGAACCCGCTTCTGCTGGACACGTCTGTGCGGAAGCAGGCAGAGGAACGGCTGGGGGAGAAGTGGAGGGCAAAGACCTTCTCTTATCTTGGGAATACGGTTATGATCGCCCAGCTTGAGGAAGAGCGGCAGGTAGCGGATCTGACAGATGAATGTGACAGATTCTGCAGATATGCCCGCCGTATGATCGGGGCGGTGGTCACCGTGGGAGTCGGAAAGGTGTCCAAACATATTCTGGAACTGGCCAAATCCTATGCCGGAGCCAGGGAGGCCGTTTCCTACCGGGCGATCTACGGGGCTTCGCGGGCCATCAATATTCGGGAGATCGATCCCCAGGAGACAGCGGGCGGCAATCCGGCGGATGATTCCAGGCTGGGGGAACTGTTTAAGCGGATCTGTCTGGGGTCTGAACAAGAAGTGAGGGAGGCGGCGGACAGATACCTGGCCCAGAATTCTTTTCCAGCCCAATCCCTTCAGGGACATCAGATCGCGATCATGGAGCTGGTGAGCGGGCTGTACCGCTTCTCCGCTAATCACGACATTTCGATGGAGGCATTTGGGAAGAGAATTGATGATCTTTATAGAACGTTTCTTGACCTGGAGCCGGAAGCGCTGAGAGAAAGACTTATAGACATCTGTCTTTCTCTGCACGAGCAGATGATCCGCGCAAGAAGCATGTCCACCCAGTCTTTCGTCACAAAGGCAAAGGAATATGTGCAGGCCCACTACTTTGAGGCGGAGCTTTCGCTGGATACGGTATGCAGGGAGCTGGGAGTGTCGAATTCTTATTTCTCCACAGTCTTTAAGAAGGAAGTGGGGAAATCTTTCATCGGATATCTGACAGAATACCGCATGGAACAGGCTCTGCGGCTTCTGCTGGAAACCAATGATAAGAGTTATGCCATTGCCAAAAGCGTAGGATATACAGACCCGAATTATTTCAGTTATGTATTTAAGAGACAGTATGGCGTATCACCTTCAAAGTACAGGACGGAGTATGTAGGAAGTGAAAGATAAGTATATTGCCCGGTTAGAAAAGTTCAGACCCAAAGGGATCCAGTCAACGCTTATGCTGGCGTTTTCTGTGATTTCCATCTCCATTATGCTGGTCCTTGGGATCGTTATGTACATGTGGTTCTCCATGTCAGCCCGACAGGAGGTCGTGCGGACTTCCCAGACAATGATGGAGCAGACGGGGGAGAATCTGGAGGATTACCTGATCCGTATGCGCCAGATCTCAGATGTGGCTTACTACAATGTGGTAAAGGAGAATGATTTCTCCGACCAGTCGGAGAAGATTCAGGAGGGAATGAACCTGCTGTATGAAGCCAATCGGGACAACCTAAGGAGCATTGCGATCTATAATAATTACGGAAGTCTTCTGGCGGCGGAACCGGTTGTCTCCCAGAAAGAGGACCCGGATGTTACGAAACAGGAATGGTTCATACAAGCGATGGATGAAATGGAGAATATGCATTTTTCCACGCCTCATATCCAGAACCTGTTTGACGACGGAACCCAGCGGTATTACTGGGTGATCTCCCTAAGCCGGGTGGTAGAGCTGACGAACCAGGGAGAATCACAGCTTGGAGTGCTGCTGGTAGACATGGACTACAGCGGGATCTCGCGGGTGATGACGCAGATCAATTCCACCGGCAGCGGGCAGTACTATTATCTGTGCGACAGCAATGGGAAGGTCATATACCATCCCAAGCAGATCCAGGTCAGCGACGGGATCGTCAGTGAAAATAACAAGGCCGCTGCCCGGCGGGACGACGGTGTTTATGACGAACACTTTGAGGGAGAGAACCGAAAGGTTATCGTCAATACGGTCAGCTATACGGGATGGAAACTGGTGGGGGTGATCCCCTACTCCACGTTTACCCATGGAATGGCGGACCTTAGGTATTTTATCATCATCCTGATCCTTTTGATGGTCATGATGCTCCTGGTGATCAACCGGGTGATTTCCGTGAGGATCTCCAGGCCCATCTTAAAACTCAACGATTCGGTGGTAGAGTATGAGGCGGGAGAAAAACCCAGTATCTATATCGGCGGTTCACAGGAGATCCGGCATCTGGGCTATTCGATCCAAAAGTCCTACGAGCAGATCGACCTTCTTATGAAAGAGATTGTCTGGGAACAGAACGAGAGAAGAAAAAGTGAGCTGGAAGCGCTTCAGAGCCAGATCAATCCGCATTTCCTGTATAACGCCCTGGAATCCATCACATGGATGGTGGAGGGAGAGAAAAACGACGAGGCTGTATTTATGATCTCCCAGCTTGCCAAACTCTTCCGGATCAGTCTGTCAAAAGGGCGGACGGTGATCTCGGTAAGGGATGAGCTCCAACATGCGGAAAGCTATATGAATATCCAGAAGATCCGGTATAAAAATTCTTTTTCCGTTACCTTTGACGTGGATCCGGCGGTATATTCCTACTGTACGGTGAAGCTGATCCTGCAGCCGATTCTGGAAAATGCCATCAACTATGGCGTGAGCGGCATGGACGACGCGGGCGAGATCAAGATCACAGGCAAGCTGGAAGGAGATCGGGTCATTCTGGCTGTAGAAGATAATGGCATTGGAATGGCGAAAGAGGAAGCGGATCTTCTGCTTACGGACAGCCAGAGAGTGAAGAAGCACGGATCGGGAGTGGGCCTGGTAAATGTGAACAACCGGATCCAGATCCTGTTTGGAAAAGAGTACGGGCTGGTCATCGATAGCGAACCGGATGAAGGAACCACAGTTTCGATCCATATTCCGGCGGTTCCGTATACGGAAAAAAACCGGACCACCCTTGAGCAGGGACGGACCATTTTTGGGGAGGAAGCGGATGAGAATAAGACACCGGATAGGGAAGATGAAACACAGTAAAAAAATGTTTGTCCTCTTGGAAGCATCCCTGGCGCTGGCAGTGATCATATTGGCAGTCTTTATGTTTCTTGGGAACAGCGTCAATGACAGAGAACGGGTGTCTGTGATTGTGCAGAATTCTGACGACAGCCAGTGGGCGGCCTTCAAATATGGCCTTAAGATGGCGGCGGCAGATCAGGGCATTGAAATGTTCGTGGTAGACACCGAGGGGATTATGACTGCGGAAGATGAGCAAAATGTGATCCAGCAGGAGATTGATAACGGGGCGGATGGGCTTATTATACAGCCTGTTTCCGGAGAGGACACGGCGGAAATGCTGGAGAAGGTATCCAGGCGCCTTCCGGTGCTGCTGGTAGAATCCGGGACCCTGAATGGCGAAGAATCCTCTGGCCTTCCGGTGGTGCAGCCGGATAACTACAGCATGGGGAAAGCACTGGCAGAGGAACTGCTGGAGGAATACAATGGGAATCTGGAAGGAAAGACCATAGGCATCGCGGTGGAGGCAGAGGCGACAGAGGCGGCAGAAAGCCGGAGGGAAGGATTCCTGGACGGCCTGGAAGGATCGGGCGCCAATATCCGCTGGTCGGTGGCAGGCGCCGTGGGCCAGGGGAAGAAGAGTTTGGAAGCCCAGCCAACGGTGGATCTGATCGCGGCCCTCGATGACCGCAGCCTGACGGCAGCAGGAGAGGCGGCGGCAGGAAACGACCTTCACGGAGCGCTGGTATATGGCATTGGGAATTCGCCAGAAGCCATCTATTATCTGGATACCGGCGTGGCAGAGTGTCTGGTAGTGCCGGACGAGTTTGGCGTGGGATATCAAAGCTTGACACAGCTTTCGGAGAACCTGAGGCATTTCTTCCAAAAGACAGAAAGCAGTACCGTCACCCACACGGTGATCAGAAAAGAGAACCTGTTTACGGAGGAAAATCAGGAGATCATTTATACAATGAGCCAGTAGAAGCCTGGCTAAATGGCAGAGGAAGAAACGTATGAAGAGAAAAAGATTTTTGGCAGCAGTGGTTTTATGCTGTTTTAGCGTCTTGGCAATGTCTGCCTGCGGGAAGCGGCAGACGGACGAGATCGATAAAATCTATGTGGGAGTGGCCTGCTATAATCAAAGCGACACCTTTATCAGTGAGCTGGTAGATTGTTTCGAGGAACAGATGAACCAATATGAGAGGGCGGATCTGCGGACGGTGGTGACCATCCGGGATGCGGCCGGGCAGCAGCGGAAACAGGACGACCAGGTAAAAGAGATGCTGGATGCCGGATGCAATGTGCTTTGCGTCAATCTGGTGGACCGGGCGGACCCATCGGAGATCATTGATCTTGCCAGGGAAAATGACGTGCCGATCATATTTTTCAACAGGGAACCTGTGGCGGAGGACCTGCAGCAGTGGGACCGCCTCTATTATGTAGGAGCGGATGCGAAAGAGTCGGGGATCATGCAGGGTGAGCTGGCGGCGGATCTGATACAGGAGGATGCCAGCATTGACCGGAATAAGGACGGGCAGATCCAGTATGTGGTGCTGGAAGGAGAGCCGGGCCACCAGGATGCCATCATACGGACGGAAAATGCGGTAGATACCCTGAAGGGCAGAGGGGTGAGCCTGGAAAAACTAAGTTACGGGATCGCCAATTGGAACCGGGCGCAGGCCCAAAACCGGATGCTCCAGATGATCGGCCAGCATCAGAACCAGATCGAACTTGTCTTAGCCAATAATGACGACATGGCCCTTGGCGCCATCGAGGCCTACGAGAAGCTCAACCGCACAGAGGCCAGTATGCCGGCCTTTTTCGGAATTGACGGAACGGATGTGGGACTAAAGGCTGTGGTGGACTTAAAGCTGGACGGAACGGTATATAACGATAAAGAAGGCCAGGCAGAGGCTATGGCGGAACTGGCGGTAGCGGCAGTGACGGGCAGCGGGATGGAGGAGATCCAATTTGAGAACGAGAGATACATCTATCTGCCTTATGAGAAAGTAACCAGAGAAAATGTCCGAGAATTTCTGTCGGAATAAAGGTGAAAACCTTTGGGTATATATTCCACAACCAAGACGTGGATTCTGCCGCATACCTTCCTGGATTATAATTAGGATGTACAGGGAGGTGATACTGTGAGAAATACCAGAATTCCGGCGGCCTTTCTGCTGACAGCGCTTATGGCTGTGTCAGTCCTTGTGGCTGGATGTGGACAAAGCCGGACGGAACGAAAGGAAAAAGAAGAGGAGACGGAGACGACAGCGGCGGGAGAGACGGTGACAAAGGCTTCACTGCCGGAAGAATTATCCCAGATCCCCCAAGCATATTTTGCGGATTCAGATCAGCCGGGAACCTTGACAGAACTTACCTATGATACCTACGAGTCTATGAGCTACGAGGAACAGGACCAGGTGCTGCGCAAAAGGGCGATCGTGTATCTTCCCTACGGCTATTCTGAGGATGAGCAGTATAACGTGTTTTATCTGATGCACGGCGGATGGAGCAATGAGACGACCTATCTTGGAACGCCGGAGAGGCCAAATGTGTTTAAAAATGTTTTGGACAATGGGATCGCCGATGGCAGGATCCAGCCGATGATCGTGGTATGTCCTACATATAATAATGAAAGCGAGTCTGACAGTTCCGATTATTCACTGGCTCTCAGGCTGACAGAGAACTACCATAATGAACTGGTCAATGATCTGATACCGGCGGTGGAAGGAACTTACAGCACCTATGCCAAGGAGACGACCGCGGAGGGGATACGCTCGTCCAGAGACCACCGGGCGTTCTGCGGATTTTCCATGGGGTCGGTGGCCACATGGAGGACCTTTGAGTACTGCCTGGACGAATTCCGCTATTTTATGCCTTCCAGCGGGAACCTGACGTCAGATGGCGAGTACATGGCTTCGATCGTAAGGGATTCCGGCCATGCATGGAATGATTTCTATATCTTTGCCGCTTCTGGAACGGATGATTTTGCCTACGGTTCTTTTAAGGATCAGATCGAGGCAATGGCAGATGTGGGCGATGGAACCTTCCGCTATGCGGATAATGAAAGAGAAGGCAATCTGTATTTCCTGGAACAGGAAGGCGGTACCCACAACGGAGACTATGCTATGGAATACTTCTATAATGGATTGTGCTGGATCTGGCAGTAGAATGTTTCCTCCTTTTCCCAATAAAACTGTAAACAACATGTTGCACATGGAAAAAAGCAATGAAATTGGGGTATAACTATAGGAAAAGGAGGGAACGACCATGAACATGTTGTCGAAAGAGAGTATTGTGGAGTTTGCGGCCGATCTTCGGGAGAAGGAAAAAGCGGCTTCAACAATCGTGAAGTACCGAAAGGCGGCGGAACGGTTTGGGGAGTACCTGGCGGGCCGGGAGATCACGAAGGAGAGGCTCCTGGAATATCGGAGCTGCCTTACGGAAACGTTTCAGGCCCAGACAGTTAATGGCAATCTTTCCGCCATCAACGCTTATCTGGATTTCCGGGGGCTTTCGGAATGTAAGGTGAAGCTTCTGAAGGTACAGAGGCAGGCATTCCTGGACGAGACGAAGGAGCTGTCCGAGGAAGAGTACAAACGGCTGCTGCGTGAAGCCAGGAAACGAAAGGATCAGCGTCTCTATCTGATCTTGATGACCTTATGTTCCACGGGAATCCGCATCAGTGAGCTAAGGTATATCACTGTGGAGGCGGCCCGGACCGGGAGGGCAAGGATCCAACTGAAAGGAAAGAACCGGATCGTCCTGATCCCTAGGGAACTGCGGGTGAAACTTCTGCGGTACGCGAAGGAGAAGGAAATCGAGAGCGGACATATTTTCCGGACCAGAAGCGGGAATATGGTGGACCGGTCGAATATCTGCCATGATATGAAGAAGCTGTGCCAGATGGGCCAGGTGGATCCAAGGAAAGTATTTCCCCATAATCTGCGCCATCTGTTTGCCAGGACCTTCTATGAGGTGGAGAAAAATCTGGCCCATCTGGCCGATGTGCTGGGGCACAGCAAGATCGAGACAACCCGGATCTATGTGGCTGTAAGCGCCAGCGCCCATGAGAGGACGCTGGAAAAAATGGGGTTGGTCATATAAAAAACCACAGAATGTTCCTTCTGTGGTAGGGGATTCAAAATACATACATAAAAAAAGCCTTTCTTTGCGGCTAATCCAAAGAAAAAGGCATGATTTAATAAACCTGCTATTTTCTTAAATGAAGAAATTCAGGTTTCTTATTGGCAAATTGTAAGTCTCATCTTGTCGTCCCAGGTGTTATAATTTTCCAACTATATTTTAGATTGAAAATGGAACAATCTTAGACTATAATAAATATGATTTTAGATAGATTTTCAGTTGCATTTAAAAGAACTATACCACAGAAGGAACATTCTGTGGTGTGTCTGTAAATCAGGCGGTTTTCTGTCGCATAGACAGGAAATGGAGGTATATATTTATGAAAGGCAGCTCCAAGAGCAGCAGAGTAGATCTTGCCGGAGAGAAATTTGGAAATCTGACGGCGATAGAAGCAACGGACCAAAGAGAAAATGGATATATTGTGTGGCGCTGCCGGTGTGACTGTGGGCGGGAAGTGAAGGTAAGCCGCAAGAAGTTGTTAAGAGGGACTGTGACAAGCTGCGGCTGTCAGATACGTATGAGACACCGCAAAGATATCCGGGGCAACCGGTATGGAAGGCTTACGGCGCTGTATCCGACAGAGAAACGAGATAAGAAAGGTTCCGTATACTGGCATTGCAAATGCGACTGCGGCCGGGAGAAAGATATCACAGAAGATAAACTAGAACATGGCAACGTGCGGAGCTGCGGCTGCCTGCAGCAGCAGACAAGAGACAGGATTGGAGAGACAAGAGAGAAGCTGCATTTTGTAGACGGAACTTGTATTGAGATGCTGGAGCGGCGGAAACACCGAAGTGATAATACCAGCGGTTTCAGAGGCGTGTACGTGAAAGAACCGGGCAGTTATAAAGTTTCTATAGGGCTTCAGCAGAAACGGTATTATCTGGGGACTTTCCATGATTTTGAAGAAGCGGTGCAGGCGCGGCTGGAAGCCGAGGAGATCATTGAAGAAAAATTTTTAAAGCCTTACAGGAAGTGGGAACAGAGGGCGAAAGAAGATCCAGAATGGGGGGAAAAGAATCCCTTTTTCCCAGAAGACTTTCAATTAGGGACAGGGCATTTTCAATCTGGGCCGGGGGATTTTTAAAAATCCCCCGGCCCCAATTTTAGCGCAGTGAAAACAATAGTTCATCGTAAGTTGGATATGGAAGGTAACTTCCTGGGATCAGAGCTTCCGCCTGGTCTACGGCGGCCCTCAGGGTGTTCATATCTTCCAATACTTTATCGTGATAATACCTGGCAGTCGTCAGTGCATCTTCGGTTCCTTCCGCCTTATCCGTACTTTTTTCCAGCCGTTTCAATGCGGTTAGGATTTCTTCTGAAGCGTGAGTGAGAGTAGTAATGAGGGTTTCTTCATAAGTGGACGGCAGAGAGGGAAGCAATTCCTTTTTGCGCAGCACCTCCTGGCTGATGTCGCTTACATAGGAGATCAGAGCCGGTGTGAAATCTTTTTTGACCATATCCTGAAGGGCCAGTGACTCGATATGGATGGTCTTTACATAGTTTTCCAGCAGGATTTCATATCGGGAATAAATCTCCTCTTTGCTGAATATGTGATGCCTGGTATATAGATCAATATTTTTTCCGTCAATGAAATGAGGCATGGCATCTGGCAGAGATACCAGGTTGTAAAGCCCTCTTTTTTCCGCCTCGTCTACCCACTCCTGAGTATAGCCGTTGCCATTGAACAGAATTCGTTTGTGATTTTGGATCAGCTTTTTGAGAAGGGCCTGGACTTCTTTTTTCAGGTCTTCTTTTGGCACGTCTTTCAGTTCTTCATAAATTTGTCTCAGCGCTTCTGCCACCGCGGTATTCAATACGATATTTGGCTCTGCCACAGAAAGGGAACTTCCCGGCATACGGAACTCAAATTTATTTCCGGTGAAGGCAAAGGGGGAAGTCCGGTTCCGGTCAGTGGTATCTTTAGCAAAATGAGGAAGGACATGGGCGCCGATCTCCATCAGAGTCTGACTCTCTTTCTCAAAGTCTGTCCCTTCTTCTACAGAGTGAAGGACTTTTGTCAGTTCATCACCAAGGAAGATAGAGACAATAGCAGGAGGCGCTTCATTTCCTCCAAGCCGGTGGTCGTTTCCCGCGCTGGCCACAGAAATCCGCATAAGATCCGCATATTCATCTACCGCTTTGATCACGGCAAGCAGGAAGAGCAGAAACTGCTGGTTCTGTGCAGGGGTTTTCCCAGGATTCAAAAGGTTTTCGCCGGTATCTGTGATGAGAGACCAGTTATTGTGCTTGCCGCTTCCGTTGATCCCTTCAAAGGGTTTTTCGTGGAGAAGACAGGCGAAATGGTGTTTGTCCGCCACTTTCTTCATAATCTCCATGGTAAGCTGGTTATGATCCGCCGCTACATTTGCCGTACTGTAAACAGGCGCCAGCTCATGCTGGGAAGGGGCTACTTCGTTGTGCTTGGTCTTGGCGGGCACCCCTAGTTTCCAGAGCTCTTCATCCAGATCGTGCATGTAAGCGGATACTTTGGGCTTCAGAACGCCAAAGTAGTGATCCTCCATTTCCTGACCCTTGGGAGCGGGAGCGCCCAACAGCGTCCTCCCACAGAAAAGCAGATCCTTGCGCTTCTTATACAGATCTTTGTCGATCAAAAAATACTCTTGTTCGGAACCGATGGTAGTATCCACTCTGCTGACATCATCTCTTCCAAGAAGGTGGAGCACCCTTACTGCCGCTTCATTCAGGGCATCCATGGAACGAAGAAGAGGCGTTTTCTTGTCGAGCGCTTCGCCGCTGTAGGAACAAAAAGCGGTAGGGATGTACAAAGAGCCGTCCTTGATAAAGGCCGGAGAGGAAGGGTCCCACGCGGTATATCCCCTGGCTTCAAAGGTGGCCCGAAGTCCGCCGGAAGGAAAACTGGAGGCATCAGGTTCGCCTTTGATCAGCTCTTTCCCGGAGAATTCCATGATAACCTGGCCGTCCTGGTCAGGAGAAATGAAACTGTCGTGCTTCTCCGCGGTAAATCCGGTCATTGGCTGGAACCAGTGGGTAAAGTGGGTGGCCCCGTTTTCTACGGCCCATTCTTTCATGGCGGATGCTACCACATCGGCAACGTCCAGCTCCAGATGGGTGCCGTTTTGTATGGTTTTATGGAGAGCCTTGTAAATATCCTTGGGAAGCCGTTCCCGCATTACCTTATCATTAAAGACAAGACTTCCATATAATTCCGGTATCATTTTGGGTGTGTCACTCATAAAAGCAGCTCCTTTCTCAGCCCTATTTCTGGCAGCGTTATAATTCTTCATGGATATAGCAAAGAGATTCGATTCTGAAAATCAGCATCGAAAAAAGGCACTTTGGAAAATCCAAAGCGCCCTTGCTTTATGCCATGTAGTATACACCAAAATCAAAAAAAGTCAATCTGATTTTTGAAAAAAATTTCACAAATATTTCATTTGGGCCGGGGGATTTTTAAAAATCCCCCGGCCCAAATTGACAAATCTTTTGAAAAGGAGTATAAGAAATAGTGACAAAGAAGTCATTTAGCAACCTTAGGGAAAGGTTCTGGCTTTTTTGTCTTTTTTTATTTTTAAGCGGAGGAAGAACTATGAGCACAGATATTCAGACTATCATAGAAACAGGTGTAAAAGAGGAGTGCGGGGTATTCGGGATCTACGACAAAAGCGGCCAGGATGTAGCGGCCTCGATCTACTATGGCTTATGTTCGCTGCAGCATCGGGGGCAGGAGTCCTGCGGGATTGCAGTATCCGATACAAACGGACCTCAGGGGAATATTGCCTATCACAAGAATTTGGGGCTTGTCAGCGAAGTGTTTAAGGAAGAGACGCTGGAAAAGCTCCATGGAAATCTGGGGATCGGCCATGTACGGTACTCTACTACAGGAGCATCGGTGCGGGAGAATGCGCAGCCGCTGGTACTCAATTATATCAAAGGAACTCTGGCGCTGGCCCATAATGGGAATCTGGTAAATGCGGAAGAATTAAAAAAGGAGCTGGTCTATGGAGGGGCGGTCTTCCATACGACAACGGATTCTGAGATGATCGCTTACTATATCGCAAGAGAGCGGGTACACAGCAAAAGCGTGGAGGAGGCAGTCCTGCGTACGGCAAGGAAATTGAAAGGAGCATATGCGCTGGTAGTCACAAGTCCCAGGAAGCTGATCGCGGTCCGGGACCCATTTGGCCTGAAGCCTTTATGCATTGGGAAGCGGGAGGAGGCCTATGTGATTGCTTCGGAGAGCTGCGCGCTGTCTTCCGTAGGAGCGGAATTTATCCGGGATGTGGAGCCGGGAGAGGTGGTGACGATTACCCCGGAGGGGATTGATTCTAACAAAGAACTCCAGGCAGAACATGCGGACAAGGTTGGAGCATGCGCGCACTGCGTTTTTGAATACATTTATTTTGCCCGGCTGGACAGTGTGATCGATGGGATTAAAGTGTATGACGCCAGAATCCGGGCGGGAGAAATACTGGCCCAGACCTATCCCGTGGAGGCGGACCTGGTGACTGGAGTGCCGGAATCGGGAATCACGGCGGCCAGAGGATACGCGAAGAAATCGAAGATTCCCTTTGAACTGGCGTTTTATAAAAATAGTTACATTGGCCGGACCTTTATCAAACCCACCCAGAAAGAGCGGGAGTCCAGCGTTAAGCTGAAGCTGAATGTGTTAAGCTCCGTGGTCCGTGGAAAGCGGATCGTTCTGGTGGATGATTCTATCGTACGAGGTACCACCATGGCGAATTTGATCCGGATGCTGAAACAGGCGGGGGCCCTGGAAGTCCATGTGCGGATCAGCGCGCCGCCATTTCTTTATCCCTGCTATTATGGGACAGATGTACCCTCCAATGAATTGCTGATCGCATCCGATCATACAGAAGAAGAAATCCGGAAACTAGTAGGCGCCGATTCCCTTGGGTATCTAAAGATAGACGGACTTCAGAAGATGGTAGGAGACCTGGAGATCTGCAAAGCATGCTTTGACAGTCAGTATCCTTGTCGGTAGAAGATGAAAAAGGGACAGGGTATTTTTAGTTGGGGCCGGGGGATTTTTAAAAATCCCCCGGCCCCAATTAGAAATGATTGACAAATTCCCAAGAAAGGAGTATAAAAAATAGTAGGCACCCACAGCTGAGGGTGAAAACAGAACAGAGATCAGAAAATGACAAGGAAGTCATGAAAGACCAGAGATAGGACGGTCTTTCGCTTCTTTGTCTTTTTTTATTTCCATGGCTGGGATAGAAAAAGGGAAAGGGTGAGGCATATGATCGGAAATCAAGGACTGTATTGTCCTATGCTTGAGCATGAAAACTGTGGCGTTGGCGCGGTTGTGAATCTGAACGGGGAAAAAAGCCACAAGGTAGTCAGCCAAGCGCTGGAAATTGTGGAAAATTTGGAACACCGAGCTGGGAAAGACGCGGAAGGAAAGACGGGAGACGGCGTGGGAATCCTTTTGCAAATCTCCGACACTTTTTTTCAAAAGGCATGTAAGAAGGAAGGAATTACCATCGGCAGTGAAGGGGAATATGGAATCGGGATGTTTTTCCTGCCCCAGAATGAGCTGAAGAAAAATGAATCCCGCAAGATGTTTGAAACGATTGTCAAAGGGGAAGGATTAGAGTTCCTGGGATGGAGGAAAGTGCCTACGAAACCGGAGGTACTGGGAAGCAAGGCGAAAGCCTGTATGCCGGACATCCAGCAGGCGTTTATCGCAAAGCCCAAAGACACCGAGGCGGGATTGGATTTTGACCGGCGTCTTTATATAGTCCGCAGAGAGTTTGAACAGAGCAGCGCCGGAACTTATGTGGTCTCGCTGTCCAGCAGGACTATCGTTTATAAAGGGATGTTCCTGGTGGGACAGCTTCGGACTTTCTATCAAGATCTGCAGAGCGCAGATTACACGTCAGCCATTGCCATGGTCCATTCCCGCTTCAGCACCAACACAGAACCGAGTTGGGAAAGGGCCCACCCGAACCGCTTGATCGTGCACAACGGAGAGATCAATACGATCCAGGGGAACGCGGACAAAATGCTGGCCAGGGAGGAAAATATGTCATCGCCTTATTTTGAAGGGAAATTTTCCAAGATTCTTCCGGTGGCTGAGCGGGACGGATCGGATTCCGCTATGCTGGACAACGCTTTAGAGTTTCTGATGATGAATGGAATGGATCTGCCTCTGGCGGTAATGGTAACGATTCCGGAGCCTTGGGCCAATAACGATACTATTTCCCAGGAAGAAAAAGACTTTCACCAGTATTACGCGACCATGATGGAGCCCTGGGACGGGCCGGCTTCTATCTTGTTTAGTGACGGGGAGATTATGGGAGCGGTATTGGACCGGAATGGCCTGCGCCCTTCCCGCTATTATCTGACCAAGGACAATTGGCTTTATTTGTCTTCTGAGACAGGCGCGTTGGAAGGGATCCGGGAGGAAGATATCCAAGAAAAAGGCAGGATCCATCCGGGCAAACTGCTGGTGGCGGATACAGTGAACCATCGGCTGGAGCGCGATGCGGAACTGAAGGAATATTATGCCAAGAAGCAGCCTTATGGAGAGTGGCTGGATCAGCATATGATCGAACTGAAAGACTTGAAGATTCCCAACCAGAAGGTGGAGCAGTATACCGATGAGACCTGTGCCAGACTGCGGAAATCTTTTGGGTATGCTTATGAAGAATATCATGATTCCATCTATGGAATGGCGTTAAATGGTTCCGAGGGTATCACGGCTATGGGAGTGGACACTCCTTTGGCAGCCCTTTCGAAAGAACACCAACCGCTGTTTTATTATTTTAAACAGCGGTTTGCTCAAGTGACAAATCCGCCGATTGACGCGGTGCGGGAAGAGATTGTTACCAATACCAGCGTATATATCGGAAAAGAGGGAAATCTGCTGGAGGAGCGGCCGGAGAACTGTCAGGTATTAAAAGTGGTCAATCCCATCCTTTCTGATACAGACCTTCTGAAGATCAAGGCCATGGATGTGCCGGGGTTTTCTGTTGCTGAAGTCCCTATCATCTGCTATAAGAATACGCCTTTTGACAAGGCGCTGGAGCGGATTTTCCTGGAAGTTGATAAAGCCTACAAAGAAGGGGCGACGATCGTGATCCTAACGGACAGGGGTGTGGATGAGACCCATGTAGCCATCCCTTCTCTGTTGGCGGTTTCCGCAGTCCATCACTACCTGGTGCGAACCAAGAAGAGTACTTCGCTGTCCTTGATCCTGGAATCAGGGGAACCAAGGGAAGTGCACCATTTCGCTACTCTCCTGGGTTACGGCGCCTGCGCGGTCAATCCTTATCTGGCCCATGAGACTATTCGGGAAATGATTGAGAAAGGACTCTTAGAAAAGGATTATTACGCGGCTGTCCAGGATTATGACCATGCGGTACTTAGCGGTATCGTTAAGATCGCTTCCAAAATGGGAATCTCTACAATCCAATCCTACCAGGGAGCACAGATTTTCGAGGCCATCGGAATTTCTCAGAAAGTGATCGACGAATATTTCACCAATACCATCAGTCGGGTAGGAGGCATCACCATGGAAGATATCCAGGAGGATGTAGAGAAACTGCATCGGACGGCCTTTGATCCGCTGGGGCTTAAGACAGATTTGTCGCTGGAGAGCGTGGGACGCCATAATTTCCGCAGCCAGGGTGAGCATCACCGTTATAACCCGCAGACCATCCACCTGCTGCAGCAGTCGGTGTGGAACAATGATTATCAGACGTTCAAACAGTACACCAGCCTGGTGGATCAGGAAGAGACAGGATACTTAAGGAGCCTTTTGGAATTTGAGTATCCGGAAGAAGGGATTCCGCTGTCGGAGGTAGAGAGCGTGGATTCCATTGTCCGGCGGTTCAAGACTGGAGCCATGTCCTACGGCTCTATTTCCCAGGAGGCCCATGAAACGCTGGCGTTGGCCATGAATTCCATCCATGGGAAATCCAACAGCGGCGAGGGAGGCGAATCGCCGGAGCGGCTGGAGTCTAAAGGGACGAAAGAAAATCGCTGCTCTGCTATCAAGCAAGTGGCCAGCGGCCGTTTTGGCGTGACCAGCCGGTATCTGGTCAGCGCGGATGAAATCCAGATCAAGATGGCCCAGGGGGCGAA
Organism: Lachnospiraceae bacterium KGMB03038; assembly: GCA_007361935.1. Lineage (NCBI taxonomy): Bacteria > Bacillati > Bacillota > Clostridia > Lachnospirales > Lachnospiraceae > Lachnospiraceae bacterium KGMB03038. Next base: position 3,102,248 of record CP041667.1, on the reverse strand, counting down.
ACCAGGAGAAGGAGGGCATCTGCCGGGAAAGAAGGTTTATCCCTGGATCGCAAAGACCCGGTATTCCACGCCGGGCGTCAGTTTGATCTCGCCGCCTCCTCACCATGACATATACTCCATTGAGGACCTGGCTCAGCTTATTTACGATCTGAAAAACGCCAACAAAGATGCCAGAATCTCTGTGAAGCTGGTATCCGAGGCGGGGGTGGGGACCATCGCCTCAGGCGTGGCAAAGGCCGGGGCTCAGGTAGTACTGATCTCCGGTTATGACGGCGGAACGGGAGCGGCGCCGGGAAGCTCCATCCACAATGCGGGGCTGCCCTGGGAGCTGGGACTTGCGGAAACCCACCAGACCTTGCTGAAGAACGGATTGCGGGGGAGAGTACGGGTGGAGACGGACGGCAAGCTGATGAGCGGCCGGGACGTGGCCATCGCGGCTATGCTGGGAGCGGAAGAGTTTGGATTTGCCACGGCTCCGTTGGTAGCCATCGGCTGCGTGATGATGCGGGTATGCAACAAAGACACCTGTCCGATGGGGGTCGCCACCCAAAATCCAAAGCTGCGCAGATGCTTCAAGGGAAAGCCGGAGTATGTGGTACATTTTATGAAATTTATTGCCCAGGAACTGCGGGAATACATGGCGCGCTTAGGAGTGCGCACGGTAGATGAGCTGGTGGGAAGGAGCGAATTCCTAAAGCCCAGAAGAGCGATGGAAAATCCGAGAGGCGGCCGGATTGATCTGAGCGCGGTGCTGAACCATCCGTATACGGCGGAAAATAATGTTCAAGGGACTTACGACTTCGAACTGGAGAAGACGCTGGATGAAAAGGTTCTGGTAAAGAAGCTTGGGAAAAAACTGGAAACAGGAGAGCCAGGGGAAATGGATGTCCAGGTAAAGAATGTAAACAGAGCCTTCGGTACGATCTTCGGGTCGGAGATCACCCGGAGGTATCCGGAAGGGCTGGCGGATGATACTTACTGTATCCACTGCCGGGGAACGGGGGGCCAGAGTTTTGGCGCGTTTATCCCGAAAGGGCTGACCATTGAGCTAAGAGGCGACAGCAACGATTACTTTGGGAAAGGACTTTCCGGAGGACAGTTGATCATTGCGCCGCCAAAAGAGGCGGCTTATCCGGCAGAAGAAAATATGATCATTGGAAATGTGGCTTTTTACGGAGCCACTTCCGGGAAAGCATTTATCAACGGAATGGCGGGAGAACGGTTCTGTGTTCGAAATTCAGGAGCCCAGGTAGTGGTTGAAGGAGTAGGAGATCACGGCTGTGAATATATGACTGGCGGGAAAGCAGTGATCCTTGGGCCTACGGGAAAGAATTTTGCCGCGGGAATGAGCGGAGGAATCGCTTATGTGCTGGATGAGAAGAACGCGCTGTACCGGAACATCAACAAGGAAATGGTGTCCATGGAAGAAGTCAGCCAGAAGGCGGACAAAAAAGAGCTGAAAAACCTGATCCGGCAGCATGTAGAGAAGACAGGATCCCCAAAAGGCCAAAAGATTTTGGAAGATTTTGATACTTACCTTCCTAAGTTTAAGAAGATCATACCGGATGATTATAAGAAGATCCTGAAATTAAGTCTGCATTATGAAGAATTGGGAATGGATCCGCAGCAGGCACAGGTGGAAGCCTTCTATGAAAGCACGGGTCAGAAACGGACAGGAGGGAACTAGGAAATGGGAAAAGCGACAGGATTTTTAGAATATGAGCGAAAAACAGGGCCTGTGCGGGAACCGGAAGAAAGAATCCGGGATTTCCATGAATTCCATGAAAGCCTGCCTCCAAAGGAACAGCAGGTCCAGGGGGCAAGATGTATGGAGTGCGGGGTTCCGTTCTGCCAGTTTGGCAATATGCTGGCCGGAATGGCTTCCGGCTGTCCTCTGCATAATCTGGTGCCAGAGTTTAATGATCTGGTGTATCGGGATAATCTGGAGGGCGCTTATCAGCGGCTGCAGAAGACCAATTGTTTCCCGGAATTTACCTCACGGGTATGTCCCGCTTTGTGTGAGGCGGCGTGTACCTGCAACGTAAATACAGAGCCGGTTTCCACCAAAGAAAATGAGCGGGCGATCATTGAGTACGCCTTTGCCCATGATCTGGTAAGGGTTGGTCCGCCAAAGGCGCGTACAGGCTACCGCGTGGCTGTGGTAGGGAGCGGACCTTCCGGTTTGGCGGCGGCGTTTCAGCTAAACAGGCGGGGACACGAAGTGACGGTGTTCGAGCGCAGCGACCGCGTGGGAGGACTTTTGATGTATGGAATCCCCAATATGAAGCTGGAGAAATGGGTGATCGCGCGGCGGCGGAAGCTGATGGAAGAAGAAGGAGTCACATTTGTCACAGGCGTAGAGATCGGGAAAGATAAGAAAGCAAAAGACCTTCTCAAGGAATACGACAGGGTGATCCTGGCCTGTGGAGCGGCTAAGGCAAGGGATATTCAGGCGCCGGGGAGGGAACTTAAAGGAATCCGATTTGCTGTGGATTTTCTCTCAGAAGTGACCAAGACCCTGCTGGATTCAGATTTTCAGAGTGTGCCTTATTCCCTGGCAAAGGGGAAACATGTGATCGTCATTGGAGGCGGAGATACGGGAAACGACTGCGTGGGAACGGCTATCCGTTTGGGAGCCAAATCTGTGACACAGTTAGAAATGATGCCAAAGCCTTCAAAAATGCGGACAGAATCAAATCCTTGGCCGGAGTGGCCAAGAGTCTTAAAGACCGATTACGGCCAGGAGGAATCAATCGCGGTATTTGGCCGAGATCCACGGATCTACCAGACCACCGTCCGGGAATTCATTGGAAATGAAAAGGGACAGCTCTGTAAGATCCGCACCGTAGGGCTGGAAGCAAAGAAAAACGAGAAGACAGGGCGGCTGGACATGGTCCCGGTGTCGGGAAGCGAGAAAGAAATCCCGGCCGACCTTGTCCTGATCGCCGCCGGATTTACCGGAGCTCAGGACGAGATCCTGAAAGCCTTTCAGGTGGAGAAGACCAGCAGAGGCACCGTGGCAGAGAAACAATATGAAACCTCCGTGCAGAGAGTATTCGCCGCTGGAGATATGCGAAGAGGACAATCCTTGGTAGTATGGGCCATTCATGAAGGGCGGGAAGTCGCGAAGGCGGTAGATGCTTCTCTTATGGGATATAGTAATCTGTCATAGACCAACCGATGGAAAAGTCAAAAAGGGACAGGGCATTTTCAATCGGGGCCGGGGGATTTTTAAAAATCCCCCGGCCCCAACGAAAAATGTTATAATAAAAGAAAATCCTTAAAATAATGGAGGGTAAAAAATGGCGAAGTTTACAGAGCGGGAGATCCTGGAAATGATCGAGGATGAGGACGTTAAGTTTATCAGGCTTCAGTTTGTAGATTTATTTGGAATGTTGAAAAACATTGCGGTGACTGCCGGACAGATGGAGAAAGCGCTTGCGGGACGCTGCCGGGTGGAAGGCTTCCACATTACAGGGATGAATGAATTGGGACACAGACAGATTTTTTTGAAACCGGATCTGGATACCTTTGCGATTCTTCCTTGGCGGCCCCAACAGGGAAAGGTGGCGAGGTTTCTATGCGACTTGACGGACCGTCAGGGAAATCTTTTGGAAGAAAGTCCTCGCTGTATTCTGCGGCGGGTGCTGGAGGAAGCAAAGAAAGAGGGATACCATATTGACCTTTATCCGGAATGTGAATTCTTCTTGTTCCAGACGGACGAAGAGGGCAGGCCGACGACAGAGACGGGAGAAATGGCCGGATACCTGGATGTGGCGCCGTTAGATGGAGGAGAGAACGCCCGCCGGGATATGATTTTGACCTTGGAAGAAATGGGCTTTGAGATCAAATCTTCTCATCATGAAAACGCGCCGGCCCAGCACGAGGTGGATTTCAAACCATCCCGTGGAGTCAAGGTGGCGGATCAGGTGGTGACCTTCCGCTCTACCGTCAGAACAGTTGCCCAAAGACACGGTCTGCATGCTACCTTCATGCCGAAACCGAGAACGGACCTTCCAGGATCTGCCATGTCTTTGAATATTGCGGTTTTCCGGGATGGGAAAAATATTTTCACCGATCCAGCCGCGGCGGATGGAATGAGCCGGGAAGCGCATGGGTTTATTGCCGGGCTTCTGGAACATATGAATGGGATCACGGCGATTTCTAATCCGGTAGTCAACTCTTACAAAAGGATGAAAGCCCGGTTCTACGCGCCTACGGAACGTTTCTGGTCCAAGGAAGACTATCACGCGCCGATCCTGGTGACAGAAGGGGAAAACCGGGAGATCTGCGTAGAATGGAAACTGCCGGATGGAGCGGCAAACCCGTATCTGACGATTGCCGCGGCAGTGGCCGCAGGCATGGATGGAATGAGACAGGACAAAGAACTTCCGCCAGTAGAAGAAAAAGCGGGAGCTCTGCCAGGTACCTTGAAGGAAGCGGTTGCTGCTTTCGCGGAGGATGCTTTTTTAAGAAACACATTGGGCGAGGGATATGCATCGATGTATATTAAGGAGAAGCAGAAAGAATGGGAACGTTATGCCAAAGAAGTAACAGATTGGGAAATGAGGGAATATCTTCATAAATTCTAAGACGATCCAGACAGGAGATATCTATGTGAGGCAGCAGACAGTGGAGGGAGACAGATGGGAAGCATTATTCTTGCGTTTGCGAAAGCGGAGGAAGCCAGAAAAATTAAAGAGATACTTCTTCGCTATGGATACAGCGACGCCAGGATCGTCAGTACGGCTTCCGCGGCTCTCCAGGAGGCGGGACGTCTCTCCCATGGGATTGTGATCACAAAGGTACGTCTGCCGGATATGTATTATACAGACCTGGTAAATTGTCTGCCCCGTTTTTTTGAGGTCCTTCTCCTAGATACCAGGCAGAATGTCAGCAGCCGCAGGGAAGAAGGTCTGGTAGCGGTTACCATGCCTTTGAAAGCGGCAGAATTTATCGACACCGTCCGAATGATGCTGGAAAATCTGGATCAGAGGCTGGGCGGAAAGAAGGCGAAACGTCCCAAGAGGACAGAGCGGGAAGAAAATTATATCAAGAACGCCAAGTATGTGTTGATGGAACGCAACCATATGACAGAGGAAGAGGCGTTCCGCTATATCCAGAAAAGCAGTATGGATTCTGGGCGGAATATGGTAGAGACCGCCCAGATGATCCTGACATTGATCTATAACGAGCTGTAGCGGCTGTCTGCCAAAAGGCAGAGGATGATCAGTACAGCGCCGGTCAATCCCAGGCCATTCAGAGTCTCTCCCAGAAGAAAATAAGCTACCAGGGATGTCAGGATGGGCTGGGTGCATTGGAGCATAGAAACGGTGGAGGCATTGAGATGCGCCACCGCTTTATTTTGCAGAAGATAGGCGGCAATGGTGCAGACAGCCGCAAGGTAGAGTACCACCAGCCAGGCTTCCGGTTCCACAGACGGAAGCCTGGAGACATCGTCAAACAGCAGGGCGCCCGCCAGGCTTAAGACCATAGTAACGCCAATCTGGAGTCCGGTGACGGATAATACATCCATCTGTGCAAGGGCCTTCTCGCCAAAGACCAGAACGCCGGCCAGGCAGAGAGCGTCCAGAAGAGCCAAAGCCTCCCCCGGCCCAAAGGAAAATGTTCCTGTATTGCAGCACAGGAAAAACAGCCCCAGGATGGTGATAAGCTGGAGGGGGAGACGTTTGTAGGAATAGGGCCTGTGAAAGACAAGAGAAAAAAGGATCGGAGCAAACAGTACCGGGCGGCCAGCAGCCACAGCGGTGAAATACTGTGATAAGCTACCTTAGTCAAAGGATTTCCGATGCCGTAGACCAGACTCTGGATCAGGATAAATGAGATATAGAGGATTTTTTTCTCCGAGCTGTTTGCTTTCTTCATAAACATTCCCTTTCTCTCCGCGGACAGAGGAAACAGGTTTCTGTGATCATCTAAGCCGTTCCAAAAGCGCTGGGATCTGGTTCAGAGACCGGATCTCAAAATCCGGCCGGATGTCTGCGGGATTCTCTGTGCCGCTGGGATTAAACCAGATCGTCCGGATGCCGGCATTGATGCCGCCTTTTATATCAGAAGTCAGGCTGTCTCCGATGATGACAGCCTCTCCTTTCTGAAAATTCGGAATCCGGGAGAAGCAGGCGTCAAAATAAGCGCTGCTGGGCTTGTCCGCGCCCATTTCCTCAGAAATGAAAACAGCTTCAAAATACCGCTCGATGCCGGCGCTCTTAAGCCGGCTTTTCTGCACGCTGGCCGTGCCGTTGGTGACAAGGAAGAGCAAATAGTTTCCATATAATGTCTCCAGCAGTTCCGGCGCTCCTTCTATAAAATAGTGTCCGATGCCAAGCTGGGTCTCGTAGATTTTTGCGGCCCTGGCGGCGGAACAGTCAACATGAAGCTCCTCAAACAAAAGCTGATAACGGCGCAGTTTTACTTCTCTGCGGGTCAGTTTCCCAAGTTCTAAGAGTTTCCACTGTTCCAGGTTTAATTCGCTGTAACGCTTAACCACCGCGGGGGTTGGATCGATTCCAAGCTCCCGTAGAGTGTAGCTTACGGCACGGGATTCCGCCTTATCAAAATCAAATAAAGTGTTGTCCAGATCGAATAAAACGTTGTGGATCATGCTGGTTCCTTCTTTCTTTATAGAGAATAATCGTTTGAAAGCCGCGCATCAGCTCCGCGGCTTGGATGTGAAGGCTTTTGTTGGCGGATTAGGGATTGCAGTTCCCGCAGGGGGAGTATCCCCGTTCCAACAGTTCTTCGCGGGTCCCTGTATAGTTTTCTTTATTCCGTGCTTTGATATCAGGAACGCTGGAGCAATCGGGAAGGTGGAATTTCTGAGTGTTTTTGTTCAAAATGTAAGTGTCTCCTTTGGCAGTCTGGCTGTCGGAGGCGGAATCTTCAGAATCGGTATCGCCAGCCGCCGCGCTGCCGGAAGCGGGAGTGGTCTGAGGATCTCCAGCAGGATTCCCCTCTTCGCTGCTGCCGTTAGAGTAGTCAATGACTACCCCTTTTTGTACATTGTAGACATAGACATTAAATGAAACGCCCTCTCCCTCGTCTTCCACGGATTCGGCCTCCATCTGAACACCGCAGGCAACCAGATTATCTCCTTCAAAAATAGGCGTGACTCGATAGAGGACATGATTATCCGTTTTGTGGATATACTCGGCCACCTGATTTTCAAAAGGAAGCATACCGTCTACATTCATGGAACGGGTCCCGGTGATGAGATTCTTTGGATTGGCATTTTCGGCAGTCAGCTGAAATCCGATGAGATGGCAGCGGTTGTAGAGATAATTGCCGTCAACGCCTGCGTATTTTACAGTGTGCCAGCCGGAGGGCTTGATCTGTCCAATGGCTTCCCGGTCTTCCGTGGGCATCAGATCTTCTCCAATGCAGGCCTGGGCAGTTCCGCAGCGCCCCAGATCATCCAGTTCACTGTAAAATTCGTAAGAGTCAGGCTCCAATTCCTCATCGGTAAAATCTGGTTGGTTGTTATTGATTTCCACGTAAGGTTCCCCCTGGTAGGCCGGGATCTGTTCAAGAGATTCGGCGCTGGGAGAGGAAGGAATCGCCGCTTCTTCCCTGAAAGAATCACAGCCGGATGGAAGGAGCAGAGCAAAAAGGAGAAGTCCGAGAGGGATATATTTTTTGAAAAATTTTTTAAAAGCCGTCATGCTGAATCCTCCGTATCAACAATAGGGATCCGATCATCCCTTCATTCCAATAAACATCCCAAGCACATACGGGATCAGCCAAATGGCCCAGACCATAATGCTGAATTTGTGGAACGTTTGTTTTGCGTGTTCTTTTTTGGCGATCAGGATGACAGTAGCCCAGACTGCGTGAAATGCCATCAGCAGAAGGGCGATCAGTCCAGTGATCCCATGCAGGTTGAAGTGAAAACCATCCCCCGCGATCCGGCCCATAACGGTTGTTCCGGTCGTATCAAAGAGAAATCCGATCCAAAAGACCAGGGCATGCCATTTAAGAAGGGTGCCTCTGCGGCGTTCGGAGAAAACGCCGATGGTATAAAAGGTAAGAGCCAGCGTCATACAGATGATCGCGGCGATCAGCAAAGCAGACATAATTGTTCTTTTCCTCCAATTTTTTAATTCGTATGCACAATCATTATTTACAAACATTTCATGATATTCTACCGTATCTTGCGGGAAACGTCAATCAAAGCAGAAATTTTCTTTTACCCCCCCTTGACATAGGTGTTATAATACAAATGTAGCAAGATAACCTACTTAACGACCTGCCTGTTTGAGATTCGATTTTGGAACATTCAAATGTGAAGGCTGCTAAGTGATCAGATTTTTGGAGGAAGAGACAAATGGATACTTTAAAAGCTGAAAAACGGAGCATGGACATCAAGGCAAAGAAATTAAGAAGGGAAGGGTTTGTCACCGGCAATGTATTCGGGAGAGACATGGAAGGATCGATCCCGGTCAAGATGGAGAAGCCGGCAGTTGAGCGTCTGCTGAAGACCAGCGGCAAAGGAAGCCAGATCATGCTGGATATCGAAGGGCAGACTATGAATGTGCTGATCAAAGAAGTGGATTTTAACACAATGAAAGGGCGCGTAGATGAAATTGACTTTCAAGCCCTGGTAAGCAACGAGAAAGTACACTCTGTGGCAGAGATCATCCTGCTGAACCACGAGAAAGTCAATACCGGGCTGGTGGAGCAGCTCTTGCATGAAGTCGCGTACAAAGCTTATCCGTCAGCATTGGTAGACAAAGTGAAAGTCGATGTGGGAGATATGAAACTGGGTGACACGATCAAGGTTGGCGATCTTGCGATTGCCTCCAATCCAGATATAGACCTAACGACAGATCCAGAGACGGCGGTCGTGACGGTAACAGAGATCCGGGCTGCGGCAGCGGAAGAGGCGGAAGGAGAAGAGACAGCAGAGTAAATAGAATTTATCAATCGGGGCCGGGGGATTTTTAAAAATCCCCCGGCCCCGATTGATTATTTCCCGCTGTCTCCGTAGTTGGACAGTACTCTGGCCGACGGGTCGTCCACATCGCAGCCTTCCCACTCTTTGTTCGGCATCCAGAAGTCCGTCACCATTTGGGACTGTCCTGGATAAAATTGTTCAAAGATTTCCCGGTACAGGAGGGATTCCTTGGTGAACGGAGCGGCGTGGGTGTAAGCCTCGCGCTTTTCTTCAAATTCAGCGTCACTGTATTTCTGCTGGGCGTATTCCTTTAGGTAATCTACCATAGAATGACCTACCGCATCGGAGAAGGCCGCCTTCTCCCGCATCAGGATATCTTGGGGCAGGTAATCCCCTTCAAAAGCGCGGCGCAGGAGATATTTTCCCTTGTTGTAGGTGTTCATCTTCTTGGCGGGATCAATGGACATGACATAGGAGGCAAAGTCCAGATCTCCAAAAGGAACTCTGGCTTCCATAGAGTGGACGCTGATACAGCGGTCCGCCCGAAGTACGTCATACATGTGGATCTCATGGATCCGTTTTACAGATTCCTTCTGGAATTCTTCAGGCGATGGCGCAAAATCTGTATATTTATAGCCGAATAATTCATCGGAGATTTCTCCTGTCATAAGGACCCGTACATCCGTAGTCTCATGGATAGCCTTGCAGATCAGGTACATGCCGATGGAAGCCCGGATGGTAGTGATATCGTAGGTCCCAAGAGCCTGGATCACATCGGGAAGGGCTCCGATCACCTGATCCCTGGTGATGATGACCTCGGTGTGGTCGCTCCCGATATAATCGGCCACCTCTTTGGCATATTTCAGATCGATGGCATCTTCGCTCATACCGATGGCAAAGGTACGGATCGGCCGATCCAGAAGTTTGGCAGATACAGCGCAGACTAAAGAAGAATCCAGCCCGCCGCTTAAGAGAAAGCCAAGGGGCGCATCGGAATCCAGGCGCTTTTCAATGCCGGCACAGAGTTTGTTATGAATGTTCCGGCAGATTGTTTCCAGATCATCAGTACAGACTTTGGCCACCTTTGTGATATCCCGGTAGCAGATGAATTCTCCGTTTTTGTAATAATGGCCGGGCGGGAAAGGCATGATCCGGTCACATAGGTCCACCAGATTTTTCGCTTCACTGGCAAAAATGATGGCGCCCTCTTTGTCATATCCATAATAAAGAGGACGGATGCCGATGGGATCCCGGGCTGCCAGATATTCTTGGGTTTGGCCGTCGTAGAGGATCAGGGCAAATTCCGCATCCAGCATGGCAAACATGTCCGCTCCATATTCCCGATAGAGCGGCAGCAGAATTTCACAGTCGCTGTCGCTTTGGAAAACGTATCCCTTTGTTTCCAGATTTTTCTTGATCGGACGGAAACCATAGATCTCGCCATTGCAGACCAGCACATCCTTATCCAGAGAGAAAGGCTGCATACCCTCATCTGTTAACCCCATGATCGCCAGCCGATGGAAGCCAAGAAGACCATGGCCTGTATCCATGATCCGCGTATCGTCTGGTCCGCGGGAGATGGTCCGGTCAAATCCTTTTTTAAATAATTCCAAGTCTGCACTGTCAGAACAGTATCCCATGATAGAACACATAAAATCACCCTCCGTAACAATATAATATATAAAATACATTTGCTCATCGAAAGCAAAAAAGGCGTCTGAATACAGACTAGATTCTGTATTCAGACGCCTTTGTCTGGAGAAAAGTATAACAGAAAAGGGAGAAAGTTACAACTATTTTTCATCGGGGCCGGGGGATTTTTAAAAATCCCCCGGCCCCGATGAAAAATACCCTGTCCCCAATTAAATAAAATCTGGTATGATAAACCCATGGCGAAAATAATTTATATCAATCAAATTCCAGTTACAATTGAATATCGAAGAGTAAAAAACATAAATCTTTACCTGAAACCGCCTGATGGACAGGTGCTGGTAACAGCGCCCAAACAGGTCCCGGAAAAACGAATCCGAGACTTTGTAAAGAGCAAAGAAACCTGGATCAAGAATCATCAGCTTGCTATGCGTGAAGCGGCGGCCAGAAAGGAAATAGAACCGGATCTTGGCAAAGCGCAAAAGGAAATTCTGAGAAAGAAAGTGATGTATTACGCAAAAAAGTGGGAACCGCAGATGAAAGTCCACGCTTCCGGATGGACTTTGCGGAGGATGAAGACCCGTTGGGGGAGCTGTACTGTAAATACGGGAAAGATCCGGATCAATACCAGGCTCTACTACTTTCCGGAAGAAATTTTGGAATACATCGTTGTCCATGAGTTGTGCCATTTGATCGAACCCAGTCATAATCAACGGTTTCAGGCGTATATGACTCGGTTCCTGCCAGATTGGAAGGAACGGAGAAGGCGGATGCGGGAGCGAGATTTTAATTAGGGACAGGGCATTTTCAATTGGGGCCGGGGGATTTTTAAAAATCCCCCGGCCCCAATTCAGACTGTAGACAAAGTCCCCGGTTTACACCGGGGCTTTTCTATTGTAGTTATCAACATTTTAATGATTCTTCCGGTTTTTATCAAGAAAAATCCCCTACTTATCAACTCGAAAGTTAAGCGGTGCGTTCTCTGCACATGGTATAATTATCCTATAAGGAGGGCCCGCTTATGATGACAAGAGATGCCGATAAAAAAAGAGAACAAATGATGCTGTTCAGCATGGATGACATGGTGCCAAAGGATCACATGCTCCGAAAGATTGACCGGGCAATTGACTGGAACTTTATTTACGATCTTGTAGAAGACAAGTATTGTGCAGATAACGGAAGGCCGAGCATGGATCCGGTGATGCTGATCAAAATCCCTTTTATCCAGTATCTCTATGGGATTAAAAGTATGCGCCAGACGATCAAAGAAATCGAAGTGAATGTAGCGTATCGTTGGTTTCTCGGTCTGGATATGCTGGATCCAGTTCCTCACTTTTCTACTTTTGGGAAAAACTATACCCGGCGTTTTAAGGATACGGAACTGTTTGAACAGATCTTTTCCCATATCCTCGAACAATGTATGAAGTTTCATCTGGTAGATACGTCTACCGTGTTTGTGGATTCTACCCATGTAAAAGCCTGTGCGAACAGCAAAAAGAGGCGAAAGAGGATTGCATCTCAAGAAGCTCTATGGTATGAGGAGGAGTTAAAAAAAGAAATCAATGAAGACCGCAAAAATCATGGAAAGAAACCTTTAAAAGAAAAAAAGGATGATTCAACTACACCGCCTGCAGCGGGTAGCGGCACTTCTGGTGAAAGCGGTTCTTCAGACGAGATCCCGGAAGGAGCCAAAACGCAAAAATGCAGTACTTCAGATCCGGAAAGCGGGTGGTTCCGAAAAGGCGAACATAAACATGTTTTTGCATACAACATAGAGACTGCATGTGACAAGCACGGGTGGATCTTAGGTTATACTGTGCATCCAGGGAATGAACATGACAGCAGGACATGGAAGCCTTTGTACGACAAGTTGAAAGACCTGGATATGGAGATGATGGTATTGGATGCCGGATCTAAGACTCCAGCAATCGCCCGAGAATTGTTAAAAGACGGGATACAGCCTCTGTTTCCGTATAAAAGGCCCATGACAAAAGATGGATTCTTCAAGAAATATGAGTATGTCTACGATGAGTACAATGACTGCTATATCTGTCCGGCGGATCAGATCCTTACTTATCGGACAACGAACCGGGAGGGGTACAAAGAATACAAGAGCGATAAAAGCATCTGTAAAACCTGCCCTTACCTTTGCAACTGTACAGAAAGCAAAGAGCATGAAAAAACGATCTCCCGCCACATTTGGGAAGAGTATCTGGAAACCAGTGAGGATATCCGCTATACTCTCGGGAACAAAGAGATCTATATGTTGAGAAAAGAAACCATTGAGAGATTGTTCGGAAGTGCAAAAGAACAGCATGGATTTCGATACACACAATACATCGGCAACGCCCGAATGAGAATGAAAGCGGGGCTGACCTTTGCGTGCATGAATCTGAAAAAGCTGGCAAAGATTCTGGATGTAAGGGAAAGGCAGGACAAAAAATCAGGATTCTTTTTTATCTTTTATAAAAAAATATGGGAGTTGGCATTTTGGCAAAAAGAGTGGTGCTGGAGCTAGGCTCCAGCACCAACTTTGTCTACAGTCTGAATTGGGGCCGGGGGATTTTTAAAAATCCCCCGGCCCCAATTGAAATATGTTATAATAACCCAAGGAGGTGGACCGGATGAATAAAAATCGGATCAAACGGAATAAACTATTAGGAGAGAAGGTTATCAAAGCTTTAGAATCTCGAAATGTGGAGGGATTTTACGCGGAGACAAAGGAAGAAGCGCTGAAAAAAGCGCTGGAGCTGATCCCGGAGGGAAGTTCTATTGGCTGGGGCGGTTCGATGTCGATCGCGGAGATCGGGTTAAAAGATGCGGTCTGTCAAGGCGGTTATACGGTATATAACCGGGATGAGGCAAAGACACCGCAGGAGAAACGGGAGCGGGAACTGGCCGCCTATGACTGTGACTTTTTCCTGTCCAGCGCAAACGCGGTATCAGAGGATGGCGTGCTGGTCAATATCGATGGCTATGGAAACCGTGTTTCGGCAATCTGCGCAGGTCCCAGAAACGTGCTGATGATCGTAGGGATGAATAAGGTTGTCAGGGATGTGGAAAACGCGGTATCCAGAGCAAGGAATGAAGCGGCGCCCATCAACGCCCAGAGATTTGATCTGGATACACCGTGCTGTAAGACAGGAGCCTGTTTTGACTGTAAAAATCCAGATACGATCTGTTGTCAATTTTTGGTGACTCGATATTCTAAGGTGCCGGGACGGATTAAAGTGATCCTGGTAAATGAAGAATTAGGCTTTTAAAATATTGACTTCAATGCGGGCATTTGCTATAATAAACGAGTGCCCGATAAGGCGCCATAGCCAAGTGGTAAGGCAGAGGTCTGCAACACCTTCATCACCAGTTCAAATCTGGTTGGCGCCTTTCAAAAGCCCGGAAAACTAAGGTTTTCGGGCTCTTTTTTATTGCTGGAAAATTATGCTGAAAAATTCCTTGACAGAGCTCCCGATGGAATCTATACTATATACAGACCGATGGTTTGTATGCGGAGGTGAAATATGGCACGGAATAAATATCCGGAAGAAACAATGAAATTAATTTTGGATGTATCTGCCGGACTGTTTTCTGAAAAGGGGTATGACAATACTTCATTACAGGATATTATCAATGAAACGAAACTATCTAAAGGAGCAATCTACCATCACTTTGATTCCAAGGAAGATATATTAAAAGCAATCTTTCACCGCCTTGGAAATGAAAATGCAGAAATATTTGCAGAAATAAGGGATGATCATAATTTAAACGCTATTGAAAAATTGAGAAAAATATTCCAGACAGCGGTGCTTCATTCCAATCAAAGTGTATTGCTCACAGTGTCCCCATGTCTGTTGAACAATCCGCGCTTTCTGGCAATGCAGATAGAACAGATATACGACTTTGCAGCTCCGCATTTCGTAGAACCGATCTTGACGGAAGGTATGAAGGATGGTTCGATTGAGATTGAAAATCCGCATGAGATCGCGGAAGCGATCATGATACTGACAAATGTATGGTTGAATCCTTTGGTTAAAATGACAGATATAGACGGAATGAAAAAAAGATGCGACACGTTTAATATGCTTTTAAACGGTTTAGGTATTGATAGTTTGTTAGACGATAATACGATTTCTGCTTTTCTTCGACTCTGTAATAAGTAATGGATGAAGATGATAAAAATAAACTGCGCCAAGCAAGTGCGGTTTATTTTTATCAATTATAAAAACCGACGGTCGGTTTATAAATTTTTTTAAGGAGGAAAAAGGTTTTGGAAATGAAGAATAAACTTTTTAATCGAGATTTTACTCTTGTGGTAATTGGGCAGGTTATTTCCCTATTTGGCAACGCGATTCTGCGTTTTGCGCTGCCCTACTATTTGCTGAAAGAAACTGGTTCATCTACCCTGTTCGGGCTCGTAACAGCCTGCTCTTTTCTTCCTATGGTTGTTTTATCAATGGCAGGCGGGATTCTTGCGGACAGGATAAATAAGCGAAATATTATGGTCGGCTTGGATTTTAGCACAGCGATTATCATTACCGTATTCTATTTTTTGTTTGACAAAGTTCCAATGGTTCCTTTATTTATTGTGTTTTTAATGCTGATGTATGGAATTTCCGGGGCTTATCAGCCTTCCGTGCAGGCAAGCGTACCCCTGCTTGTTCCGATGGAGAAACTTTCTATGGGAAACGCGGTAATCAACCAGGTAAATACTTTGGCTAATTTCGCAGGACCTGCAATTGGCGGAGTTATTCTCCAATTTTATGGAATTTGGCCAATCCTGGCCGCGAGTATCGTTTGCTTTGCTTTATCAGCGGTTATGGAAATTTTTATACATATACCATATCAAAAACGCAGCTGCGAAACAGGGGCTGCCGCAGCCGTGATCAATGATTTGAAAGAAAGTTTCCGCTTTTTGAAACAGGATCAGCCGATATTTATCTGTGTAATTATTCTGGTATGTATTTTTAATCTGGTATTAAGCGCGGTACTTATTGTAGGGGTGCCAATATTGATTTCAGAAGTTTTGAATATGTCTGATATATGGTATGGCTTTTCCCAGGCGGCACTTTCTTTAGGAGGATTATGCGGAGGTTTTTTCGCTGGAATAGTGACAAAAAGAATAAAACTGGGGAATTTATATGTATTGCTGTTGATTTGCGCGGTTTCAGTATTTTTAATGGGAATTTCACTGATGCTTGGACTGCCGGAAATGATTTCTTACTGGATAATTACTACTATGTGTTTTGCCGCTATGGGAGTATCCACAGTATTTGTCGTGCAGATCTATACTGTGGCCCAGACGCAGACGCCGCCAGAGTTGGTCGGGAAAATTATGGCTGCATTAGTTTCCGTTGCTATGTGCGGACAACCGCTGGGACAAATGATTTATGGGGTTTTATTTGACATATGCGCTGAAAGAGCTTGGGCGGTAATGCTCATTGCATCGATTGCCTCCATACTTATTACTTGGTATTCAAGGAGTGTTTTTAGGAAACTAGGAGCTGTCTGAAATGGGATTCGGATTAAACGGAATATGGTCAACGGCTTTGCTCAGCCATTTAGTTGCGGCGGCCTGCGGGGAATGTTTCTATGAGGGCTTTTTTACATGTCCTGCGGATCAGAATGACAGGATACTATTGTGTGATTATGCGCAGATCCTGATTGAAAAATGCAACTTTACCTATGTGGCTGAAACGGAGGATCGTCAGGTTGTTTTACTTGAAAAGATATAAAATGTCGGAAACGTTTCAGAAACAGTTTGACGCTTTTTTTCGTCAGCTGAGGGAAGGGACAAGAAAACCTTTGGGAGATGTGATCTTGAGCTTGTTGCCCTTTCGTCCAAAAGAGATTACAGAAAAGGCCTGGGGACCGCATTAGTCACACAGTTTTTGAGTCGGGCAAAAGCCGATGGGCAGGAAACGTACGACTGTTTACAAACACGCTTGCTTCATGGGAATTTTACGAAAAACGCGGATTTATAAAGACCGCGGAAATTCCATTTCAAGACGGCTCCGGCAATCATTCCCTCATTTATGAGTATGTTTTGAAGGAGTATACAACGGTTGCGCGGGAAGGGGTCTATGGATTTTATCACGTCCCTGCTGAAGAACAGGATCATAAAAAAGCGGTCATCGTAGTAGGCGGCAGTGAAGGAAATGAAAATATTCCAATGCATGTCGGCGCTATGTTTGCCCGGTGTGGTATCGCCGCGTTGGGCGTTTGTTACTGGAACGTAGACGGGCTGCCAAAAGAACTGGTCCGGGTGCCGGTCGATCCATTTGAAAAAGCGATCCTGTGGCTGAAAAACAAGGGCCATGAAAAGATTATCATGTATGGGGTTTCGAAAGGCGCGGTCCTGGCGTTGCTCTGCGCTTCCCTCATGCCGGATATCTGCGGTGTCGCGGCGATTTCCCCGCTGCACTGCGTATGGGGAGGCATGCGTGGGAATAAAAGTATGGCGTCCAAAACTTTCACAACCGCATCCGAATTCACATACAGGGGAAAAGATTTTCCATGTATGGCCGCGCATCTGAAATATGGCCCGGCAATCCGGAATCTGATCCTCCACCGGCAGTTCGAATTATCCTATATCTACGAAGAACCGCTGAAACATTTCGATGAGAATACAGCCATCCGTGTGGAAAACATCCGGGTAGATATCCTGGAATATGAAAAAGCAAGCCACATTCTTGTCCCTTTAAATCCGCCTAAGCTGAAAATGTTTAAAATTGAGAGACAATATCCGGGAGACTGCCGGAAAAGCCGTGAAGATGCATTCCGTAAAACAGTGAAATGGATATCGGATCTATAATATGCAGGAGCCGTCCGTATGGGCGGCTCTGAGTCATTTCCGCGCATGATTTGTTGTTTAGAAGAATACTGCTCCCGCATATGAAACGAGACTTAATTTTAGAATTTATTTAAAAAATCCATTCTGTCCTTTTAGATTTCCTGAGTATTCTATTTCCGAGGTGAGTAAATATATGCAGAACATTTTTAGAAATATGTATAACAGGAAAAAAGGGAACCAGACGATCGTTGAGGTCGCGCAGATTCAGCCAGAAGAAGAAAGACATCTGTTTCTTCCCATAGCCAGCGACGCGTTAAATATTACAGAACAATATAATCAGATTATGTTTTTTTATGAAGCGGGTATTCGCCAGATTACGGCAAAATTAGAAATTTTAAATCGTGAATTTCAGGCGTGCAATGACAGGAATCCTATTGAATCAATTAACAGCCGGGTGAAATCGCCGGAAAGCATAAAAGAAAAAATGATACGTCAGAACGTACCGCTTACGATCAGCGGAATGATTGAAAACATCATGGATATCGCGGGCGTAAGAGTGGTATGTCCGTTTATTTCCGATGTCTATCATATAGCGGGACTGCTTTTGAAGCAGGGAGATATAAAAAAATGTGGAAATACAGCTGAGAACGATTGCGATGGAGTTCTGGGCGAGTTTGGAACATCAGCTTCGATATAAAAAGAGCAGGCAGTTTACATTAGAAATGCAGGAGCAGCTGAAACAGTGCGCTGAAATTGTCAGCCGGGCAGATGAACAGATGGAGGAGATGGCGGGACAGTGGCTATAGATAAGAAATTGTTTAAAAGTTGTTTAACAAATTTATACGAAGTTATTAGATATATCCGATAGACTACATTTGAGCATAAGACGAAAGAAGGGATAAGATGAAAAAAAGAGTAAGAGGGAAAATAATTGCTTTTGCGGCTGACCTGGTGATCGCGGCGCTTTTGTTATGCGGGATTTATGGCGTAAATTATCTGCTTCCGCAGAAAGGCATCTCCGCGCGGACAATGGTCGCGCAGGCCGCAAATCATTCTTCCGGTCAGGATAAGGAAAAGTTACCGGATAATTCAGGCTCTTCGCAGAATAAGGGAAACACGTCCCAAGGCGAGAACCAGACCGAGGATCCCCAAGCGAGGGAAGAAGAATTACAGTCGCTGACGAGCAGTTATTCCAACGGTCTTCCGACAACAAAAGTATCTCTGGATACACAGGACTGGCATCAGAAATTCGCGGACAAGTTTACCGATTAAGTCGTTTCTACAGATACTTCATATACAAGTCCCAACGTATCTGTACAGCTTTCCTATAATACATACGATACGAGCAGGCTTGATAAGACGCAGGGAGGCAAACATTTACAATATGGAACGAATATTTCCTACGTACTTGCTGATATCTATATCAGTGATATTACATGTCTGCAGACCTGTTTTGCGCAGAATGTCTATGGAGTGGGATATGATGAAAAATTGTCTGACATGTCGGCACGTTTAAAATCTGTTCTTGCCGTGAACGGAGATTCTTACAGCAACAGCAGGCATCAAAATAACGGAACGATCATCCGGAATGGGGTGATCTACCGGGCAAAGCAGACAGATATGGAGACCTGTGTGCTGAATTGGGACGGAACAATGAAGATATACGCGCCGGAAGAAATGAATACGCAGCAGTTAATTGACAGCGGCGCATATCAGAGCTGGATTTTTGGACCCAGCCTTCTGGATGATAATGGGAAAGCTAAAACAACATTCCAAACATGGTCCTATATCCGGGAATCGCACCCAAGGACCGCCATTGGTTATTATGAGCCGGGACATTATTGTCTGTTAGTCGTGGACGGCAGGCAGGATAATTCCAGAGGAATGTTTTTGGATGAAATGGCAGGATTGTTTGAAAAGCTTGGCTGCAAGGCCGCGTATAATCTGGATGGAGGGCACTGCTCCTTTATGACATTAAAGGATCGGGTAGTGAATCATCCATACAGAGCGGGGCATAAAGTCGAAGACGGAATATTTATTACGGAGGGATTGTAATGAGAACGATAAATATCTTAAAAACACTTGCGGGACATATATGTATTATTTGCAGTATTTCATTAGTGGTCATACAGATTTTGGACTGGTTCAATCCGCTGATGAATTTTATGGGAAACTCCATGTTTCTTTTAAACGCTTTGTGCGCGGCCTCTGTTTTTCTCGGTATCTGTGAAGTCTATTTACGTCGGCCGTCTGTTAAGCAGGGCGGGAAACCTTTCAGAAGATGAACGCAAGAGACGGAATTGTTTATGAATTGTTTAAGAAATCCTACCGGAATATTTAGCCCTCCCTGCTATCCTTTGTTGTAGAAAAGATAACAGGGAGGAAGAAAGCATGGAAAAACAGCAAAATATAGATCGGCAGAAAAAAGAGATCCTATCAGGCTTGTCTGCTTTTGAGGTGAATGAACGCAGGGAAGCCGGGAAAGGAGAAACACGGCAGGAACAGATCACAAAAAGCAGGGGGAAGATCATTTCTGAGAATTTGTTTACACTTTTTAATTTTTTGAACTTTTTGATCGCGGGTCTTCTTTTTGCGGTAGGCGCTTATTCAAACATGTTGTTTATCGCCATCATTATTTTAAATATCATCATTGGAATCACCCAGGAACTGAAAGCAAAAAAATTAGTAGATGAGCTGTCGATTTTAAATCGTCCCCGCGTATGCGTACGGCGAGAAGGTCAGGAAAGAACGGTCGATCTGGAAGAGATCGTAGAGGATGATCTGGTGGTGCTGGAAAGCGGGAATCAGATCTGCAATGACGCGATCGTAGCAGAAGGTACATTGGAAGCAAATGAATCACTGCTTACGGGAGAAAGTGATGCTGTTAGGTTAGTTGAAATTCTAAATGCAGCATTGAAAAGGTGAATTAAAATCCCGGAGGACTGAACCTCCGGGATTTTACTATGAAACAATTATTTTTTTTCATCCAGCAGCTTAACTCCATCGGCAGGATTTTGGTCGATAGCGCCCACGATTCTGTGGGGCATATAGGGCTCTTCCAAGTAGGCGATATCTTCCGCTGTAAGTTTTACAGCAAATGCTCCGGCGGCATCGTCAAAATGAGTCGCTTTTGTGGCTCCGATGATCGGTGAGGCCACACCTTTGGCCCATTCCCATGCCAGGGCGATCTGCTGCATTTTCACGCCATATCTTTCTGAAAGAGAATGGACTCTGCGGACGATTTCCATATCCTGCTCCTGGGTGCGGTCGTATTTTCCCATCGCCGCACGGTCGGTCTTGCTCCGGATAGAGTCCGAATTCCATTCTGGTCTGGTCAGATGCCCGGCTGCAAGAGGGCTGTAAGGCATAAGAGATACATTCATCTGACGGCAGATTGGTATCAGTTCGTGTTCGTCTTCCCTGTAGAGCAGATTGTAATGATTTTCCATAGCTGAAAATTGTGCCCAGCCATTGTCTCTGGCGGCTAACTGCATATTATAGAACTGGTATCCGTACATGGCTGAAGCTCCGATGGCACGCACCTTCCCGGATACTACAAGATCGTTCAGCGCTTCCATTGTCTCCTCGATCGGCGTCCCATAATCAAACCTGTGAATGATATACAGGTCGAGATAATCTGTGCCGAGACGCTTCAGGCTCCCATCGATCTCCCGGTGGATGGCTTCGGAAGAAAGTCTTCCCGGATTGAAGTAGACCTTTGAAGCGATGACGACTTTATCTCTTGCGGCATTTTTCTTAAGAGCTCTGCCCAGATACTCTTCGCTGGTGCCCTCCGAATAGCCATTTGCGGTATCGAAAAAATTGATTCCCAGGTCCAGAGCGTGCTTTACAATGTTCTCTGTCGCGGCCTCGTCCACCGTCCAGTCGTGGAGTGTTCCGGGTTTTCCGAAACTCATACAGCCTACGCAGAGTTTTGATACTTCTATATTTGTGTTTCCAAGTGTTGTGTATTCCATTTCGATCTCTCCTTATCTTTCCGGCAGAAGACGCCGGATACAATGCAATGCCAGTTCAAACACTGTCAGTTCTGTATGGCGGGATTCCCACTTGTTTCATGACAGTAAGCTGTTTCTCGGTAGGGTGCGCATATGCGTAAATTCCATACATAAACGGGAAAAAAGCATAGCGGAAATCCTGTTTTTCTAATTCTGTTATATCAGGTTTATAGGAGACCAGACAGTCGTCAATGACAGTCATAGTGCGGTAGAAGGAGCGTTTATATTCCGCGAGCCGTTCCTCCCGGCTGTTTTCCTCGATTTCATATAAGTTCATGGTCTGGATCTTCAGCATGATTTCCTGGTCTTCCAGTGTGTGGGCCAGCGCCTTTGCAAACGCTTCCTGGTCCCAATTATCATTGGACTCTGAGACAGTTTCCAGTTTGTCCGTCCAACGGTCATATTCTCTTGTTAAAAGTGCGAGAAATATTTCTTCTTTTGTTTCAAAGTAATTATAAATGGAAGGCCTGGAAAAACTGGTTTTCTTGCTGATCTCTTTGATCGTTACTTCCCGGAACCCTTTTGTCTGGTAAAGGGACTTGCAGGCTTCGATGATTTCGTTTTGCCGCAGGGCGGTCAATTGATTTGATTCCTTTGTCATGGCTTCCATCCAATGTATTTCTCCAATCCGTTTTGCGGCTGTTACAGGTTATTTTTGAAGGACAGACATTTCCCCAAGACTTCGCCGGTCTGTATGTATTCGTAAGTCGGGAACTCAAAAAGTACTGGCTTTAGCTTGTGGTAATCAATACGTCCTTCTTCATTCAGGCAAGTTTCTTCGACCAGAGTACTGTCGATGGTACAGATGAAATTTTCAAAACCTTTGGAATTGTAAACATCAACAACGGTACATTCCATTGCCAACGGTACCTTTTGGATGATGGGAGTCCCGGCCGCTCCGACTTCATAGTCGAATACGTTGGATTTGTCTGTTTTGGCCCCGCTTACGCTGCCTACATAGTCAGCCTCCGGAAGACAGGAACTGTCAACGATATTTAAAGACAGCTTTTTCCCTTCGTTAATAAAGCTGTTAATGTAATGATTGGACGCAAGACTTACTAAAATTCGGTCGTGCCCAATGATGCCCACATGTCCTACTAATGTCCAGGTTGGCTTTTCGCCGGCCATGGCGCCAACGACAACAAGCGGAGTAGGATATAAAGCTAATGTAGAACCAATATTTTTCTTCATAGGTCATTTCCTCACTTTCTGATACTGACATCGTGTCAACAGTGCTATTGTATATCGATGCTGACACTGTGTCAATACAATTATAAAAAATAGAAACAAAAATGAAACAAAACTGTGATATAGTGTTGCCGCACAAAAGGAAAATCCATAAGTAAAGTAAATAAGAGATCAGTCGGATAATGGGAAAAGGAGGGAAGAGCAGTGCCAGCAACACTGCTGAAAAAGATGAAGAGAAACAAGATCGCGCATTGGATCATTTACCTGGCGGCGGCAGTAGTTTCTGTCCTGTCTGTGGTCCAGTCGCAGAAAAATTTGCTGCCGGATTTTATAGGGATCGTCGTATATATTCTTGCGGCCATTTCGCTGACGATGGCCGGTATATGCTTATATAAAGATGTGATAAAAGGAGCGGCAGGGAGAGTGCTGATGCTGGGAAAGAAGACGGTTTTTGGAGCTCATTTCCTGGAAGACTACAGGTTTCGAACGGTTTTGACCACCCTGCCAAGCTTTGTGATCAATGTGGTTTATACCATATATAACGGTGTGATCGGCGTTTTGAATCAGTCGTCCTGGTTCATTGCGATGGCCGTCTACTACAGTCTGCTGGGGCTCATGCGCTATCAGGCGGTGAATACAGAAAGAAAAATATCCAAGATGGAAGATCAAAAGAGGATCAGAGAAGCGGAGCTGGCAGTTATAAAAATAGATGGCCTCCTGCTTTTGGTGTTAAATCTGGCGCTGAGCGGAGTTGTCCTGCTGACGATAGCGAAAGGGAGAGCCCGCAGTTATCCCGATATCATCGCCATATCTATAGCGGCATATACGTTTTATAAGATCACAATGGCTGTGATCAATATGGTAAAAGTGAGAAAAATGCAGTCACCCATCCTGATCACGATCCGCAATATAGGGGTGGCTGACGCGCTGGTATCCATGCTGACGCTGCAGATGACCATGCTGGCTTCCTTTCAGGAAACAGGAAGCCTGGATGCGGATCGGATGAATGGCATGACCGGAATGGCGGTATGTGTACTTATTGCCGCATTGGGCATCAGTATGATCTGTTATGCCCATAAAAGGAAAGAATCTCCGGGGTTATAACTGAAAGAGCCGCGGGGCGTTTCTTAAGAAGGATTTCATGGCGGAAGATAGATGGTATTTTGAAAAATTCGGCAGGATTCATATTTCAGAAACAAAACAGAAACGATTTTGCAACAGAAACGGGATATTCTTACAGAGTCAAAAGAAGATATCAAAAGGAGGAAATGAATCGTGGCTAAGTCAAAACTGGCAGAGAAAAATGAGAAAATAGCCGAGAAAGTGGTGGGCGGCTATAAGAAGATCGAAGAAGGGGTAGTAGGCGGCTATAAGAAAATCGAAGAAGACGCCGTAAATGGATTTATCAAAATGTCAGATGCATTTGTGGACGAGTTTTTGACCAGAGACGGAGAAACTGTGGAAGAAGCCAAGGCAAGGCTGGCAGAAGAAAAACAGCAGAGGGAAAAGGAAGAACAAAGAAGAAGGGAGAGGTAAAAAATGAAGAAGAGTAGTTTTGTAGCAATGATCTTGTCAACCATCGGAGGAATCCTGTTTGCGCTGGGAATGTGTATGACATTGATCCCGGAGTGGAACGCTTTTGATCAGGGGATTATTATGGGCGTGATCGGAGCGGCTGTACTGCTGGTCATGGTGCTGGTGTGGCGGAGAATGGAAAAGAAAAGTCCGGTCCGCCTGTCAGGGAAAATTATTGGAACCGTTCTGCTTGGTATTGCCGGAGCCTTGATCCTTGGCGTGGGAATGTGCCTGACGATGGTATGGAGCAGTATAATCATGGGAATCCTGGTTGGAATTGTGGGGATCGTACTTCTTTTATGCCTGATCCCGCTGACCAAAGGCTTGAAATAGGAGGAATGTTCAAGGCAGTCAGTCAAAGAGACGCTGCCTTTTTTCTATTTCTGCGGAAAAACGGAATTAACAAAATAGAAATTATACAGAAATAAAAGGGCAATAGACTTCGTTTATATTTGATCTCGTCAGATGGCAATAAGATTGAGAAAGCGAGGTCTTTTTTATGGAAAACATAGTGTATCTGGTAACAGGGGCGGCAGGTTTCCTGGGAAGCCATATCTGCCATGAACTGCTGGAACGGGGAAGCAAGGTAAGAGCGCTGGTGCTTGCGGGCGACCGGGCCGCCCAATATGTTCCAAAGGAAGTGGAGATTGTGAAGGGAGACCTTTGTGATGTGGATTCCCTGGAACGGTTTTTCACCATCCCAGAGGGACAAACGTCGATCGTTATCCACTGCGCCAGCATGGTAACGACAAACGCGGCCTTTAATCAGAAATTAATGGATGTTAACGTGGGCGGGACAGAGAATATGATCGACCAATGTCTGAAACATCCCGAATGTCAGAAGATGGTATATGTCAGTTCTACAGGGGCGATCAAAGAGCAGCCCAAGGGAACTTTGATCCGGGAGACGGACCAGTTTACACCCATCGATGAAAGCAGGCAGGTGGGATGTTACAGTCAATCAAAAGCCTTGGCTACCCAGGCGGTGCTGGATGCCTGCGCGGAAAGAGGATTGAAAGCCTGCGTCGTTCACCCAAGCGGGATCCTGGGACCGGAAGATCATGCGGTGGGCGAGACCACAGGGACGGTCATCAAGATCATGAACGGCGAGATGCCAATAGGCATGGGCGGTTCGTTTAACCTCTGTGATGTGCGGGACTTGGCTCATGGCTGTGTAAGCGCGGCGGATAAGGGAAGGATTGGTGAATGTTATATCCTTGGGAATAAGGAAGTAACGTTAAAGGAAATGTGCCAGATGCTCCACAAAGCCAGCGGCTGTAAGAAGCCGTATCTGTATGTGCCGATCGGTATGGCTTATAAACTGGCTCAGTGGATGGAGAAAAAGGCGGAAAAGACGGGAGAAAAGCCTATGATGACGAAGTTTGCCGTGTATAATCTGGCCAGAAATAATCAGTTTGACTCTTCTAAGGCGGAGCGGGAACTGGGATATCACACCAGGCCCTATGAGGAGACCCTAAGGGATGAGGCAAAGTGGCTGATGGAAGAAGGATTCTGCAAGAGTTATGGAGAAAGCGGCAGAAATGTTGTGTTCTCTCAAAGCTAAAAATGAGGCAGCATTGTATGCCGCGGATAGATAACTGATGAAATAGGGACTGCCAGGAGGAAGAAGATGGAAACGGTGTATGATATGTGGACTACAGGAATCCGGAGGATAGAAATCATGTCAGCAAAATTTATGAGCTGGATATTAGAAAAGGAGACACAGCCGGTGACAAGCTTTGTGATGTCTAGGAAAGAGGCCAAGGACTATCGAATCTGTAAGAAGCTTTACATTCCCCAGGACTGGGAGAATAAAATCACGGTGGAGATCACCGATGGAACAATCTTTTGCTGCCAAAGAGAGCCGTATCAGGGACTTCGCCTTTTGGCAGTGAGAGGAGAAATTTCCTACAGGAAGGCTGAAGAAGTAAAGAGTTGACGTCCCCATCGTCTAAAAATGGGGAGAAAGAGAGGATAAGTATGAGAATATTTTTGAAAGCGGCAGCGATCGTATCCCTTGTTGGAGCGGCAATCCTTGGAATTAAGACGCTGCTCGGCAAACTTACAGAAAAAGAAAAACATTATTTATAGAAGAAACGGCCTGTCTGAACTCAGACAGGCCATTTATCAGATAAACTTCCGCTCATCTACTCGTGGCAGGAATGTCCGCCGCAGCCGTGGGAACCACAGTCATGTCCCTCATGGTGATGTTCCCCGTGATGGCTGCAGAGGGTGTCGGGATCGTATTCCAGACGGTCTTCCAGAAGCGCTTCTACAGCCTGGTCCGCCGCGCCGGTCACGCCGGGATACAGATGGATACCGGCCTCGGCTAGAGCTGTGCGGGCGCCGCCGCCGATGCCGCCGCAGATCAAGGTATCAACGCCGTATTCCTTCAGGAAATCAGCCAGCGCGCCGTGGCCGCTTCCGTTGGTGTCCACAACAGAAGAGTCGGTGATCTTCCGATCAGACACGGTATAGAGCTTGAACTGTTCCGTGTGTCCAAAATGCTGAAAAACTTCTCCATTTTCATAAGTTACTGCAATTTTCATTTCTTGTTCCTCCTGGATATTATTCTGTATTCTATGTCTGCGGCATCCGCCGCAGTTGCACGCCTTTTCCGCGCCGTCGCAGAGACGGTAGTCCCCGCCTTCGATCTTTAAGGGGAGGCCGTCTACCAGAGCCAGGGCAAGCTTGTGCCGGGCAGAAGCGTAGATCTGCTGAACTGTGGTCCGGGCCACCGCCATATAAGAACTGCATTCCTCTTGGGAAAACCCTTCCTTATCGATCAGGCGGACCGCCTCATATTCATCCACCGTCAGGATCACCGGAGAACAGTCGGGCTGATCCGGAATCGGAGTAAATCCATGGATAGAAGGCATAGAGCAGACACGCCTGCATTTTCGCGGCCTTGGCAAAATGATCACCTCCAAGATGTTAATTTGGGACAGGGCATTTTTCATCGGGGCCGGGGGATTTTTAAAAATCCCCCGGCCCTAATTGAAAGTTTACACCTATTTCTGACATATGTCAATAATAAAGCCCTATATCATCAAACTGAAATTATACCTAAAAGGCATGAAGTATTATGTAAACCAAGTATTTGCCTATTGGTTTAAAGCGTTTTACAATATACACAGACAAAGCGGATGGAAAGTCTTGTACTTAATGAATTAGGAGGCGTTATATATGGATACAGAGAAAATGAAACGGGATTTAGGAGGCGGAGCCGTATTTGAGATTGGAGATCCGAATACAGCTTTTGGGCAGTATTTTATCGGGCAGAGTTATCTTAAAATGCTGACCATGGAGAGAGTCGGCGTTGGCAATGTTACCTTCGAGCCGGGCTGCCGCAATAACTGGCACATTCATCATAAAGGCGGCCAGATTCTGCTTGTGACCGGAGGGAGAGGCTGGTATCAGGAATGGGGCAAAGAAGCTCAGGAGCTGAAGGCCGGCGATGTGGTAAATATTCCGCCGGAGGTGAAACACTGGCACGGGGCGGCCGCGGATTCCTGGTTCCAGCATCTTGCCATCGAAGTCCCGGCGGAGGGCGCTTCTAATGAGTGGTGTGAACCGGTATCTGACGAGGAGTACGGGAAATTAAAATAGATTGCTGTACAGAAGAAAAAGAAGCAGAAAAACGGAGACAAAAATGACGGGAGTGTGACAAGAATGAATTTGTATGAGACAGATCCGGAATTTATGGAGAGATTTGAACATTTTGCGGAAAAGGAAGTTCCTGGCGAAGAAGGCCAGCAGTTAGATGACAGGACTCGGTATATGGCCATCCTGGCCACGCTGCTTGGCTGCCAGGGAACGGCAGAGTTCCAGAAGATTCTTCCAAAAGCCCTGGATGCGGGAGTGACTCCGGTGGAGGTAAAAGAAATCATTTATCAGGCGACTGCTTATCTGGGAATGGGAAGAGTTCGTCCTTTCCTGACACTTGCCAATGAAATCCTGGAGGACAGAGGCGTAAAGCTCCCCCTGGAAGGGCAGGCCACGACGACTTACGCGGACCGTCTGGAAAAAGGGGCCCAGGCTCAGGTGACCATGTTTGGCGATCAGATGAAAGAAGCCTGGAAGAACGGGCATATCAACCGCTGGCTTGCAGCCAATTGTTTTGGAGATTATTATACGAGAAAAGGATTGGAACTGGCTCAGCGGGAGATGATCACATTCTGTTTCCTGGCGGCCCAGGGAGGCTGCGAACCTCAGCTTACATCCCACGCAAAGGGAAATATGAATATGGGAAATGACAAAGAATTTCTGATCAAGGTAGTGTCCCAATGTCTGCCGTATATCGGTTATCCCAGAAGTTTAAATGCTATTGCCTGTATCAATAAGGCGGCGGAATAATGTAGATTACAGATCAGAGACTCAGATTTAGAGAGAAAGCCGGGATGGATAGAAAGAAATATTTCCTATCCATCCCGGCTTTTTTGCGCCAGACATGTTACAATGTAAACTGCGGGACTTTTTCTAAGTTATTTCTGCGGATGTTCAGGGCTTGGTTTAATAAAAAGCGGAGGAAAGGCTTTTTGAGATACCGCTTCATATAAAAAGACAAGAAAGAGAGAAAGACAGAAAATGGAGCATAGACAGGGAGCGGGCCATCTGGCCGCGATTCTTACCATCGTGATCTGGGGGACCACATTTATTTTTACTAAGATTCTTTTGAAAGAATTTGAACCTGTGGAGATTCTTTTGTTTCGGTTTGTTCTGGGGTTTGTGATTCTGCTGCTGGTATACCCCGGACGGATGAAAGGGACGGACCGGAGGCAGGAGTTCATTTTTGCGGCGGCAGGACTGTGCGGCGTCTGTCTGTATTATCTCTTGGAAAATATCGCTTTGACTTATACCCTGGCCTCTAATGTGGGAGTCATTGTATCAGTATCTCCGTTTTTTACAGCAATCTTCAACCGAATTTTTGGAGAAAAAGAACGACTGAAAGCCAGATTTTTTCTAGGATTTGCGGTTGCCATGGCGGGAATCGGACTGATCAGTTTCTGGGGGACCAAAGTAGAAGTAAGTCCCATTGGGGATCTGCTTTCGCTGGCAGCGGCAGTGGTGTGGGCCTGCTACTCCATTTTGACCAGGAAGATCAGCAAATTTGGATATCCAACGGTGCAGACGACGAGAAGAATATTTGCTTACGGCATTATTTTTATGCTGCCAACCCTATTTTTCTTTGATTTTCAGTTGGGACTCTCCCGGTTTACAAAACCGGAGAACCTTCTCAATATCCTGTTCTTAGGAGTGGGGGCTTCGGCCATGTGTTTTGCGACCTGGAATTTTGCGGTGAAAGTATTGGGAGCAGTAAAGACCAGTGTGTATATTTACCTTGTGCCGGTGATCACTGTGATCAGTTCCGTGCTGGTGCTTCATGAGAAGATATCAGGCCCTGGATGGGCGGGAATCCTGCTTACACTGGCAGGACTGGGAATCTCGGAATATCGGGGGAAAAGCTAAAAAGGGACAGGGCATTTTCAAATAGGGCCGGGGGATTTTTAAAAATCCCCCGGCCCTATTTGAAGTTTTTTAAGAACCTTATCTACAAAGACTTTTGCGTGTTCCTCATCCAGGCTGTCGGGATGGGGAAGCGCTTCATCGAAGTTGCGGATAAAAAGATCCATCTGGGCGGAGTTTTCCTCATTACGCATAGCTTCGTATTTCTGCCGTACTTTCTGGGGCATTTTCCCTTGGCAGATAAAAGCGCCCAGGTACTCGTTATCGCTTTCGATCCATGCGCTGACGCTGTGTTCGATCCGTTTATAGTAATCCGGGGAATCCCCCATCCCGCAAGTGCCGAAAAGAGCAATTTCTTTTCCGCTTAAGTCACCTAAGAAATCACTGACAGCCAGGCTGCAGGTACCCCGGTGAACGCAGAATCCTACGAAATATACTTTCGCCTCTGGAATCGTTTTATCGGTCGTGATATCGATCAGATCCTTGGAGTTGCCGGGAAGCCGGGAGAAAATAGCGGCCGCTATCTTCTTGGTGTTTCCGGACTCACTGTCGTATAAAACCAGATATTCTAACAATATAAAAACCTCCTTTCGCGAGAAAGAGTATTTTCTAAAAAAATGGGCTAGATGTATCGGCCGCCTGAGTAAGGGCCGCTGCCGCAGCATAATCCGCTGCCGCCGCAGCACAGATTACAGACCAGATTAGCCAGACAAAGTTTCATGCACCAGCTGCTGCCGCCGGAAAATGTGGTCTGGTAAGGGCCCTGCCGCTGTTCATACCACATGCCTCCGCTTTCCAGCTGGCGGACCAGCATCTGATATTGAAGATTGCCGGGATCCTGACGCAGGGCTTCTTTCGCGTGTTCCAGGGCGATTACATTATTGCCCACGCCGGAGTTGGCGGCGGCGCTGTAAAAATACCACTGGGCATTCCGTGTCTTCATGCCGTTCAAAAGATTAAGGGCCTCCTGATAATGGCGGCTGTTGATAAAGTTGGCGGCAGCCTGCATATGTAACTCGTCCTCTGTCTGGGCGGAACTGCTTCCTGCCTGTCGGTACTGGCCGCTGAATCCACGGAAGGAACCAAAATCCCCAAATCCGCCAAAATCATAATCTCCGCCGCTCTGGGAGGAAGAACCGTATTCCCGTTCATGCATGATCTGCTGATAAGCCTGCTGGACTTCTTTGAAACGAGCTTCCGCCTGATCCTTATTGGGGTTGTTGATATTGGCGTCAGGATGGTATTTGCGGCTCAGAGACCGGTAAGCTTTTTTGATCTCCTCGTCGGAAGCGTTTCTTGATACGCCAAGGACGCTGTATGGGTCAGTCATGATTGTTGTCTCCTGTATGAGTATTCTGCAAAGACGTCTGTCCTGTACCAGCTTCCTGCCGTTTGGCCGTAACAGATGTGTAACGGCACCACACTCCGGAGTAAAGAATATTGCGGAGGATATCGGCGTGGAGAAGAATGGGGAGGGTCTCGAATTCTCTGGAACATTCCGCCATCATCAGTGTCAGAAGCTGGCGGCAGTCCTGGGCAAAATCCGGATTCTTCTGGAAATCTTCCTTTAAAGGATTATAGCTTCCGGTCTTTAGATCCTGCTCCACATCTTCATAGGCATCCATCAGATAGATAAATTTTCCCAGGAAGAAGCCGATCTTTTGAAGGGAATCTTCCCATTCGTCTTTGCGGTATGTAAATAATTCTGCCATAATCTGGCCAAATAGTCCAGCCATTTTATCCAGACTTTGCTCTCCGGTCCGTTCCAGGGCGGTCAAGGTGGAAAGGTTAGATGCGATGGCGGCGGATTTGGCGGGATAGATATTCTGGATCGTTTTGATCTGAGGCCTTAAAAGCCTGGCGGCCGCCAGGCTTTTCCGCTTCCGTTCATCGGTCCAGTCGTCCATCAGTTTATAATAGGTAAGAAGCAGATTGACTGCCGCCGCGTAATCTGTAAACTCATTGATCCTGGCAGTGTGCTTTTCCAGCGGGTGGGCGATGCAGTTTACCGTCTTTACTTCTGTTTCCGGCTCGTACAAGCCGGTCAGCAGAAGGATCAGAAAGGTCATATCAAAAGACAGCGTCATCTGGCCCCGGCGGCCATAACATTCCTTCAGCCGCTGGCAGAGCCCGCAGTAATAAGAATGATACACATCATAATCTTTAAATTTCATTTCTGCTTTGTTGATCGCAATATATCCAAACATAAAGGCAGGCTCCCTAATCAGCTTTTCTTAATAAAAGTAGTGTTGCATTTGGGACAGCGGATCTCGATGCGTCCCTTGCCCCTGGGGACACGGATCTTCTGCTTGCAGGTAGGGCATTTGTAGATATGATGGGTTTTGCGCTGGGCCATCATATTTTTCTGCCGGGCGAAGAAACAGCGGATCTTATAAGTTTTTGTCAAGAAGGCTTGATTTTCTGAGGAACGCTTATAGATATTCCGGGAAAACATCCGGAAATATGCGAAAATAATACACGCCCAGGCCAAAATAGAAAGAATGGCGCTGTCGATAAACATGGAAAGGATGATGGCGGCAAGCCCAAGGATGATGGTAAACCGTCCCAGGTAATCCATTCCGTATCTTCCCTGCATAAACCGTATCAATTTCTCTCTCAAAATGAATCCTCCTCCTGTCTGAGTATAAATTTATGATACCGCCTTAGGAAGCAAAGTCAATAAACTGGCGATTAAAAATATATAAAAATTAAAATTAGGGAGTATTTGTGATATACTATTATAGACATGCGGACGGCGGGGAAAAAGACTTAGGGATAAGAAGAAAGAGAGGGATAATATGCAGGAATTGACAAGACTGATCAAAGAAGATATGAAACCAGCCCTGGGCGTAACGGAGCCGGGCGCGATTGCTTTTGCTGTGGCGACTGCCAGGAGCTATCTGGATGGAGCGGCGGAAGAAGTTTCGGTGGCGCTGAATTCCGGGATGTATAAAAATGCGTTTACCTGCGGGATCCCTAATTCCAGCCGCTATGGCAATCTCTATGCCGCGGCTTTGGGGGCGGTGGCGGCAAAGGCGGAAAAAGGCCTGGAATCCCTTGCAGACATTACGCCGGAAGACGACGAAAAGGCGGCCCGGATGGTAGAGGAAGGGAAAATAAAGGTCTGGATGGATCGGGTGGATTCCCGGATTTCCATCGACGCTTCTGTGCGCTCATCCCAAGACGTCTGTACCGTGCGGATTCGGGACAGCCATACTCATATCGTAAGCATCGAGAAAAACGGAGAGCGCGTGTTTAAGGAAACGGAAGAACCGGCGCCGGAGGCAGAAATGAAGCCGTCAGAGGAAGAGATGCCGGCTATCCATCGTTATCGGCTGTCAGATATCCTTACCTATATCAGAACGGTTCCGGAGGAAGAGATCAGTTTCATCCGAGAAGCGTTTTCTATGAATATGGATCTTCTGGAAGAGGGGATCCATTCTGGGCGGGCTGTGATCGCCGGCCAGCTCCTCAAGGAGAATGGAGGCCAGATCATATCGGAGGACGCCAGGAAGAGCGCCCAGCTCCTCTGCAATGGAGCGATCGAGGCGAGAGTTTTAGGATTAAGCAGGCCGGCAATGAGCATCACTGGAAGCGGAGCTCACGGAATCATTGCTGCGATGCCGCTGTTCGCCTATTATGAGGTGAACTATGAGGTGGTGGATGATGATCTTCTGCTGCGGGCGACAGCGCTCAGTTATCTGATCACTATGTACATCAAGGAATACTCTGGAAAATTATCCGCTTTCTGCGGCTGCGGGATCGCCGCGGGAACCGGGATGGCCTGCGGGCTTGCGTACTTAAGAGGCGGCGGGGAAGAGGAATTGACTAAAGTAATCCAGAATATGGCCAGCGGTCTGACGGGAATGATCTGCGACGGGGGCAACCATGGCTGCGTCATGAAAGGGATCACCGCGGTGGACGCGGCCTTCCGGGCGGTGGATCTGGCTATGGAAGGGATCTGTATCGAAAATATCCACGGAATCAACGGGAAGATGCCGGAGGATACCATGCGCAATATGGGGCTGATCGCTTCGCCGGGAATGGAAGAAACGGAAAAGACGATCGTGGAGATCATGGAGAATAAATAACAGAAAGCTGTGGAAAAACGCGGCGCGGGAGGAAAATGCAATTATGGCAGAGGCAAATAGAAAGAAAAGGCATCGCAGAGGCAGGAGGCGGAAGCGAAAGGGAGGAGTTTTGTCGAATCTCATTCTGGCAGTTGCCATTGTGGTGTTCTGCGTATCGGGGTTCCAGTTGATCCGGATTGGAAAAGGATACTTGGACGGCCGGAGCGAGTATGAAAAGGTGCGGGATGTGGCGCTGACCAATCCGGATGAGCAGGAGGGCTTCCGGGTGGATTTTGAGGAATTGATGAAGAGCAATCCAGACACAGTGGGATGGATCCGTTTTTATCCGGAACCTTCCCAGATTAGCTACCCCATTGTTCAGGGCGAGGATAATGAGCGATATCTCCATGAGACATTTTCCGCAAATGAGAATACGCTGGGAGCGATTTTCCTGAATGTGGACAACAGCGCGGATTACTCTGACAAAAACACCATCATTTACGGGCACCGGATGCGGGATGGGTCCATGTTCCGGCATCTGCAGGATTATGAGGACGAATCCTTTTGGAAAGACAATCCTTACTTCTATATCTATACGCCGGACGGGAAAGAGATCACGTATCATATCTACTCTTATGCGGTGGTAAACGCGGTTTCTGATACATATCTGACGGAATTTGGGGATGATGAGTCGTACCAGGAATTCCTGGATATGACGATGGAAACCTCGGAATATGATACGGGAGTGGAAGTTGACGCGGAGGACACTATCGTTACTCTGTCAACCTGTACCAGCGCCAGTGACGAGAACCGGATCGTGGTGCGGGGCGTGAAAGAAAAGGAAGTAGAACTTAAGGAGTGAGAATATGGCGTATCAATATGAAGTGGGAGACATTGTTACTTTGAAGAAACCCCACCCCTGCGGAAGTAAAGAATGGGAGATCCTGCGGGTTGGGGCGGATTTTCGGCTGAAATGCGCCGGCTGCGGACACCAGATCATGATCAGCCGCAAACTGGTGGAAAAAAACACGAGAGATTTGAAGAAAAAGGCTTGAAACCGGGCACCTTTTATGATATCATGTAAAACCGTGATACATTAGTCCTTGCTCCCGCGGGAGATAGAAAGCGGGGGCCAAAAGACCAGAAGGAGGTGCAAAGGCGACATGAACAAATACGAATTAGCTGTTGTTGTCAGTGCAAAAATCGAAGATGACGAAAGAGCTCAGGTAGTCGAGAAAGTAAAAGCGCTGGTTGAGCGTTTTGGGGGCCAGATCTCTGACGTCGATGAATGGGGTAAGAAAAAGCTTGCTTACGAAATTCAGAAGATGAAAGAAGCGTATTATTATTTCATCCACTTCGAGGCCAAGAGCGATGTTCCAGACGAGATCGAGCAGAGAATCCGTATCATGGACAACGTGATCAGGTATTTATGCGTTAGACAGGAAGCATAAGCGGGAAGAAGAGGTAAATTTATGAATAAAGTAATTTTGATGGGACGACTGACCAGAGACCCGGAAATCCGGTATTCGCAGGGAGAGAATTCCCTGGCGATCGCCAGATACACACTGGCTGTGGACCGTAGATTTAAGCGGGACGGAGAGCCAACGGCAGATTTTATCAACTGCGTGGCTTTTGGAAGACAGGCGGAGCATGTGGAGAGATATTACCGCCAGGGCCTGAAGGTGGTAGTCAGCGGCCGGATCCAGACCGGAAGCTACACCAACAGAGACGGTGTGAAAGTCTATACTACAGAGGTGGTTGTAGACGAACAGGAATTTGCGGAAAGCAAAGCGGCAAGCGAAGCGAACGCAGGACATTTCCAGTCAGCGCCCGCGCCTGCGCCGGCACCTGCGGCAGATGCCGGGGACGGGTTCATGAATATTCCGGATGGAATTGATGAGGAATTACCATTCAATTAAGGAGGTAAAGCAAAATGGCTTTTGATAAAGCGAATCGTCCAGAAGGCGGCTTCAAGAGAAGAGGCGGCGGACGCAGAAGAAAAAAAGTTTGCGTGTTCTGTGGAAAAGAGAACAACGAGATCGATTACAAAGATGTAGCAAAGCTGAGGAAGTATATCTCTGAGAGAGGAAAGATCCTTCCAAGGAGAATTACTGGAAACTGCGCAAAACATCAGAGAGCGCTTACGGTTGCCATCAAAAGAGCCCGTCACATCGCTCTGATGCCATACGTACAGGACTAATCCTGGAAAGCAGGTCGAAAAAAAAGTGAACAGACAGGTACAGACGTAAAATTCGTTTGTACCTGTTTTTTTTGGCTTCATCTCTTGCAAATCCTGTAAAGATTCAGTATTTTAGAAGAAGTGAAAAACGATGTATCGTGAAAGAGAATGACCGCGGCGGAAGAAGGAGGACGACCAATGAGATTGACCATGCTGGGAACGGGGAACGCAAATGTACTGGATTACTATAATACTTGTTTTGTGCTTTCGGAGAAACAGATGGGAGCGCATTTCCTTATAGATGGGGGAGGCGGAAACCGGATCCTTAAAGTTTTAAAAGACGCAGGAATAAGGTTGGAAGATATCCATGATCTTTTTGTCACCCATGAGCATATCGACCATATTTTGGGGGTGATCTGGCTGATCCGTATGATCGGGCAGAAGATGAATAAAGGACAGTATAAAGGGAAACTTCGGATCTACTGCCACAAAGAGCTGGAGGAAAAGCTCCGGGCGATCGCGGAAATGACAATCCAGAAGAAAGTATGCCGGAACTTTGGAGAGAAAATTCTGTTTGAAGTAGTGGAATCCGGGGAAACCCGCCAGATCCTGGGATGCCCGGTGACCTTTTTTGACATTGCCTCCACCAAGGCAAAACAATTTGGATTTACCATGAGGCTTCCCGATGGAAGAAAACTGACCTGCACCGGCGACGAACCTTACCGGGAGGAAGAGCGGCAGTATGTAGAAGGCAGCGACTGGCTGCTGCATGAGGCTTTCTGCCTGTATCAAGAGGCTGAACTTTTCAAACCCTATGAGAAACACCACAGTACGGTCAAAGAAGCCTGCGAACTGGCGGAAACCTTTGGGATACCCAATCTCCTTCTGTATCATACAGAAGAAACCCATGGCGGAGAGCGGAAACAGCTGTATCAGGCAGAAGGGGAGAAATACTATCACGGCCGGCTGTATGTGCCGGATGATCTGGAGGAATTGGAATTGTAGCAATTGTA
This sequence comes from Lachnospiraceae bacterium KGMB03038, assembly GCA_007361935.1. Taxonomy (NCBI): domain Bacteria; kingdom Bacillati; phylum Bacillota; class Clostridia; order Lachnospirales; family Lachnospiraceae; species Lachnospiraceae bacterium KGMB03038. Next base: position 3,065,393 of record CP041667.1, on the reverse strand, counting down.
GACGGGGCCGGGGGATTTTTAAAAATCCCCCGGCCCTAATTGATTATCTCCACAATATTTCACATGGTTTTAATGTAATTGTCTCGCAATTTCCATTTCCATCATAGAATTTCGTGGTCTGTGTTTCGTTTGAATTGTTTAAGATTGCGTATTTTCCGCTTTCTGGATAAGCGTTTACTTCGCAGTTTAAGTTGTCCGCATACCAGATGTGGTAGCGGTCTTCTTTATGAGCGGCGTAATACATGGCTCTCACCAGCAGCCGAGTGTTTTCGTAGCTGTAAGGAAGACCTGCGATATAGACGCCCCGGCCCTTTCCGTAGGTGCTGGCTGCTAAGTGTACTTCGTTGTTGGAATATTCAATAATTTCTGTTTTTTCTGATAAAGCGTAAATGTCGTGTTTGCTTTCTCCAAAGTCGAAAGCGCTGGTTCTGTCTTCGGTAATGAAATGGTTATCCAGAGCCTTGGTGAAATACTTGTCTGTGGAGAGGGTGAAACCAAGTTCTTTATCCACGCCAAAGATATCCGCAAGCTGGAAGAAACGGCCTCCGTGATGGAATGCGGAAGGTTCGCCGACACCGATCAGACCGCCTCCCTCGTAGACCCATCTGCGGATGGCGGTCACCAGCTTTTCGTCTGCCCATTCTTCGCCGCCGGAAAATGCGGTTCCGGCATCGCCTGCGTTGATGATCACATCGATGTCTTTTGGAACGCCGTTTTCGCGGATGTCGTCAAAGCTTAAGAATACAACGTCTACAGCCGCGCCGCTTAAGGATTCCAGAATACCAAAGTAAGAGTAAGTCTGCTTATACCAGAGAGCGTGGGCTACCATATAAGGCTGCCAGGAACGAAGGCGGCCCCAGGAATTCAAGATGCCCACTTTCAGTCCGCAGTAAGGTTTCTTGCCTTTTACATTATCGTAGATTTCCCGGAATTCGTCGGTAACATTTTCAATGTAGTCCACGAATTTGGGGAATTTGTAAGCCAGGCTCAAATAGCCGCCGTAGCCGATCCGGTCTACCGGATTACGCATAAGGGCGCGCCTTGCGCTGAGCCAGTTATCGATGGCTTCAATGCAGGGATCATTTCCTTCATAAAAAGTATCCGGGAAGAAATAAGGAAGGAAACGGCCTTCCGTATATTTCACGCCGGGAATGTCGGAGATCAGACGCAAAGTGGCGCCGCCGCCCACACTTCCCACGACCGCGTCCAGACCAATGCTTTCAAAATAGGGGCCGTAAGGCTCCGTGCCGATCCAGTTGTCGCCCAGAAACATCATGGCCTCTCTGCCGGCATCGTGGACAAGGTCCACAAGTTCCTTTGCTTTGGCTGCGACAAACCGCTGGATGAAATCCATGTAATCGCGGTAAGCTTTGGTGGGAACGCGGAAAGTGGTATTATAATAGCCGTTGTCTACGATATCCTCCGGGCGCAGGGCATAACCATATTCTTTTTCAAATTCCTCCAGAGCTTTGATGGAAATAGTGGCCCCATAGCCAAACCAGTCTACATATTTTTCCTTGGCATCGGCGTTGAATACCAAGGTGAAATGATAGAAAAATGTGGTAAAGCGGACCACGTCTGTGTCTGGGTTGTCGATCAGCCACTGCTTCAGATAATCCTTGGCGAAAGCGCCGGAATTAGCCTGGCGCACGTCAAATGGAATTTCGTGAGGCTTGTCTCCCCAATTATTGGTGATATGATTGTACATCTGGGTCGGATCCCAGATGGCAAAAACAAAGAAAGATACCGTGTATTCGTGGAATGGCGTACATCCGGTCACGACTACCCGGTCGTTTTTCTGATCTACAGACCAGTTTTCAGGAGCTACAACGTCTCCTGTAGTACGGTCGATCACTTCCCACCATTTCTTAGGATCGTGGATATAGTCGGCGATTACCTGCTGGCGGTAGTAGCCATCCAGGAAGTCGATGGACAACTCATCGGAAACCGCCAGATTATGTTTGGACATCAGCAGCATCTGCTGACATTCGTCCATGTGTTTTTCGGCAAATTCATTGTGTCCTCTCGCCACAAAGTAAGTGGTGTATATTTTAGCATCCAGTGCTTTGATCTCATCATCCAGTTTTGTGCCGTCACTGTCGCGCAGCGCATCCGCGCCCCAGCGGTCCAGCATCTCTTTCGTCTGTTCCAGAAAATTCGATTCGCTTGGCAGAGTAACCCGCCCTTTTGTCTTTGACATAATATCCTCCTTTTTTTAATTTGGGCCGGGGGATTTTTAAAAAGCCCCCGGCCCAAATTAAAAATGCCCTGTCCCTTTTTGCTATTATGAGTATATGGGATAATGCCTTCTATTTCAATAGCACAATCCGCCGATTTTTTTGTACATTTTGATCTTTTTGCCGACTTACTAAAACTTGTGTTTATAGAGGAAGTTTGATATATTAAGGTCAGCAGGAAAGGGGTGGTGGATCATTGTTAGAAGTTAAGATGATCAAAAGGAGAGAGGAATTGGAGAGTTTGGCTCCGTTCTATGTGGACCGGCTTTTGTGGGGAACGAAAGGAATCCCCCGTACTTATGGATATCTTGGGTTTATCCCTGGCGACAGGTTCTGCCTGAAGATGGTTTGCGAAGAACAGAATCCGCTTCGTACCTACAAGGAAAATATGGATCCGGTTTATCGGGACAGCGCGATGGAGGCGTTCTTTCTATTTGAAAGCGCTAAGCGCAGGGAGGCTCCGCCCATTTATCTGAATTTTGAGGCAAACGGAAACGGCGCCCTGCTTGCGGGATATGGAGAGGGGAGAATGTACCGTACTTATTTTTCCCAGGATGAATGTGAGAAATTTGGCTGCAGGGCAAAAGTGGGAGAAACAAAATGGGAATTTGAAATGGAAATCCCCGTGGATATTCTGGAAGAAATTTACGGTCCGTTGGAGCTGAGAGAGGGAAGCCGCTTTACCTGCAACTTTTATAAGATTTCTGAGACAAGAGAGATTGAACACTATGCGTCTTACGCGCCTCTTGAGACGGAGACGCCAAGTTTCCACCTCCCGGAATTTTTCGCGGAGGCGGTGATCATAAAATAAACGGCAGCTTAAAAACTGCCGTCTGCCATTGCCTTGATAGAAGAGGCATATTCAGATGGAGTCATGCCGGTCACCTTCTTGAACTGTCGAGAAAAATAGTGGATAGATGTATAGCCCAGATGTTCGGAGATCTGTGTAAAATTCATCTGCCCGGTACGGATCAGTTCTTTGGCGGTGTTGATCTTCATATGGGAAAAATATTCGATGATCCCAAGAGAAGTCTTTTTCTTAAACAGTTTCTGGAGCTGGGAGCGTCCGATCAGGTTGTCCCGGCAGATCTGGTCGATGGTGATATGATTGGCCAGATTTGCCTCCAGATAATCCACCACGCGGGTAAAGATTTCAGTGTCGCTTTTGGCGCGGGTTGATTTGGTGGAAGAGATATTCTTGGGAAGCCGATCTTGGGGGGCGGAAGGATTGACATATCGTCGGATCAAATGAATCAAAAACTCTTCCAGGTACAGGCGGATCAACTGTTCGCTGCCGAATTTGTCCGGTTCTTTCTGCGGCATATTTTCCAGATAGGGGTCGTCCAGACGGCAGTCAAAGCAGCGCCTGGCTTCCATGATAATATTGGCCAATAAATTTCGTTCGATCTCATCTACTTTAAAAAGCCGCTTTTTGAAAAAGCGCATAGCTTCATCGCCGCAGTGAAAGGAGATGACCACCAGGTTGGGGGCGATGCCGCCGGTCGCTTTGACGTTGTGGAATTCATTGGGGGGATGGAACAAGATCTCTCCTTTTTTTAAAATATAAAAGGTTTTGCCGGCTGTGACGCTTACTTCACCTTTATCCACGCAGATGAATTCCCAGAAATTATGCGCCTCCCCCGCAAAGGAAAAGTCGCTCATATACTCGAAATAATGGATGCTGTAAATCTTATCTACAGATATGGAATTTTTCAGCTCAACGCCATAATATGCCATGATTCCTCCTGGATCAAATGTTGTTTTTGTTTAATTACAACAATATTATACATGACTGGGAGGTAAAAATCAAAACAAAAAGCACAGATAGTACAAATTAAGGGAAATATCAGACAAAGCTTTTTGTGCATCATTGTAATATAATGGAACTTAACAACTAAACAAAGTTTTTGTTAGGAGGTAAAAGTTATGAAAAAGAAACTCGTAAGCGTTCTGCTGTGCGCGGCTATGGTAGCCGGCCTGGCAGTAGGCTGCGGCGGCGGATCCGACAGCGGCAGCGGCGGCGGAGACAAACTGGTATACTGGGCGATGTGGAGTGAGGAAGAACCACAGGCAAAGGTTATCCAGGCGGCGGTTGAAAAGTATACGGAAGATACCGGCGTTGAAGTTGATGTTCAGTTCAAAGGACGTAATGGACAGAGGGAAGGACTTCAGCCGGCGCTGGACGCAAAACAGCAGATCGACCTGTTTGACGAGGATGTAAACCGTGTAAATGGCTCTTGGGGCGACTATACAATGGACCTGGAAGAGCTGGCGGCTGACTATGAGGCGGAGCATGGAAACGCAACCCTGTTTACGATCGCGAGAAACGCGTACGCACAGGCTCATGATGGAGATCAGACGCTTCATTCAATTCCGTTCCAGCCATCCATCTTCGGATTCTTCTACAACAAGGCATTGTTTGAGCAGGCAGGTATCGAGGCCGTTCCAACAACGTTAGAAGAGTTGGATGCAGCCTGCGCGAAACTGGTTGAAGCAGGGATCACTCCGATCACAGGCGACACTACTTACCAGACCGCATACTTAGGATATCATCTGGGACGTTACCTGGGACAGGATGGAGTGAAAGCTCTGGTAAATGATCCAAACTGTGCGGATCCGGAAGCGGTAAACTGGGATGATCCAAGAGTTGCCCAGGCTATTGCGGATATTGAGGATTTCGCGAGCAAAGGATACTATTCTTCCAATATCGCTTCCAATATCTATCCTGCTGGACAGAATCAGGAGTTTGCGCCTGGAAATGCGGCAATGATCTTCTGCGGTTCCTGGCTGCCGAACGAATTAAAGAACACAGTAGCTGAAGATTTTGAGTGGGGATACTTCAACTACCCATCTGTAGAAGGCGGAACTGATGACAGTACTGCGAACAATATCGCAAACCAGGTATTCGCGATCAATAAAGATTCTGAGATGGCAGAAGAAGCATTTGAGCTGATCACTTACATCACTACTGGCGAATTTGACCAGCAGATGACAGAAGAAGCTCTTTGCATCCCGACTGATACAGCAAACGCAGATGCTTGGCCGGCAGAACTGGCGGAAGTGAAGCCTGCGTTTGATGGAACAACAACCTACTATGACTGGGCGGTAGGCGCTGAGAACAACGGAGACCTGACACCGGTTCTGAATGAGAACATGGTTAAATTGATGGCAGGAAGCATTACAGCAGATGAATTTATCGCAACCTGCGCATCCTCAGCGGGAGAATAAAAACGACAGATTTTAAACATAGAAATTGAGCTAGGGGAAAATATGGTGGCATAGGCGTCCGCGCCGCCACCATATTTTTTGAAGAAGGAGGGGCTCTGATGAAAAAGAATAGAGGAATGATTGTTGCTTTCCTTGCGCCGGCCGTCATCATCTTCTTGATGGTATTCTTATATCCGATCGTTAGAACAGTTGTAATGAGCCTTTTTAAGATCGATTCCGTGACGGCTACCATGGATACCTGGCAGTTTGTGGGAATTGAGAATTATACAAGATTATTTACAACAGATATCTTTGTTTCTGCGATGAAAAATATCGGAAAGATCTGGCTGCTCGGCGGAATCATCGTCATGCTTGTTTCGCTGCTGTTCGGTGTGATCCTGACAAGCGGGATCAAAGGGAAAAAGATTTTCCGGGCGATCATCTATCTTCCGAATATCGTAAGCGCGGTAGCGTTGGCGACTATGTGGCTGCAGTATGTATACAGCCCGCAGTTTGGTCTTTTGAAAAGCTTTTTTGAGTTTCTGGGAATGGATGAACTGGCGCAAACTCAGTGGACGGCGCCGGAAAATGTGTTCTGGGCGCTGTTGTTTGCTTATTGTTTTGGTATGATCGGATATCACATGCTGATCTGGATGAGCGGGATTGAGAGAATCAATCCAGAACTCTATGAATCTGCGACTATTGACGGCGCAAACCGGATCCAGCAGTTTCGATATATGACGCTGCCTCTGTTAAAGGGCGTGTTTAAGACAAATGTGACGATGTGGACGGTAAGTACAGCGGCGTTCTTCGTATGGTCCCAGCTTTTTTCCTCTGTTACGGCAAACAACGCCACGATCGTTCCAGTGCAGTATATGTATATGAATATCTTTGGCGCTGGAAATGCGGTAACAGAACGGAACGCGGGCTATGGCGCCGCGATCGGTATTATCCTGTGCGTTTGTGTCGTGCTTGTATTTACCATCTGCAACGCATTGGTTAAAGACGACGATCTGGAATTTTAGGAAGGAGGGGCAGTGATGGCGAAAGAAAAGAAACAAAAAGATAAATTTAATCTGAAAAGAGAACTGAAACTGGCTCCGGGTTATATCATTATACTGCTCTGGGTCCTTTTCACACTGGTACTCCTAGGATGGATCATTGCGGCCAGCTTTTCCACAACGCAGGATATTTTTGCCGGAAAGGCTCTGCAATTTCCGACAGGACTGCATTTTGAGAATTATATCCAGGCATGGGGATCTGGCGGTGTGGCAACCTTTTTCATGAACTCTCTTCTGTATTCCTTAGTGTCCTGCGCGCTGCTGATCGTGATCTGCGCGCCGGCGGCCTATGTGCTGGCTAGATTTACCTTCCTTGGGAATAAGATCATCCAGACCAGTTTCGTATCCGCCATGGGAGTGCCGATCACCATGATCGTACTGCCTTTGTTCTGTATGGTGGCCAATATGGGTATCCTGAACAGTGTGGCGGCCAGCAAGGCGACTTTGATATTCCTGTATACAGGGATCAATATTCCGTATACCACAATCTTCCTGCTGACTTTCTTCTCAAATTTGTCCAGGACATACGAAGAAGCGGCGGCGATTGATGGATGTCCGCCGGCCAAGACTTTCTGGAAGATCATGTTCCCGATGGCGCAGTCAGGAATCATAACCGTTACGATTTTTAACTTTATCAATATCTGGAATGAGTACTTCCTGTCATTGATCTTTGCGAACAACGATACGCTCCGTCCGGTGGCGGTAGGTCTTTACGGAATGCTCCAGTCCATGCAGTACACAGGAAACTGGGCGGGAATGTTTGCGGCCGTAGTAATCGTATTCCTTCCGACCTTTATCCTGTATATCTTCCTGTCAGAGAAGATCATTGGAGGAGTTACTGGCGGAATCAAAGGATAATTGACATAACGTAGATATAGATAAGAGCTTGGAGGAAAGACAATGAACAAACCAGTATTAGTCATTATGGCAGCCGGAATGGGCAGCCGATATGGCGGATTGAAACAGATCGACCCGGTGGATGAAGACGGCCATATCATCATGGACTTTTCCATGTATGACGCAAAGCAGGCGGGATTTGAAAAGGTGATCTTCATCATTAAAAAAGAGAATGAGGCGGATTTCAAAGAAGCGGTAGGAAACCGGATGGCAAAATATATGGAAGTGTCTTACGCTTATCAGGAACTGTCCAATATTCCGGAAGGGTACCAGGTGCCTGAGGGGCGCGTGAAGCCGTGGGGGACGGCGCATGCGGTCTTAAGCTGTATTGACCAGATCGACGGCCCATTTGCGGTGATCAACGCGGATGACTATTATGGACAAGAGGCTTTCCGGCTGATCTATGATTACCTTGCCGTTCACCAGGATGATGACAAGTACCGTTATACAATGGTTGGGTATGAGCTGGGAAAAACGGTAACAGACAACGGACATGTGGCCCGCGGGATCTGCGAGATGAACGAGCGGGGCGAATTGGTCGCTATCAATGAAAGAACCAGGATCGAGAAGCGCGATGGGGGAATCGCGTTTACCGAAGACGATGGGGAAAGCTGGACTTTTGTTCCGGCGGAGACAACGGTGTCTATGAATATGTGGGGATTTACAGAGAGCATCCTGCGGGAGATCAGGGATGGATTTCCGGCCTTTTTAGAAGAAGGCCTTCAGGCAAATCCGATGAAATGTGAATATTTTCTGCCTGCGGTAGTAAGCCGTCTGCTTGGGGAAGGCAGGGCTTCCGTAGCGGTTCTCAAATCTTCAGACAAATGGTATGGCGTAACCTATAAAGAGGATAAACCGGTTGTAGTCGCGGCCCTTAAGGAAATGAAAGAAAAGGGACTGTATCCGGCGCATATCTGGGAGGAATCATAATGGCAGAGGTGACACAGAAACAGAAAGAGGAAGTGATCAAGAACTTTCAGTACGAGGGCACTTTAGTAGAGGAAGGTCCATATGGAAGCGGACACATCAACGATACCTATCTGCTGACTTTTGAGATTGCTGAGATGGGGAGGATCAAGGTGATCCTTCAGCGGATGAATAGAGAGGTATTTGAGAAGCCGGTAGAGTTGATGGAAAATATTATGGGAGTTACCTCATATTTAAGAGAGCGGATCATTGAAAATGGGGGCGATCCGGAGCGGGAGACATTGAATGTGATCCCGGCGAAGGATGGAAAGCCCTATTATGTAGATTCCCTGGGAGACTACTGGCGTTCCTATCAGTTTATTACCGATGCCACCAGTTATGACCAGGTGGAGAAACCGGAGCATTTTTATCAGAGCGCGGTGGCGTTTGGAAACTTTCAGCGGCTTCTGGCGGATTATCCGGCCGAGACTCTTCATGAGACCATCAAAGGTTTCCATGATACCAGGGCCAGGCTTGCTGTTTTTCAGAAAGCGGTGGAAGAAGATGTGATGGGAAGGGCGGATTCTGTCCGGGAAGAGATCCAGTTTGTCCTGGATCGGGAAGACGTAGCCAATTATTTCTGTGAACTGCTGGATAAAAAAGAGATTCCGGTGCGGGTAACTCACAATGATACAAAGCTGAACAATATCATGATCGATAATAAAACAGGGAAAGGAATCTGCGTGATCGACCTGGATACGGTAATGCCGGGGCTTGCCATGAATGATTTTGGCGACTCTATCCGTTTTGGGGCCAGCACGGCCGCGGAGGACGAGAAGGATCTGAGCAAGGTTTCCTGCAGTATGGAATTGTTTGAGCTGTATACCAAAGGCTTTGTGGAAGGCTGCGGAGGAAAACTTACAGAGAAAGAAATCCAGCTTATGCCTATGGGCGCGAAGATTATGACTTTTGAGTGCGGGATGCGGTTTCTGACGGACTATCTTCAAGGAGACGTATATTTTAAAACCCACCGGGAAGGGCAGAATCTGGACCGTTGCCGGACTCAGTTCAAGCTGGTTGCGGATATGGAAGAAAAGTGGTACACTATGCAGGAAATCGTTAATAAATACAGCAATATCTAGGAGGCAAAAAAGCATGGCGAAGATATTGATCACAGGCGGCGCCGGCTATATCGGGAGTCATACGGCGCTGGAACTTTTGAACAAAGGATATCAGGTTGTTGTCTATGATAATCTGAGTAATTCATCTAAAGAATCCATCCGCAGAGTAGAAGAGCTGACGGGAAAGACCATTCAATTCTACGAAGGAGATGTGCTGGATGCGGAAGCGTTGGAAGCGATGTTCCGAGCGGAAGGAATTGACGCGGTGATCCACTGCGCGGCTTTGAAAGCAGTAGGCGAATCTGTGCAGAAACCACTGGAATACTATCATAATAATATTACCGGAACTCTGACCCTGATGGGTGTGATGGATAAGGTGGGAGTGAAAAATATCGTATTCAGTTCCTCTGCTACGGTCTATGGAGACCCGGAGGTGATTCCGATCACGGAAGACTGCCCGAAGGGACAATGCACCAACCCTTATGGATGGACCAAGTCTATGATGGAACAGATCATGACAGACGTACAGAAGGCAAAGCCGGATTGGAACGTGATCCTGCTGCGTTACTTTAACCCGGTAGGAGCCCATAAGAGCGGAAGGATCGGGGAAGACCCGAAGGGAATCCCTAACAATCTGATGCCGTATATCTCGCAGGTGGCTGTGGGAAAACTTCCGAAGCTGGGCGTCTTTGGCGATGACTATAATACGCCGGACGGAACGGGAGTGCGGGACTATATCCATGTAGTCGATCTGGCGCTGGGGCATGTGAAGGCCATTGATTATATCTTTACGGATCCGGGGCTGGATGTCATCAACCTGGGAACTGGAACTGGATACTCGGTACTGGATATGGTAAAAGCCTTTTCAAAAGCTTGTGGGAAAGAGATTCCATATGAGATCAAACCCAGGAGAGCCGGGGATATTGACATGTGCTACGCGGATCCGTCCAAAGCAGAACGGGTGCTTGGCTGGAAAGCGGAGCGGGATCTGGAGGAAATGTGTGAGGACACCTGGAGATGGCAGTCTCAGAATCCTAACGGGTACCGCGGATAAACAGACGCTGCAAAGCGGGAGTATCATAGCCGCATGATTGGATTTTTGGCGGAAATTGCAGGGGCAATTTCCGTCTTTTATTTTCGGCGGGAAAGTGATATAATACTGATGTATATCGTTAAAAATCTATAGTAAATATTTGTGGATTTTAGAGGATGCGGCAATGGGAAAAAAGAAAAAGGACAATCAAAGCATACGTCTGAAAGGACAACTCAGGCTGTATATGCAGTGGCCCGCGGTCATGGCGGTCCTGCTGGTGTTCGTAAATATATGGACCTATAAGATCGATCGGCGGGCGGGTACGCTGATGTTTATCTTTGTATTGATCTATATCGTGATGACGGGGATTTTATACTTGTACAGCAAGTCGCTGATCGTAAAAGACCTGGTAGAATTTGCGGCTCAATACGGAGTGGTACAGAATACGCTTTTGAAGGAACTTGCAGTACCCTATGCTATTTTCCTGGAAGACGGAAAAGCGGTATGGATGAACAGTCAGTTCGAGGAGGTGCTGGGAGGGAAACCTAAGAGAGACGTCTATATCAGCAAATATATTCCGGAACTGAATAAGAGTATTTTCCCCAAAGAGGAAGATGACGTCGTTCACATGGATGTCTATTATGGAGCCAGGGAATATAAGGCGGAGCTTAGGAAGGTATCTGTGAAAGGGTTCAGCGAGACGGAACGTCTGATGGAAATGCCGGAAGAAGAAGAATATTTCATCGCGGTGTATCTGCAGGACGTGACGGAGCTGAGCCACTATATCAAAGCGAATGAGGAGCAGCGCCTGGTGGCCGGCCTGATTTATATTGATAATTACGATGAGGTGATCAACAGCGTAGAAGAGGTAAGGCAGTCTCTGCTGGTAGCGCTGGTGGACCGTAAGATCAATCAGTATATCGCGAAAGCGGACGGGATTGTGAAAAAAATGGAGAACGATAAATATTTTATCGCCATTCAAAAGCAGTATTTCAAGGAATTGGAAGAAGATAAATTCTCTTTGCTGGAAGAGGTAAAGTCTGTCAATATCGGAAATGGAGTTCCGGTGACGCTTAGTATTGGGCTGGGATTAAGTACCGAATCTTACTCCCAAAGTTATAATTACGCCAGAGTAGCCATCGATCTTGCCCTTGCCAGAGGCGGAGACCAAGCGGTCATCAAAGATTCCCACGGCATCACCTATTTTGGAGGAAAACGGGAACAGACGTCCAGGAATACCAGAGTTAAGGCGCGGGTTAAGGCTGAGGCGCTCCGAGAATTCCTGACAGTGAAAGATAAGATTTTTGTTATGGGACACAAGCTAAGTGACGCGGATGCGCTGGGAGCGGCGGTCGGAATCTACCGGGCGGCCGCGGCGCTGGAGAAGAAGGCGCACATCGTCTTGAATGAAGTGTCCGCATCTCTGCGCCCTTTGTATAATTCATATATAGACAATCCGGATTATCCGGAAGATCTGTTTTTGCAGCCTTCCCAGGCTATTGGCATGGCGGATGAAAATTCTATGGTGGTTGTGGTAGATACAAACCGGCCGGGAATGACAGAATGTGAAGAACTGCTGCATATTGCGAAGACCATCGTTGTGCTGGATCATCACCGGCAGAGCAGCGATAATATTGATAACGCGCTGTTATCTTATATTGAGCCGTACGCTTCTTCGTCCTGTGAGATGGTCTCCGAAATTCTGCAGTACATTGTGGACGATATCCGGATTCCAAAGCTGGAGGCAAGCAGTCTTTACGCCGGGATCATGATCGATACCAGCAATTTTGTAAATCGGACAGGCGTACGCACCTTTGAAGCGGCGGCGTTTCTGAGGCGGCATGGAGCGGATATTACGCTGGTGCGCAAGATGTTCCGGGATGATATGGAGTCGTACCGGGCAAAGGCGGAGATCCTCAGCAGTACGGAAGTATACAGAGACCGTTTTGCTATCGCTGTGGGAGCCGGTCTTACCATTGAGAGTCCTACCATCGTTGGGGCTCAGGCGGCTAACGAATTATTGGACATTAATGAGATCAAAGCCTCGTTTGTCCTTACAGAATATAACGGAAGAATCTATATCAGCGCCCGCTCCATTGACGAGGTCAATGTACAGATCATCATGGAGCGTTTGGGCGGCGGCGGCCATATGAACGCATCGGGCGCCCAGTTTGATTATACAGATATGGATCAAGCGGTGGCCACCCTGAAAGCGGTGATTGATGAAATGATCGAAGGAGGAGATATCTGATGAAGGTAATCTTAAAAGAAGACGTGAAATCCCTTGGGAAAAAAGGCCAGGTAGTAGAAGTAAGCGACGGCTATGCCAGAAACTTTATCTTGAAAAAGGGCAAAGGAGTAGAGGCGAACTCAAAGAACTTGAATGATCTGAAGCTGCAGAAGGCCAATCAGGATAAGGTGGCCCAGGAGCAGTTTGAGGCGGCAAAGGAGCTTGGAAAGAAAGTAGAGGCAGGGCAGATCCAGGTTTCCATCAAAACGGGTGAGGGCGGAAAAGCCTTTGGCTCTATTTCATCTAAGGAGATCGCGGAAGAGACGAAAGCGCAGCTTGGCCTGGAGATTGACAAAAAGAAGATCCAGCTCAAGGAGACGATCAAGACTCTGGGAACCCACAATGTTCCTATTAAACTTCATCCGAAAGTGACCGTGGAACTGAAGGTGGTCGTGACAGAAGAAGCATAGGAGGACCAAGCAATGGAAGAAGCGCTCATCAAACGGGTCATGCCTCACAGTATTGAGGCGGAACAGTCGGTGGTCGGCGCTATGCTGATGGACAAGGATGCGATTCTGACGGCTTCTGAACTGATCAGCGGGCAGGATTTCTACCAGAGCGCCTATGGGGTGATCTTTGATTCTATGGTGGAATTATTCAATGAAGGAAAACCAGTTGACCTGGTGACCTTGCAGGACCGGCTGAAAGAGAAAGATGTGCCGCCGGAGATCACCAGTCTGGAGTTTGTCAGGGATCTTGTAACGGCAGTGCCTACTTCTGCAAATGTGAAATATTATGCCCAGATCGTAGCCGATAAATCCATGATGCGCCGGCTGATCAAGTTAAATGATGAGATATCAAACGCCTGCTATGTAGGAAATGAACCTTTGCCGGCAATCCTGGAGATGACGGAGAGATCTGTTTTTGAATTGCTCCAAAAGCGGAATCTTGGGGATTATACGCCTATTAAGCAGGTTGTGCTGAACGCGCTGGATCGGATTGAAAAAGCGTCCAAAAATAAAGGGAATGTAACGGGGATTCCAACAGGCTTCAACGATCTGGATTATAAACTGTCAGGACTGCAGCCTTCCGACTTGATCCTGGTGGCGGCCAGGCCTTCTATGGGAAAGACGGCGTTTGTGCTGAATATTGCTCAGTATGTAGCGTTTAAGCGGGAGAAGGGCGTGGCGGTCTTCAGCTTGGAAATGTCCAAAGAGCAGTTGGTCAATCGTCTGTTTTCCTTGGAGTCTCAGGTGGATTCCCAGGCTCTTAGGACTGGGAATTTGAAGGATTCGGATTGGGAGAAGCTGATCGAGGGAGCAGGGATCATTGGGAAATCTAATCTGATCATCGATGATACTCCTGGCATCTCTGTGTCGGAGCTTCGCTCAAAATGCAGAAAATATAAGCTGGAACATGACATCCAGCTGATCATCATCGACTATCTGCAATTGATGACAGGAAGTGTAGGCAGACATTCTGAGTCGCGCCAGCAGGAAATCTCAGATATTTCTCGATCTCTGAAAGCGCTGGCCAGAGAGCTGAATGTGCCTGTAGTGGCCCTGTCTCAGCTGAGCCGTGCTGTGGAATCCAGACCCGATAAGCGGCCTATGCTTTCGGATCTCCGTGAATCTGGAGCCATCGAGCAGGATGCGGACGTGGTCATGTTTATATACCGGGATGAGTATTATAATAAAGACTCCGAGTTCAAGAAGCAGGCCGAGATCATTATCGCAAAACAGAGAAACGGCCCTGTGGGGACCGTTCATCTTGCCTGGCTTGCGGACTATACAAAGTTTGCCAATCTAAGTCGGCAGGAATAGCCGTTTTAATTTTTCTACTGGACCGCTCTCGGCGGCAGATTTCCGAAAGGACTGCTGCTGTCGGATGAGCTGGTCCAGTTTTTTGAATTGTTCTTCCTCCTGCCGTTCTTTGGCGTCCAGAAGGAAGGACATTTCTTTGCTGAACATAGACAGAAGTACTTCGTTATTATTTTCCAGCATCCGTTTCATGCGGAGCTGCTCCCGTGTTCTTCTAAGATCCGGGATCAGGGCTTTCAGTTCGTCGAAGGGAACCCCTTGTTCGTATAACTCCTGGATACATCCATAAAGTTTGGCGTCATCTTTTGTCTCGCGTTTTAGCTGTTCTAATGCGTTTCCCATAGAAAAACCCCCTTATTTATTAACTTGTCCCCTTTCCAGGTATGCACAGGATAGCATGGAAAGAAAGCGAAAGGAGTCGCAACCAGTCGCCGAGAACGGGAAATTTTCTTACGAAATCAGAGCGAAAACGACTTCTTTTTGTGATATAATAATTTCAAATATCTTTAAAAGCGGGGGGGCTTTTACATGAAACGGAAAGGGCTGATCCTTGTCTTGGCGCTGGTCTTGATCGCGGAACTTCTGGCGGCGGGCGGGATTTTTTATAAAACATACCTGGGGAGGGAAAGCAAAACGGAAGGGACCTTGAACAGTGAAAAGGGGAGGCCGGGGCTTTTGGCGTCTGCAGTCCGATTTTTCGATGAAAAGGAAGAGGCTCTGGAGGAAGAAGAAACGAAAGCGGCAGAAGAAAAGCCTCAGTTAAACGTCTTGATCGTTGCTATTGATCCAGGGCATCAGGGGGCTCACATAGATATGAGCGCAAAAGAAGAGAACGCCCCGGGGTCCGGGGAGATGAAAGCAAAGGCTACAGGCGGGACAACCGGAACGTATACAGGCATGCCGGAATATCAGTTAAATTTGGATGTATCTCTGAAAGTCCGGGATCTTCTTGTGGAACGGGGATATCAGGTAGTCATGGCCAGGGAAGACAACGATACAGCCATCAGCAATAAAGAAAGAGCGCAGCTTGCCAATGAAGCGGGGGCGGATGTCTGCGTCAGGATACATGCCAATGGAAGCGAAGATGCCTCTAGTCAGGGGGCTCTTTGCCTGGTCATGTCTCCCGACAACCCGTATGTAGGACAGCTTTATGAGGAAAGCAATAAGCTGGCGGAAAATGTCCTGCACTCCTATTGCCAGGCGACGGGGTTTGCGGATCAGGGAGTAGTGACCAATGATACGATGACAGGTCTGAACTGGAGTGAGATACCGGTGATGATTTTGGAAATGGGATTTATGACCAATGAACATGATGATACGAAGATGGCAGATGTTTCATTCCAGGATCAGATGGCGGAAGGGATCGCGGAAGGGATCGACGCCTACTTTGGCATATGATTATGCAAAAAAATAAAGAGGAACGCATAAAATGTGTTCCTCTCTATTTCTGTAAACACAGGGTTCCCTGATACAAATTCAAAATATATTTGATTAACCCTCAGAGATAGCTCCTGTAGGACACTGAGCAGCACATGCGCCACAGTCAACGCAGGTGTCAGCATCGATCTCATAGTGATCTGCGCCCTGAGAGATAGCGCCTACTGGACATTCAGCCTCGCATGCTCCACAGCTTACACATTCATCGCTAATTACGTGTGCCATTGGTATGTACCTCCTTTTTTGATTGTTAGACATGTCTCTTTTTTGTCTATTCCTATCATAATACAAAAAAGTAAAATATACAAGGGAGTTTAAAAGTGCACACGAAAAAAAACAGTAGGGAAAAATTAAGATTTTTTTCAACAATTTTTCACGGAATTGGTGTATAGTATTTGTTGGTTTATACTATAGAGAATGATTTGAAATCGTTGGGAGAGTTGATATTATGAAAAAGAAGTGGAGCATGACGGCTTTGATCCTATGCTTCTCACTGGCGCTTTGCGCATGCGCGGCTGACAGCGGGAAGGCGCGGCCGGAGAAAGCGGAAGCTTCCGAGGGTACAGAAGAAACAGAAGAATCGAGTACGCCGGAATATCAGGCAAAGCTTGATGCCATCGATCCATTCGCTTATGGCAACGCAAAAGGCCTGTCCCTTGAGAAAGGAGCCTATATCTCGATCATCGGAAAGGGAGAAGGAGGCCAGTATTGGGAGGCTGTAAAAGAAGGCGCCCAGCAGGCTTGTGAAGACATTAATCAGGAACTGGGATATGAGGGAGAGGATCAGGTAAAGATCACATACAGCGGCCCTGCGGATGCGGATGATGTGGACGAGCAGGTGGGAATCTTGGATGAGGAACTGGACCGGTATCCGGTGGCGCTTGGAATCGCGCTGACAGATGCCCAGGCCTGTGATGTGCAGTTCGATCTGGCGGCGGAAAGTGATATCCCAGTGGTAGCTTTTGATTCTGGAAGTGATTATCAGGGACTGATGGCGACAGTCTCAACGGATAACGCGGCGGCAGCGGTATATGCGTCCGATCAGATGGCGGAACTATTGGGCGGCAGCGGTCAGGTTGCAATATTCGCCCAGGATTCCAAATCCCAGTCTGCCCTGCAGCGGGTAAATAGTTTTACGGCGCAGATCGAGGCGAAATATCCGGAGATCCAGATTGTTTCTGTATACTATATGGATCAGTTGGAAACCATGCAGCAGACAATCGCGGATGAGATTCAGGCGGGAACTTATCAGAGACCGGAAATGGACGAACAGGCAGATCAGGATATAGCGGCAGAAGATATTACAGAAGAAGATGTTATGGATTATATTTTTACAAAGTATCCAGACATCAAAGGCTGTTATGGAACCAGCGGAGAGGCGGTGCGGCTGATCACAGAGAATATGGATCGTCTGGGCAAAGAGGACATGACGGTAGTCGGATTTGACGCGGATGAAGAAGAAATAACAGCCCTGGAGGAAGGGAAGGTTGACGGCCTTGCGGTGCAGAATCCATTCGGAATGGGATACGCGGCGGTGATCGCCTCAGCCAGAGCCGCCTGCGGGCTGAATAACGAAGCCTATGTGGATACAGGATATGTGTGGATGACGGCGGAGAATATGGATAGTGAAGAAGTGCAGAAAATGTTATATTAATAATTTAGAAGAAAAGGTTATCAGGAGGAAAAAGATGAACAGAGAACAAGCGCATGAGATTTTGATGAAATATATGGAAGGAGAGAACTATATTACTCATTCTTACGCGGTGGAAGCCATCATGAGGGGACTGGCAAAACGTCTTGCGCCGGATGAAGTGGAATACTGGGGGATCGTGGGCCTGCTCCACGATCTGGATGAAGAACAGTGCGACTGGGCT
The DNA here is from genome assembly GCA_007361935.1 of Lachnospiraceae bacterium KGMB03038. Taxonomy (NCBI): domain Bacteria; kingdom Bacillati; phylum Bacillota; class Clostridia; order Lachnospirales; family Lachnospiraceae; species Lachnospiraceae bacterium KGMB03038. Next base: position 3,047,570 of record CP041667.1, on the reverse strand, counting down.
CATGATATGAGTGTCCATGGTCCCACATCCGTAGAGATTTTAAAGAAAGAAGGGATTGAGGATAAAGTCCTTTTTGACGCGATCTGCGCCCATAATCCAAAGAGCGGCGTAAAGGCTAAGACAAACCTTCAGTACGCGGTGCTGGCGGCAGATCCTATGAGCGGATTTGTAAAAGCGGTAGCGCAGATCTACCCGGATAAAAAGATTGCCAGCGTGAAGCATAAATCTGTGATGAAACGGTTCAACGAGCTTCGGTTCGCCAAAGGCGCCAACCGGGACTACATGGAAGCCATCGAGTTTACAGGCTTGAGCCTGGATGATCTGATCGACGTGGCTCTGGAAGAGATGGGAGCCATCGCGGATCAGCTGGGATTGTAAAAAGTACGTGTAAAGCCTTGACAATACAGGAAAAACGTAATAAACTAATTGGGCGTGCAAGAAGATGCGTTATCTTTTTGCGCGCTCATTTCACGAAACAGAAATGAATGCAGCTTATTATTATCGTAGGAGGTGAAAGAGAATGCCAACATTTAACCAGTTAGTAAAGAAGGGACGCCAGACATCTGTAAAGAAGTCTGGAGCTCCGGCTCTTCAGAAAGGCTACAACTCTTTGAGAAAGAGAGCGACCAATGAATCCGCTCCTCAGAAAAGAGGCGTGTGTACCGCGGTTAAGACAGCTACACCGAAGAAGCCTAACTCAGCGCTTCGTAAGATCGCCAGAGTTCGTCTTTCCAACGGAATCGAAGTGACAAGCTATATTCCGGGAGAAGGCCACAACCTTCAGGAGCACAGCGTTGTCCTGATCCGTGGAGGAAGGGTAAAGGACCTTCCAGGTACCAGATACCACATCGTCAGAGGTACGCTTGATACAGCGGGCGTTGCCAAGAGAAGACAGGCACGTTCCAAGTACGGCGCTAAGAGACCAAAAGACGCGAAAAAGTAAATCCAGAGCACTTAGCGAGTGCAAGTCGTAAGACGAAGCAGGAGGTTAGTGCGAGGATTGTTCTTCGAAACTTGGCGAGGTGTTTTCGAGCCTAGTGTCGAAGGACTGCCTTGTTAGAAAATCAGAAGCGCGTAGCGCGGAAGACTGCGAAGCAGTCTGGATTTTCGAGCCTGGCCTCGAACTACCACATTTTATGTAGTCACGAACAGAACTATGATAAAGTAAGTTGCAGGGATATAGATAGATATGTCCTTTTGCACTACACAGTATCATTAGAACGACACATGTGAGTACCGATGAATTAATCAATTTATCGAGAGCAGCGCTGTTTTGAACAGCAGGCTCGAATTGTCTAAAGACAATTCTCGCTTGGGCTAAGCACCCAATAGAGAAACATGAAAAATGTCTTTAGCAAGCGAGCTTTCTAAAAACATTTTTTATGTTTCTCTGCTGTTCTTGATAGAACACAATGTTTAAGGAGGGAAGGACCGTGCCACGTAAAGGACATACTCAGAAAAGAGACGTATTAGCGGATCCATTGTACAATAACAAAGTGGTAACGAAGCTTATCAATAACATTATGTTAGACGGTAAGAAGGGTATCGCTCAGAAGATTGTATATGGAGCGTTTGAAAGAGTTGCCGATAAGACCGGAAAACCGGCGATCGAAGTATTCGAAGAGGCAATGAACAACATTATGCCTGTATTGGAAGTAAAGGCAAGACGTATCGGTGGAGCAACCTATCAGGTGCCGATCGAGGTAAGAGCCGACAGAAGACAGGCGCTGGCTCTTCGCTGGCTGACCAACTTCTCCCGCGCAAGAGGCGAGAAGACGATGGAAGAAAGACTGGCGAATGAGATCATGGATGCGGCCAACAACACAGGCGCAGCCGTGAAGAGAAAAGAAGATATGCACAAGATGGCTGAAGCAAATAAAGCATTTGCTCACTACAGATTCTAGGAGGCAACAATGGCTGGAAGAGAATATCCATTAGAGAGAACCAGAAATATTGGTATCATGGCTCATATCGATGCCGGCAAGACTACGCTGACAGAGCGTATTCTCTATTATACCGGCGTAAACTATAAGATTGGTGATACTCATGAAGGTACTGCGACAATGGACTGGATGGAGCAGGAGCAGGAAAGAGGTATCACGATCACTTCCGCTGCTACCACCTGTCACTGGACATTGGAAGAGAATGGGAAGCCAAAGCCGGGAGCGCCGGAACACAGGATCAATATCATTGATACCCCGGGGCACGTTGACTTTACGGTAGAGGTAGAACGTTCTCTGCGTGTACTGGACGGTGCGGTAGGCGTATTCTGCGCCAAAGGCGGCGTTGAGCCTCAGTCAGAAAATGTATGGCGTCAGGCTGACACATACAACGTTCCGAGAATGGCGTTCATCAATAAGATGGACATTCTCGGCGCCGATTTTTATAACGCGGTAGAGCAGATACGTACCAGACTTGGGAAAAACGCGATCTGCCTGCAGCTTCCGATCGGCAAAGAAGATGATTTCAAGGGAATCATCGATCTGATGGAGATGCAGTCCTACATTTATAATGATGAGAAGGGCGATGACATCACCATCGGAGAGATTCCAGAGGATATGAAGGATGACGCGGAACTTTACCGGACAGAACTGGTAGAGAAGATCTGTGATCTGGACGATGATCTGATGATGGAATATCTGGAGGGAAATGAACCTTCTATCGATGATCTGAAGCGGGTACTGAGAAAAGCGACCTGCGAGTGCAAAGCAATCCCGGTATGCTGCGGATCTGCTTACAGAAATAAGGGAGTGCAGAAACTCCTGGATGCGGTTCTGGAATATATGCCGGCGCCGACAGACATCCCGCCGATTCAGGGCGTAGACATGGATGGAAACGAGATTGTAAGACACTCTTCTGATGAAGAGCCGTTTTCCGCTCTTGTATTCAAGATCATGACAGACCCGTTTGTTGGAAAACTTGCTTATTTCCGCGCTTATTCAGGAACGGTGAATTCCGGTTCTTATGTCCTGAACGCGACAAAAGGAAAGAAAGAGCGTGTAGGCCGTATCCTTCAGATGCACGCCAATAAGAGACAGGAACTTGACAAGGTTTACTCCGGAGACATCGCTGCGGCGATCGGATTCAAGTTCTCAACCACAGGTGATACCATCTGTGACGAGCAGCATCCGGTAATCCTGGAGTCCATGGAGTTCCCAGAGCCGGTTATCGAGCTGGCCATCGAGCCAAAGACAAAGGCTTCCCAGGGCAAGCTTGGCGAGTCTCTTGCGAAGCTGGCGGAAGAAGACCCGACTTTCCGTGCGCATACTGACCATGAGACCGGTCAGACCATCATCGCCGGAATGGGAGAACTTCATTTGGAGATCATCGTAGACAGACTTCTGCGTGAATTTAAGGTGGAGGCTAATGTAGGAGCGCCTCAGGTTGCTTACAAAGAAGCATTTACCAAAGCTGTTGACGTAGACAGCAAGTACGCAAAACAGTCTGGCGGACGTGGACAGTACGGACACTGTAAAGTTAAATTCGAGCCAATGGATGTCAATGGTGAGGAAACTTACAAGTTTGAATCTACTGTAGTCGGAGGAGCGATTCCGAAGGAATACATCCCGGCTGTTGGAGAAGGTATCGAGGAAGCTATGCAGTCCGGTATCCTGGGAGGATTCCCGGTAGTAGGTATCCACGCTAACGTATACGATGGATCTTACCACGAGGTAGACTCCAGTGAGATGGCGTTCCACATCGCAGGTTCTCTGGCGTTCAAAGACGCTATGAAGAAAGCGGCGCCAGTACTTCTTGAGCCGATCATGAAGGTGGAAGTCACCATGCCGGAAGAATACATGGGCGACGTCATCGGCGATATCAACTCCCGTCGTGGACGGATCGAGGGTATGGATGACCTGGGCGGCGGCAAGATCGTTCGCGGATATGTGCCGTTGTCTGAGATGTTTGGATACTCCACAGATCTTCGTTCCAGGACACAGGGACGCGGAAACTACTCAATGTTCTTTGAGAAATACGAACCGGTACCGAAATCTGTACAGGAAAAAGTATTATCTGGGAAAAATGAGTAATTAAATATGAAAAAGGCTTGAAAAACTGTAGGATTTGAAATATAATCAATCTTAGCCGAGCAAAAACGTAAAATTTTATGAAAATGCCCTTGCAGGCGCTATTATAAGGAGGATATTCAAAATGGCAAAAGCTAAATTTGAAAGAACAAAACCGCATTGTAATATCGGTACCATCGGTCACGTTGACCATGGTAAAACTACTCTGACAGCTGCGATCACAAAGGTACTTTCCAAGAGAGTAGCTGGTAACGCAGAGGTTGCATTCGATAACATCGACAAGGCTCCGGAAGAGAGAGAACGTGGAATCACGATTTCTACCGCTCACGTAGAGTATGAGACTGACAAACGTCACTATGCTCACGTTGACTGCCCGGGACATGCGGACTATGTTAAAAACATGATCACTGGTGCCGCTCAGATGGACGGCGCGATCTTGGTAGTAGCTGCTACCGATGGTGTTATGGCTCAGACAAGAGAGCACATCCTGCTTTCTCGTCAGGTAGGCGTTCCTTACATCGTTGTATTCATGAACAAATGTGATATGGTAGACGATGAGGAGCTGCTTGAGCTGGTTGAGATGGAAATCCGCGAACTCCTTGACGAGTATGAGTTCCCAGGCGATGACACTCCGATCATCCAGGGATCCGCTCTGAAAGCTCTGGAAGATCCAGACGGAGAGTGGGGAGACAAGATCATGGAACTGATGGATGCTGTTGACAGCTATATCCCAGATCCAGAGCGTGATACAGATAAGCCATTCCTGATGCCTGTAGAGGACGTATTCTCTATCACAGGACGTGGAACAGTTGCTACTGGTAGAGTAGAGCGTGGAACTCTTCATGTATCTGATGAAGTAGAGATCGTTGGTATCAAAGAAGAGACCAAGAAGACTGTTGTAACAGGTGTTGAGATGTTCCGTAAACTGCTTGACGAGGCTCAGGCTGGTGACAACATCGGAGCGCTTCTTCGTGGTGTTCAGAGAGACGAGATCGAAAGAGGTCAGGTTCTGTGTAAACCAGGTTCTGTAACCTGCCATCACAAATTTACCGCTCAGGTATACGTTCTGACCAAAGATGAAGGTGGACGTCATACTCCTTTCTTCAATAACTATCGTCCTCAGTTCTACTTCAGAACAACAGACGTTACAGGTGTCTGCAACCTGCCAGAAGGAACAGAGATGTGCATGCCTGGAGATAACGTAGAGATGAGCATTGAGCTGATCCATCCAGTAGCTATGGAGCAGGGACTTCGTTTCGCTATCCGTGAAGGCGGACGTACTGTAGGATCAGGAAGAGTTGCTACAATCATCGAGTAATTCTGAAAGACGAAAAACAAAGTACAGGGAAGAGTGTTTGTGCTCTTCCCTGATTTTGTTTTACTAAAGAGTGGAAGCGATAGAATGAGAAAGATTAAGATGCTTGCGGTTGATATGGATGGGACCTGCCTGGACCGCAGAAGCCGGATGACCGATCGGACATTGCGCGCATTAGAAGAGTCGGCCAAAGCAGGGGTGATAGTCGTGCCGGCGACAGGCCGGTGCCTTTCCTGCCTGCCCCATCGTCTGAGAGAACGGAAGGATATTTACCGATATGTGATCACATCGAATGGAGCCAGAATCATAGACTGTCTGGGACAAAAACTCCTTTCTGAAAAGCTGATCGATAAGGAGACCGCCCTGACGCTGCTGGAAAGAAGTAAAAGAGTAGGGGTAGGCATAACCGCCCATATAGACCATGAATACTTCGTGCAGGGGAAGGCGCTGTCCGCGGCGGGGCGTGTTATGTTTGGGAAAGATGCGCAAGCGATCCGGCATGTCGCGGAAATGAGGAGTGCAGTCCAGAAAGCGGCAGATGCGATAGAAGAAATTCAATTTTATTTCCTGAAACCTGGTTCACGTGAAAAAACAAAACGTATCTTAGAAGAATTTCCCCAGTTGTCCGGCGCGTATACAAAAATCTATGCGGAGATCTTCGCAAAACAAACATCCAAGGGAGACGCGTTAAAAGAACTGGCCGGTTATCTTGGAATCCGGGAAGAAGAAGTGGCATGCATTGGAGACGGAGAAAACGACCTGCCCATGTTTGAGGCGGCCGGACTGCGCATGGCTATGGGAAATGCGGTTCCGGAGCTAAAAAAGAAAGCAGAGTATATATTGCCGGCAAATGATAAAAACGGAGCCGCGGAGGGCATATATCGGTATATTTTATCGTAATTTGGGACGTAGCCTTTTTAAACTTTACTACGTCCTTGTTCACAGAATTTTCACAATTTAGGAGAAGGTACAGCAGATGAAGATTACTATTATTGGGGCGGCTATTATTGATATTCTGGCCAGACCCGTTGATCGGGATATGTTTGAGAAGGGTTCGATGCCAGTGCAGGATATGCGGATGAATATTGGCGGGGACGCGGCGAATGAGGCTTTGGTTTTGGCGGGACTTGGAAAAGAGGTTCAGCTTTGGACAGTACTGGGAAAGGATATGGCAGGAAGGATGATCCTGGAATATCTTCGAGAGAAAGGCGTTTCTGTGGATGACTCGTGCGTCACAGAAGATATGGTGACCGGAATCAATACGGTGTTGATACAAAAGAATGGAGAGCGTTCTTTCTTGACAAATCCAAATGGAAGTCTTAGAAAGCTGGGAATAGAACACATCCATTTGCCTTTTGCTGAAGATACGAAAATTCTTTGCCTTGCCAGTATGTTTGTTTCACCGCTGCTTACTGTAAATGAACTGGAGCAGATCTTTCGGGCGGCTAAGGAACAGGGGATCACGGTCTGCGCGGATATGACGAGATGCAAGAATCATGAAACGGCTAGGGATATGGCGCCGGCTTTGCGGTATGTAGACTATCTTTTCCCAAATGAAGAGGAGGCCAAACTGCTGACCAGGAAGGATTCTGTGGAAGAAGCGGCGGAAGAGCTTCAGAAGGCGGGAGTTTCCCACGTGGTGATCAAATGCGGGAAGAGGGGCTGTTATGCGGCGACGCAAACAGAAACATTTTGGGCGCCGGCAGTAGGACAAGTTCGCTGTGTGGACACTACCGGCGCTGGCGACAGTTTTGCGGGCGGCTTTCTGGCGGCTCTTTCAGAAGGGAAAACAATTCGGGAGTGTGCGGATTTTGCCAATCAATGCGGCGCGCGGGCAGTTGAAGCCGTAGGGGCGACAGCCTGGCTTTGAGGCGTTTAGAGGGATTTTGGAGAGAAATATTGACAACCCCCGGACGTCCATAATATCATAATATACAGGCGGCTTTAGTAGACCGGTACTATGTCATGAGGAGGGGTACAAAAGATGAAGAAGGCTCAAATCAAATGTGCGTTTCTTTTGATTCTGGGATGCCTGTGCTGCAGTATCGCGACCAACTGGATCTTGATCCCAAATGGATTGTCAACGCCAGGGATTACAGGTATTTCTATGACATTAGAATACTTTACAGGAATTAATTACGCGCTGATCTATTATGCTATTACAATCTTGATCCTGGTTTTGACCTATTTTACATTGGGAAAAAGGGATGCTTCGAATATTGTTATCCTTTCGCTTTTGTATCCTATGGTTTTGTGGGTTCTGAGTTTTGTGGATGTACAGATTATTTTTGAAGATAAACTGATTGCGATCGCGGCTTTTGGAGTGCTTTATGGAACGGGAATCGGAATTCCTTACCGGATTGGCTTTTCCTATGGAGGAGACGATACGGTGGCAAAGATCTTGAAGAAATGCGTGTGGAAATCGGTTGAATTGAAGAAGATCATGTACTTTGAAGAAGCGCTGGTCATCTTGTTCATGGCAACAGTGTTTGACTTAAACATTCTGGCCTATGCATTTGTAGGTCAGCTGATCTATGTGAACTGCATGAACTACGTGATCTTTAACCTGGGCCCCAAACTGTACGATGTGCATATTATTGGAAGAGATATGGAACGGATCGAGGATTTTATCATAAATACGATCCGGAAAAGTGTGACCATCTACCATGACGCCATGGGGGGCTATTCCCGGGAAGCTAAGATTCAGATGAGCTGCGTGTGCAATTCAAAGGAATATGTCCAGCTTCGTGAATTTATCAAGGAGGGAATGTTCGACTGCTTTATCAAGGTCATTCCGCTGGTCCATGTATTTGGACAGAATAAGGATTTCCATAAGCTAGATGACGAAAATATTGAATAAAAGAAAGGAGAGTGCGGATGGAATATTCACATGAGATCATTATGCCTAATGATGACATCCCTTTTAAAATGTTTATTTTTGAAGGAAGAGACGGTAATTACATTCGTGAAAAACACTGGCACCGCTCGATCGAGATTTTTGCTCTTTTTGAGGGGGAGTTGGAATTCTATGTGAACGAAGTCCGGTATCCATTGCGGCCAGGAGAGTTTATGCTTGTGAATTCTAATGAGATACATTCAATTCATTCTCCAAAGAAAAACCTGACGGTGGTTTTGCAGATCCCGCTATCCACCTTTGAAAAATACTATACCGATGAGAAATTTATCTACTTCTCTCACAGCAGCCGGCTGCAGGATGAAGAGGTCATGAAAGTGATCCAATCCATGTATCAGATCTATGCAGAAAAAGAATTTGGTTACGAACTTCAGGTGCAGAGCCGATTTTATACACTGATCTATCTTCTGGTCACCAAGTATCGGAAGACCAATGTAGATGCGGAAATGGTCAAAAGCAATAAAAAATTAATGAAACTGTCGACCATTACAGACTATATGAAGAATAACTATAACAAAGACCTTTCGCTGGAATCCTTGGCTCAGACCTTTGGATACTCGCCAACCTACCTGTCCAGGATGTTCCAGAAATACGCGAAGACCAACTATAAAACATATCTGGACAATCTGCGGCTTGAGCACGCATATAAAGATTTGATGAACACAGAGTTGTCTATCAGCGCAATCGCAAGCCAAAATGGATTTCCAAACAGCAAGGCATTTGCCAAGGTGTTTCAGAAAAAGTATAAAGAACTGCCAAGCAAGTTCCGAAAAGCCAATTTGGGACGTAGCCTTTTGTGAAAAGGCTACGTCCCAAATTGGCTTTTGCCCTGTACCCAAATGAAAGAAAGGCAAAAAAACGCCATAAAAGGGCTAAGTATTTGGTCGTAAGAATCTAGAGGAATTGCTATAATAATAGTAATCAGGGAGGAGGCAGGATGAAGTGAAGATTAAAAATGTGACAGATGCGTGTTTTGCGCCTTATGGGCGTGTGCTTGAAGGCTACTCTGTGGAGGCGCTTCTGAGATCTATGAGCCATACTCCGCTTCCCGATGGAGAAGTTATGTATGTGGCTTCGGTGGAAGAGTTGGAGGATCTTGCGGTCGCGGCTGAATTTAGGGACAGGGCTTTTGGCGGGCTGCCGATTGAGATTGGATTTTGCAACGGACATAATCATAAGTTAAATGCTCTGGAATACCATCGGTCGTCAGAGATTAATGTAGCGGCGACGGATATGATCCTGCTGGTCGGCAAACAGCAGGATATCACAGAAGGCTATCTGTATGATACAGAGAAGGTGGAGGCATTTCTGGTCCCGGCTGGAACGGTGGTGGAGATGTACGCTACCACTTTGCACTATGCGCCGTGTATGACAGGGGGAAAGGGCTTCCGCTGCACGGTGATCCTTCCCAGGGGAACCAATACGGCGCTTGCTGGAGAGCAGTGCAAAAAGGGAGAGGGGAAGCTGCTCACCGCAAGAAACAAATGGTTGATCGCCCATGAGGAAGCAGGTATCGAAGGAGCTTTCTGCGGGCTGAGAGGCGATAATATCGAGATTTAAAATCTGTCAAATTTAAAATTTACATATCATGCAAAGGAGGGAATTTGGCAATGAACAATATGCCAGAAGTGAAGATTGGGGTAGTGGCAGTCAGCCGTGACTGTTTCCCGGAGAGCCTGTCTGTAAACAGAAGAAAGAACTTGATGAATGCATACACACAGAAGTACGGCTCAGAAGGAATCTACGAATGCCCGGTATGTATCGTGGAGAGCGAGATCCACATGGTACAGGCGCTGGAGGACGTGAAGAAGGCGGGCTGCAACGCGTTGGTAGTCTATCTTGGAAATTTTGGACCGGAGATTTCCGAAACCTTACTTGCGAAACATTTTGACGGCCCCAAAATGTTTGTGGCGGCGGCAGAGGAAACAGGAGATGATCTGGTACAGGGCAGAGGTGATGCTTACTGCGGGATGTTAAACGCCAGCTATAATCTGAAACTGCGCAATATCCAGGCATATATTCCAGAATACCCGGTGGGCGACGCGGAAGACTGCGCGGATATGATTCATGAGTTTGTGCCGATCGCCCGGGCAGTGATCGGGCTCAGTGAATTAAAGATCATAAGCTTCGGACCGAGGCCGTTAAATTTCCTGGCTTGTAACGCTCCCATCAAACAGCTTTACAACCTGGGCGTGGAAATTGAAGAGAACTCGGAACTGGATCTTTTTGAAGCGTTCCATAAGCATGCGGGAGATGAACGGATACCGGCTCTCGTAAAAGAGATGGAAGAAGAGCTGGGGGCGGGAAATAAGAAACCTGAGATCCTGTCTAAATTGGCGCAGTACGAGCTGACCTTGAAAGACTGGGTAGAAGAACACAGAGGCTACCGCAAATACGTGGCGATCGCCGGAAAATGCTGGCCCGCCTTTCAGACTCAGTTTGGTTTTGTTCCCTGCTACGTGAACAGCCGTCTGACAGATCAGGGAATTCCGGTTTCCTGCGAGGTGGATATCTATGGAGCGCTCAGCGAGTTCATCGGAACAGTAGTAAGCGAAGACACGGTAACACTGCTTGATATCAATAATACCGTGCCAAAAGATATGTATGAGTCAGACATCAAAGGGAAATACGATTATACGATCCAGGATACCTTTATGGGATTCCACTGTGGAAATACCGCTTCCAGTAAGCTGGCTTTCTGCGAGATGAAGAATCAGATGATCATGGCCAGGACATTACCGGAAGAAGTGACTCAGGGAACCTTGGAAGGAGATATCGTTCCGGGAGAGATTACATTCTATCGTCTCCAGAGCACAGCAGACAATAAACTGAGGGCTTACATTGCTCAGGGCGAGGTGCTTCCGGTGAAGACCCGGTCCTTTGGCGGCGTAGGAGTATTTGCGATTCCGGAAATGGGAAGATTTTACCGCCATGTGCTGATCGAGGGCGGATATCCCCATCATGGAGCGGTGGCTTTTGGACATTTTGGGAAAGCGTTATATGAAGTATTTAAATATATCGGCGTTCCGGTAGAAGAGATCGGTTACAATCATCCGGCCGGAGTACGGTATAAAACGGAAAATCCGTTTGCGTAAAGGAGGAAAGAAAAATGTTGTATATTGGTGTTGACCTTGGGACATCGGCGGTAAAATTACTTCTGATGGACAGTGAAGGAAAAATCCAGAAGATCGTGTCCAGAGAGTACCCCTTATATTTCCCACATCCAGGCTGGTCGGAACAGAAACCGGAAGACTGGTTTGAACAATCCATGGAAGGCATCAAAGAACTGACAGCAGAATGTGAGAAAGACCAAGTGGCGGGGATCAGCTTTGGCGGCCAGATGCACGGCCTCGTGGCCCTGGATAGCGAAGACCAGGTGATTCGTCCCGCGATCCTTTGGAATGACGGAAGAACCGGAGAGGAGACAGATTATCTGAACCAGGTGATCGGAAAAGACAAACTCTCTCAGTATACAGCGAATATCGCGTTCGCGGGATTTACTGCCCCTAAAATCCTGTGGATGAAGAAAAATGAGCCGGAGAATTTTGCGAAAATCTCCAAGATCATGCTGCCGAAAGATTATCTTGCGTACAAACTTTCCGGTTCTTTCTGCAGTGATGTATCAGACGCTTCCGGCATGCTTTTGATGGATGTGAAGAACCGCCGCTGGTCCAAAGAGATGATGGAGATCTGCGGCATCACAGAAGAACAGCTTCCTAAGCTCTATGAAAGTTATGAAGTGGTGGGAACACTGAAGCCGGAGATCGCGGAACAGCTTGGCCTGTCTGAACGGGTAAAAGTGATCGCGGGAGCTGGCGACAATGCTGCTGCGGCTGTAGGGACCGGAACGGTAGGAGACGGGATGTGCAACATCTCTCTTGGAACATCAGGGACCATTTTTATTTCCAGCAAAAAGTTCGGGGTGGACGAGCATAATGCCCTTCATTCTTTTGCGCATGCGGATGGAAACTATCATCTGATGGGGTGTATGTTGAGCGCGGCTTCCTGTAATAAGTGGTGGAATGAGGATATTTTAAAGACCAGCGATTTTGGAGCGGAACAGGCGGGAATTACCAGGCTTGGAGAGAATCAGGTCTTCTATCTGCCATATCTGATGGGAGAGCGTTCCCCTCACAACGATCCGGATGCAAGAGCAACTTTTATCGGAATGACTATGGATACCACCAGAGAAGATATGACACAGGCAGTTCTGGAAGGTGTAGCCTTTGGTTTGAGAGATTCTCTGGAAGTGGCAAGAAGCTTAGGACTGCAGATCGAAAGGACGAAGATCTGCGGCGGCGGCGCTAAAAGTCCGTTATGGAAGAAGATCATTGCCAATGTGATGAATATGAAAGTGGATGTGATCGAGAGCGAAGAAGGACCGGCCCTTGGCGGAGCTATGCTGGCGGCGGTGGGCTGCGGCGAGTACCCGGATGTGGAAACCATCGCGGCCAAGATGGTGAAAGTGGTGGATACCGTAGAACCAGATCCGGAGCTGGTGGCAAAATATGAAGAACGGTACCAGAAGTTCCGCAAGATCTATCCAACGGTAAAGGGACTGTTTAAAGAGCTGAAGTAATTTTACAAAAATCAGCAAAATATTACTAGTTTAGTAGCTTGAATCCAATAAAGCACAGATATACAATGTTAGTATTGCATATCTGTGCTTTATTATGTTTTACCCAGAGAATCCATCCATTGGTACTGGTCTGGAAGGGAGATATAGGATGAAAAAGATAATCTATTTAGTTTTGGGAGCGGCCTGCATGGCAGCGTCACTTCTCAGCGGCTGCGCAGGGGCGAAACAGGCTTCTGGGACACTGACTGTTGGAGTCCGAAACGATATTGTGGATTTTGGATACCTCAATGAAAAAACAGGGAAATACTATGGCCTGGAGATTGATATCGCAAATGAAATGGCAGAGCGGATGGGTTATGAAAATGTGGAATTTGTCACGGTTGATCCCGATACAAGAAAGGATATGCTTCTGGAAGGAAAAGTGGACTGTCTGGTGGCCTGCTACTCAATCTCGGAGTCGAGAGAGGAAAACTTCGATTTCTCTTCACCTTACTATACAGATGAAGCAAAGATGATGATTGAGAAATCTACGATGTTCCAGGATGTGGAGGATCTGAAGGATAAAACAATTGGGATCGTGTCCGGATCAAACGCGGGTCCGCAGCTTGCGATCAGTATGTATGAGATGGGAATCATTACGGATAAAGTGCTTTCGAATACAGATGAGGCAACAGAGTATGAAGGTCTGCATGTGAAAAAACTGGCAACGTATCAGGAACTTTCCGAGGCGCTGGAAGAGGGGACGGTAGATGCTGTATGTATGGACGGCTGCATTACAGCCACCTACATGAATGAGGATAGAGAGATTATGGACATTCAGCTGGCGGAACAAAACTACGGAGTGGCGACACAAAAAGGCTCTGAACTGAGCGGCCAGGTGGAACAGGCAATTCAGGAAATGCTGGATGACGGCACCATTGATACATTGATCGATAAGTGGAATTAGGGAGGGGACGGATCGTGTCTAAAAGATTAAAGAAAAAGGCGGTTATTCTTGCCGCGCTGGTGGCCGTCAGTCTGATCCTGATGGGGGTATTTCTGACGACTATGCAGAGCAGTCTGGCGCTGGAGGGCCACAGAAGTGATATGGAGAAAGAGCTGGATCAAGTATCAGAAGTTCTGGAAACTGCCAGCCAAGAAGAATTAGAGACGACTCAGTCGTTTGACGCAGTGTATCAATCTAAAGCCCGGAGCGTTGCCTTTATGGCGCAAAATGACGTAGATTATGAAGAGACGGATGCAAAGATGACAGAATACCAATCTTTGCTGGACGTAAATAACGTACTGATCCTTGATCAGACAGGGGAACAGCTTGCGGCAGCCCAGGAGACTCAGGCTGATTTTACACGTGCCAGGTATAACCAGCTTCGGACGGTGTTTGAGACTGGAGAGGCATCTGAGGCATTTGAGGTAAATATCGGGGATACTTGCTTTCGGTATTATGGAGCCAGGATCAGCAATGAAAAGATGGCGGTCATAGAGCAGGATCCGGAAGAACTGCATACTTTATTGGAGGACACTGCTTCTCAAGGGAGCGTCCTTGGCCAGATCAGTGTTGGAAAGGAAGGCTATGTATTTGCCGTTTCCGCCCGGAATTATCTGATCGAATATCATCCCGATGAGAAATTGACAGGGGCAGATGCCTTGGATTCCGGAATAGAAGTGGGCGATCTGGAGGATGGGAATTTTGCCTGGATGACATTGGATGGAGAGAAATTATACTGCGGCGTGAGCAGGATCGGGGACACCTACTATATTGCGGCGATTCCGCAGGCAGAGATTGAAGAGTCCAGGAATGTTACGATAGGAATCATCTTGTTTATCTTCTTTGCGGTTATGACGATCGTCGTTACATACAGCATCTTTATCATGCGGGAGGATGAAAAAAAGGATTCAGAAGAAGCAAAAGAGAAAAAAGAAGGCATATCCTACAATAAGCAGGTAGGCAAGAAAGCCGCGATTCTTTCTGTCATCGGGCTTTTAGGAATCCTCTTGATCTCTTACTATATGCAGACGCTGTTTGCCCTCTCTTCTCAGTCGATCAGCAATCGGCAGAGAGTGGAGGATGTGGAAAATACGCTGGACCAGTACGCATCGGAAGCAGATCTTCTCCAGGAACAGTATAATAAACGGTATCTTAATAAATGTCAGGTTGCCGCATATATTCTGGAGCGGAAGCCGGAGATCCAGGAGAAAGAAACGCTTCAGGAATTGGCGGATGTATTAGAAGTCCAATATGTGTATCGATTCGACAGCCAGGGCCGGACGGTAGCGACCAACGCGGCCTATACTGGTTTCCAGATCAGCGATGATCCGGAAGACCAGTCCTATGAATTTAATAAGCTGCTGACAGGAGCGCAGTATCTGATCCAGGATCCTCAGGCGGATGATGTTTCTGGAGAGGTTTACCAGTATATTGGAGTTTCGCTCTATAATGAGGATGGAAATGTGGATGGTTTTGTCCAGATTGGTCTAAGGACAGAGCGGCTGGAAGAGATCCAAAACAGCATGGAGATTGAAAACATCTTAGACGGCGTTAAAGTAGGGGCGAATGGTTTTGCTTTCGCGGTAAACAAAGAGGATCAGACTTTTGCTTATTATCCGGAAGAAAAGCTGATCGGACGCAGAGCGGCGGAATATGGGATGGAGGAGAATCAGTTCCTGGACGGATATAATGATTATATTACCATCCGTTCAGAGAAATATCTGGCTTCGTCTCTGGAGACGGACGCCTATTATATCTATGTGGTGATCCCGGATTCGGAGATCATGGCGGAGAGGATTCCGCTCACGCTGACGGCGGGAGGCTTAAGCCTGATCTGCCTGGCGGTATTATTCCTGATCTTGGCCTTTGACCGGAAAGGAAGCAAGGAGGCAGAAAGGAACGACAGAGCGGATAAAACAGAGCAAGGCGGGACATCTGGGGCGGAAACATATAAGGAAGAGCGGATGATCCAGATTTCTCTTCCAGATGGAAGGAAGAAAACCACAGAATCGGCGGCCAGCCGATGGATGAATCTTGCGATCGCCTGGGACGAGAAGACACCGGAACAGCAAATCCTGACGGTGATCCGGTGGCTGTTTACAGTACTGGCAGTAGTGATCTGTATTGGCGTTCTGGGAAGGAAAACTTTTTTCGACGAAGATTCTGTATTCACACATATCGTGGAGGGGCAGTGGTCAAAAGGACTGAATGTATTTGCGGCAACGGCCTGCGTGATGCTGATCAGTGTGGTTATGACTGGAACAGCGCTTCTAAGGAGTCTTCTCAGAATTTTGGCGGAGGCATTTGGGGCCCGCGGGGAGACAATCTGCAGGATGGTAAGCAGTTTTATCAAATATATATCTATTATTGTACTGCTTTATTACTGTTTTGCCATGTTTGGAGTAGATACACAGACACTGCTGGCATCCGCGGGAATCCTGTCTATCGCGATCAGTTTTGGAGCAAAGGAGCTGGTATCGGATATTCTGTCAGGACTGTTTATCATTTTTGAAGGAGAGTTCCGGGTAGGAGACATCATTATGATCGGTGACTGGCGGGGAACAGTGATCGAGATCGGGGTGCGGACCACTAAGGTGGAAGATGGCTCAAATAATATCAAGATCATCCGCAACAGCAACGTTACCGATGTGATCAATATGACAAGGCGCGGATCCTATGCTTCCTGTGATATCGGAATCGAGTATGGGGAGTCTCTGGAGCGGGTGGAGTCTATCCTGGAAACAGAATTCCCAAGGATAAGAAGAGAACTGTCCGCAATCCTGGGCGGGCCATACTATAAGGGAATCGTGACTCTTGGAGCGAACAGCGTGGATATCCGGGTGATCGCGGAATGTGCGGAAGAAGACCGAGTACAGTTAGAACGTGATCTTATGCGGGAACTGAAGCTGGTTTTCGATGAGCATGGAATCAGTATTCCTTATCCGCAGATTGTGGTAAATGAGCCGGCCAAGTTTAAGAAAGCGACAGCCTTTGAAAAAGCACAGGCAAAAAGATTTAACGAGGAGCAAAAGAATGCTTCTAAGCATCTGGGTAATGAGGATGACGATATCCGCTGATAAAAGCGGGTGGATACTTAAAGGGGAGACGGCCGGTTTAGCCGTCTCCCTTTTGGCAGTCTGCGGAGGACAAGGAGATCAGATTTTCCTGGTATAATACGCCAGCCAGTCTCTTTCTCCGGGAGAAAGCTCCGGCGAAAGGATTTCAAACACATTTTGATGATACTGGTTCAGGCGGGCCCGGTCCGGCGCAGACAGGAGAGACACATCCAGCGCATCCAGATCAATGGGAGCCAGAGTCAGGGACTCAAATTGGAAGAAACGTCCATAAGAGGTAGTC
Organism: Lachnospiraceae bacterium KGMB03038; assembly: GCA_007361935.1. Taxonomy (NCBI): domain Bacteria; kingdom Bacillati; phylum Bacillota; class Clostridia; order Lachnospirales; family Lachnospiraceae; species Lachnospiraceae bacterium KGMB03038. The sequence goes on along the minus strand of CP041667.1, from coordinate 3,030,392 downwards.
TCTTTTTCTTGGCAGAGAAGTTCATTTTCCAGGCGGATGCCGTATTTTCCTTCGATATAGACGCCTGGTTCATCGGTGGTGATCATTCCGGGGATCAGGGGAACAGGGGAAGAGCCGGGTCTAAGCTTCCAGTTAATATTGTTTGGACCTTCATGGACGTTGAGGAGGTGTCCTACCCCATGTCCGGTTCCATGGAGAAAATCCAGTCCGTGTTCCCAAAGTGGGGCGCGGGCCAGCGTGTCCAAGTTATGGCAGCACACATTTTCCGGGAAGACCGCGTACATCAGGTTCAGCATACAGCGAAGGACCAGAGTGAAATGCTTTTTCTCTTCCGGAGTCAGCGGTCCCAAGGCAAAAGTGCGGGTGATGTCTGTGGTCCCTTCCAGGTAGTGACCGCCGGAGTCTACTAGGAAAAGTCCATGAGGTTCCAGAGAAACGTCTGTATCAGGAGAGACAGCGTAATGGACGATGGCGCCGTGGGGGCCATAGCCGGCAATGGTCTCAAAGCTAAGACCCAGACTGCCGGGGGTGTTCTGTCTGAGCTGATCCAAGTAAGCGGCGGCGGAGGCTTCAGTAAGGCCTCCTTCCCGCACGTTTTCTTTCAGCCACTTCATAAATCGCACCATGACTAAGCCGTCTTTGATGTGGGCCTGCTTTGTAGAAGCTATCTCCGTTTCATTTTTAACAGATTTCAAAAAGACGGTCGGATCGGAGGCGGCGGCAAGCCGGGCGCCGGAGTCTTCCAGGAGGCGGGTCAGATGGTAATTAGTCCGGCTGGGGGAAAGAAGGATGCGTTTTCCGCTAAGTTCCTGTTTCGCGAAATCATAGATTTCACGATAAGGATGCAAGATAACGTCCAGTTCCATAAGGCTGTCTTCCGCTTCTGAGGTAAGGCATTCCCGATGCAGGAAGAGATGGAGGGAAGCCGGGGTAAGAACCATGTAGGAAAGGAAAACGGGATTATAGTCCACATCCTGGCCGCGTAAGTTGAGGAGCCAGGCAATTTCATCCAGAGCGCAGATCACATGGGCATCTGCCTGGAGTTCTTTTAATTTCTTCCGCAGGTCCGCTAATTTAGCAGAAGCGGACCTGCCGGCATAGGTCTTTGGATAGAGCCAGATTTTCTTAGGAGAAAGAGGCGGACGGTCTTTCCAGACAGTTTCTGCCAGATCTGCGTCTGCCTCCAGCCGGATGCCGTTTTTCCCCAGTGCTTCGCTTAGGTCCCTCCCCGCCTTGGCGGAAATGGTGCGGCCATCCACGCCTACGCTCTGGCCCATATGGAGGTGGCTGATCAAAAATTCGGTAATGGAAGGAACGCCGGGAATCTGCTGCTTCATAAGCTGGATGCCGGTGCCTTCCAGTTGTTCTTCTGCTTGGAGAAAATAACGTCCATCAGTCCAAAGCGCCGCCTGGTCAAGAAGAACGATCAGAGTGCCGGCAGATCCGGTAAAGCCAGAGAGCCAGGCGCGAAATTTAAAGTGGTCGCTTATATATTCGGAGAGATGCTCATCTTCCGTAGCGATATAGTAAGCAGATAAGTTTTGTTCCGCCATAGCCTGGCGCAAAGCGGCAAGCCGCCGGCGGATATTTGATTTTGAATCCATAGATAAAATCCCCTTTCTTTTCTTTCAATATGTCAGGCATTCAAAAGAGACTTAGCAGGCGTTCAAGATAATGAGGCGGGACCAGAAATCGGTGCAGTGGCAGTCTGTATGGGCCTCCCCGGCAGAGGGATCGCTGGTGATGAGACCAATCTGTAAAAGTTCATCTCCATAGAAAGGACCGGAAGCGGCGGTATCCCCGGAGACCTGGTAGAGGAAAGAACCTTTGAGTCCCTTCAGCGGAAGCCGACGGAACTCACAGTTGACATCATTTAGGATTTTATAATAGGCGACCACTGCCTGGCGCTGATCTTGGGAGACGACCATCCAGGCGCAGAAATTACTGTCAAACGGACTTTGGAGACGATAAAAGTCGCCTGCGGCAAAGAGGGTCCGGTAGGTTTTGTAGAAAGCAGTCTGTGCTCGTATCTGCTCCAGTTCTTCAGGAGACAGACGTCCCAGATCCAGTTCATAGCCAAAAGTACCGAAGTATGCAACATCTGCGCGGGTTTTCAGCGAAGTCGAGCGGAAGAGCTGGTGGTTGGGGGAGATGGATACATGGGCTCCCATGGAACTTAACGGGTAACAGTAGGAAGTGCCATATTGGATCTTCATACGTTCTACGGCATCCGTGTCATCGCTGGTCCAGCATTGGGGAGCATAATACAGCATCCCCGGATCAAACCGGCCGCCGCCGCTTGCGCAGGACTCAAATAAGACATGAGGAAACGCGCTGGTCAGTCGTTCATATAACTGGTAAAGGCCAAGGATATAGCGGTGGAAGATCTCGCCCTGCTGCTGCGGAGGATAGGCAGTGGAGAAACATTCCGTGATATATCGGTTCATATCCCATTTGATATAGGATATCTGGGAATCCTTAAGGATTTTGGCCGTCATTGTATAGATGGCGTCAACTACTTCTTGTCTGGAGAAATCCAGGACATACTGGTTCCTCCCGTGGGAAACATTCCGGCCAGGCGTGTGCAGGATCCAGTCAGGGTGTTCCCGGAAGAGGCGGCTGTCCTTATTTACCATCTCCAGTTCAAACCAAAGGCCAAATTTCATCCCCATGGCCTCAATCTTCTGGGAGAGTCCGCGGATGCCGTCGGGGAGAAGTTCCTGATTGGGCCACCAATCTCCAAGGCCGCTGGTCTCGCCGCGTCTGGAACTAAACCACCCATCGTCCAGGACGAAAAGTTCGATCCCGGCTTTCTGGGCAGTCCTGGCGATATCCAGCAGCTTCTCTTCTGTAAAGTCAAAATAGGTCGCCTCCCAATTATTGATAAGGACAGGCCGCGCTTTGTCCCGCCAGTATCCTCTGGCAAGCCGGGCGCGGTACAGCCGGTGAAAGGTCTGGCTCATCGCGTTCAGTCCATTCTTGGTATAGACGAGGATTGCCTCCGGAGTCTGAAATTCCTCTCCGGGAGAAAGCTGCCAGGAAAAGTGGAAAGGATGGATACCAAGAGTCATTCGTGTGACCTTATAAGTATCGACCTCTGCCTGAACTAGAAAATTACCGCTGTAGATCAGGGAAAAACCGATCGCCTCTCCCTGGAATTCATCGGCCAAGGGGCGCTTCAGGATGACAAAAGGATTGTGCATATGGCTGGAAGCGCCGCGGAGGCTTCCTACAGACTGGATTCCAGGCTGCAGTTTCCGCTTCCTGGGATATCGTTCTCTTGCCCAGGCTCCGGAGAACTGGATCCATTCATAATCATCATCAGGAAGGTCCAGACAAAGGCTCATGGCAGAAGTAAGCCGCAGAGTCTCTGTTCCTTTATTGCAAAAAAGTACGCTTCTTGCGATGGCGGCTTCATTTTCAAAAATAGTGTAGCGGAGTAGGAGTTCCATCTGTATTTTTTCATCCCGCAGAAGGATTTCCAGGGTTTCCGCTTCCGCATCCTTTTCTGTGTATGTGCAAGGAAGTCCGGGAAGACCGGGCTTCCCAGGGAAAATCCTGTGGGATACATAGACAAAATCTGTGATACGGCTGCCGTCGGGCTGAAGGATCTCAAAGGCGGGAAGTCGATAGTCCGTGGTCCCGTAAGAGGGGTATTCCTGTTTGAGATGCTCCAAGGAGAAGGAATACTCTCCCTCATATCGGTAGGAAGTGGCAGGACGGTAACGGTTCTCCAAAAGATAGCTGTAATCTTCCTTTCTCGGAAGCCGTCCTCCAAAGTAAAGCTGGCCAATCTGTCCGTTTCTCAAGATTTTCATCAGATAGCTGATCTCTTTGTTGTACAGATGGAATTCTCCGGTCTGGCTGCAAAAGATAATTCCCATAGGGTGCTCCTTTCCGCGATATTAAGTATTTTTGGCGCTACGGATATTGTAGCAGATTTTGAAAAGAGCAAAAGGCTTTTTTCAAAAATTATGGTTTTCTTTTCAGACATCGTTGACAAGCCCATACCCCTATAGGTATAATGTAATATACCTATAGGGGTATGGGCTTTTGGTCTGAGGTAGAATTAACAAGGATATGGGAGGAATAAGATGGAAAAATTGGAAAAGATACTAGAATATGGGGGAGTAAAAAGAGATGTTATTTTTCTTGTCGCGGCCGGAACAGCTTTGGCGGGCAGTATCCTTGGGATTTCCCCGTTTTCCTTTGACTTGGCGTGGATCGCGATCATCCTGTGCGGGGTACCGATCATTTTGGAAGCGGTCATTGGACTGGTGACAGCATTTGATATCAAGGCGGACGTGCTGGTATCCATCGCGCTGATCGCTTCTGTGATCATCGGGGAGGATTTTGCCGCCGGAGAGGTCGCGTTTATCATGCAGCTTGGAGCTTTGCTGGAAGATCTGACGGTTGCAAAAGCCCGAGCCGGGATCGAGAAGCTGGTCCGGCTGACGCCGCGGACGGCTAGAAGGATCACAGGATCGCGGGAAGAGGTCGTGGACGCAAAAGAAGTCCGAGTGGGAGACATCTTGCGGGTATTTCCGGGAGAAACGATCCCGGTGGACGGAGTGATCTGCGCCGGTCAGACTTCTGTAGACCAGGCAGTCATGACCGGGGAATCACTTCCGGTGGATAAAGGGATTGGAGATGAGGTGTCCAGCGGAACGGTCAACCAGTTTGGGTCTTTTGATATGAAGGCCACAAGGGTAGGGGAGGATAGTTCTATTCAGCGAATGATACGGCTTGTCCAGTCCGCGGATGCGGGGAAGGCGAAGATCGTAGGAATCGCGGACCGATGGGCGACCTGGATCGTGGTGATCGCGCTGACCGCGGCGGTGGTGACGGGACTGGTCACAGGGGCGCCGATCCGGGCGGTAACGATCCTGGTCGTGTTCTGCCCCTGCGCGTTGGTACTGGCAACGCCGACGGCGATCATGGCGGCTATTGGCAATGCGACAAAGCATGGCTTCCTGGTTCGGGAAGGAGATGCCCTGGAAAGACTGGCGGGAATTTCCGATATCGCGTTTGATAAAACCGGCACACTGACTTATGGCGTTCTGCAGGTGGCCGCGGTGGAAAGTATGGATGCCAAGATAAAACCTGAGAAATTATATGGATATGCGGCCGCGGTGGAATCACGGTCAGAACATCCGCTTGGGAAAGCGGTGGTGCGCTGCTATAAAAATAGCGGACATTTGGAAGAATCGGGTTCAGAACAGCCAGAGGCTGAGGAGTTCCGGATGCTCCCCGGACGTGGAGTGCGGGGGAAAATAGAAGGAAAGGTTATTTTAGCGGGGAATCGAGAATTGTTAGAAGAGGCAGGGATAGCTGTTGAGAGGGAAGCAGAGCAGAGGACAGAGAAGTATATACGGAAAGGATGTACACTGATCTTCGTGGCAGCTGATGGGAGATTGATCGGTTTCCTTGCACTTTCTGATACACTCCGGGAAGACGCTGGTGTGACGATAGCAGGAGTGAAAAAGGCCGGAGTGACCCCGGTCCTTCTCACCGGAGATCACAAAGAGGCGGCCAAGACAATTTCAGAGACTATTGGGATCAAAGAAGTATACGCGGGGTGTCTGCCGGAGGCTAAATTGGAATGGATCGCCCAAACTCAGGAGAAGGGACAGCAAGTATGTATGATCGGAGATGGAATCAACGATGCGCCTGCTCTTAAGAAAGCATTCGTCGGAATCGCCATGGGAGGAACAGGAAGCGATATCGCGGTGGATGCCGCGGACATCGCGCTCGTGAACGATGATATCCGGGAATTGCCGCATCTTCTGCGGCTGGCAAAACGTATGATGTTTACGATCAAATGCAACCTGACATTTTCCATGGCCTTGAATTTCATAGCTATCATCTTGGCGATCACAGGAATCCTGAATCCAGTTGTAGGAGCCTTGGTCCATAACGCCGGGTCTGTATTGGTGATCCTTAATTCCGCTTTACTATTGGGGACGGGGGAAAATTAAAAATCCCCCGGCCCCAATTGAAAAAGCCCTGTCCCTTTTTTCACCGCCTCTACCCTTTATCCCATATTTGAAAAACGTTCCACCGCCTTTGTGAAGCTGGCCAGGGTTTTGTCGACATCTCCATGTTCAATGCCGTCACGGATACAGTGATTAATGTGTCCTTCCAGTACAATCTGGCCTACTTTGTGCAGGGCAGACTTGGCGGCGTTAATCTGAGAGAGAACGTCTTCGCAGGGGATATCCTCATCCACCATACGGTCGATAGCCTGGACCTGTCCGATGATTTTTTTTAAACGGCGGTGCAGATTGTCAGCATCCATACATTGCTTCATATAGATTCCTCCTTAATATACCCTTACGGGTATGAGTAGATATTATCAGAAAAGTTTTTGATTTGTCAACGGGGCCGGGGGATTTTTAAAAATCCCCCGGCCCCGATTGAAAATTGTTGACAATACTCGCTTTTTATATTATCATTTCTATATTCGGTATTAGAGTTATCTAGTGCCTGCAGAATGTATATCTGCGTTACGCTGTGCGGATGTGGCGGAACTGGCAGACGCGCCAGACTTAGGATCTGGTGGGAGACCGTGCAGGTTCGATTCCTGTCATCCGCATTTGGAAGCCGTGATTCTCGACATATCGGGGGTTGCGGTTTCTTTTTGATTTATGAGGAAGAGGATCTGCCGTTGATCTGATTTGGAATGGAGAGTGTGTTATGAACAGTGAGAATAAAAAGGAAAGAGCCCAGTTTACCGGCCGGCTGGGATTTATCGTAGCCTGTATTGGCTCTGCGGTCGGTATGGGAAATATCTGGATGTTCCCGTATCGGGCGGGAACTTTTGGCGGAGCCGCGTTCCTGATCCCATATTTCATTTTTGTGATCCTGCTTGGATTTTCTGGCGTGATCGGGGAAATGGCGTTTGGCCGGGGAATGGGGACAGGCCCTATGGGCGCTTTTGCCGGGGCGATGGAACTGCGGTTTGGCCAGAAGGGGAGAAAGTATGGGAAATTAGTGGGTCTGATACCGGTCTTGGGGTCTTTGGGCATTGCCATCGGTTATTCCGTTGTGGTAGGATGGTTCTTAAAATATCTTTGGAGCGCCGTGACCGGAAGCCTGACTCAAGTGAATGATATGGGGGCTTATTTTGGAGAACTGGCAGTAGATTTTGGAAGTGTCGGATGGCAGATGCTGGGGCTTGCGCTTACGTTCCTTATTATGCTCCTTGGAGTGGCGAAAGGGATCGAGAAGATGAATAAGGTAATGATGCCGGCTTTTTTTGTCTTGTTTCTGGTATTATTTATCCGTGTGATCACACTTCCCGGAGCGACCGAGGGATTCCGGTATATGTTTGTTCCCAAATGGGACCAGCTTGGAAATGTCAAGACCTGGGTGTACGCGCTGGGGCAGGCATTTTTCTCTCTTTCCGTGGCAGGCTCCGGGACGATTGTTTATGGCAGTTACCTGAAAAAAGATATTGACGTGGTAGGCTGTGCCAGAAATGTGGCGTTTTTTGATACCTGCGCGGCTATTCTCGCAGGGATGGTCGTGATTCCCGCGGTATTTGCTTTTGGCCTTGATGTGGGAAGCGGCCCGCCGCTGATGTTCATCACTCTTCCGGTGGTATTCCAGCAGCTTCCTATGGGGAATTTATTTGCGGTGATCTTCTTTGTGGCGGCGCTATTCGCGGCTGTGACTTCGCTGATGAATCTATTTGAGACACCCATCGAGGCGCTGCAGGGCGAATTGAAGCTTTCCCGGAAAACGGCGGTAGGGATCGTGGCCCTGATCGCCGCGTTGGTGGGAATTTTTATCGAAAGCGGCGATGCGGTGGGCGCATGGATGGACGCGGTTTCCATTTATATCATTCCGCTGGGGGCATTGATCGCCGGGATCATGTTTTTCTGGATCTGCCCGAAAGGCTACGCCAAAGCCCAGGTTGAGGTCGGAAGAGATAAGCCTCTCGGGAAATGGTTTGAGCCGGTGACAAAGTATCTGTTTGTAGGGATCACGTTTATCGTTTATATCTTGGGGATCTTTTTCGGAGGAATCGGCTAGGAGCCGACCTTGCGGGCCCGGAAGATTTGCACTATAATAGCGTTGCGGCGGAAAATAAGTCAACAGAGAAAAAGGAGCGAAAAGCGTATGCTTGAAGTGAAGAATCTGACATTCAAAGTGAATGAAAACGGAATAGAGAGAAGTATCGTAAAGGATATCAGTTTCCAGGCAAAAGACGGAGAGATGCTGGTCATCACCGGGCCGAATGGAGGCGGAAAATCAACACTCGCAAAAGTCCTGATGGGAATCGAGGCGGCGGATGCGGGCCAGATCCTGCTGGACGGGGAAGATATCACAGATTATGATATCAACCACAGAGCCCAGGCCGGGATAGGATTTGCCTTTCAGCAGCCGCCCAGATTTAAAGGGATGACGGTGATCAAGCTGCTGTCTCTGGCGGCAGGCCGGGAATTGACAGAGCCGGAATGCTGCAAGCTGTTGAGCAGCGTGGGCCTGTGCGCCAAAGAGTATATCACCAGGGAAATTGACGGAACTCTTTCCGGAGGAGAGATGAAGCGGCTGGAGATCGCCACAGTCCTGGCGAAGCCCCACAAGCTTTGTATCTTTGACGAGCCGGAGGCAGGGATTGACCTGTGGAGTTTTTCTATGCTGATCCAGCAGTTTGAGAAGATCCATAAGAGAAAGGAAGAATGTCTTATCCTGATCTCCCACCAGGAGCGGATCATACGGATGGCAGACCGGATCATGGTCATCGAGAACGGGAAGATCGCTTCCCTTGGCGACAGAGACCAAATCCTTCCATCCCTTTTGGACAGCAGTGATTCCTGTGTATGTTTGGAGCGGGAAGACTAAGATAGAGCCGTAAGAGCGAAGGCGAGAGAAAGGAGTATGGTTATGGCAGAATTAGATCAGGTGACAAAGCAGATCCTTGCGCAGATTGACGGCGTTGGATTTGAGCAGAAAGGCGCGTTTAATCTCCGTCACAATGGAACCGCCTTATGCCATGGAGATACTGAGCATATCAAGATAAAAAGGAAAACGGACAAGCAGGGGATAGACGTTTATATTGACGGAAATACAAAAGGGGAACAGGTGCATATCCCGGTTGTTGTAAACGCGTCTGGGATGACGGATATTGTGTACAATGATTTCTATATCGGGGAAGGAGCGGATGTGACGATCGTAGCCGGATGCGGGATTCACAACAGCGGCTGCAATGAGAGCCGCCATGATGGAATCCACGCGTTCCATGTGGCGAAAGGAGCCAATGTCCGCTATGAAGAAAAACATTATGGAGAGGGAGAAGGGACTGGGGCGAGAATCCTGAACCCGGTGACCAAGATCTATATGGAAGAGGATTCTGTATTTACGCTGGACACGGTGCAGATCAAAGGAGTTGATTCTACTAAGCGGGAGACTGAGGTCGTTCTGGGAGCGGGGGCAAAATTATACGTACTTGAAAAGCTGATGACTCATGATGCCCAGACAGCAGAGTCGAATATGGAAGTCCAGATGAATGGAGAAGACAGTACAGCCCAGATTATTTCCCGTTCTGTAGCAAAAGGCACGTCCAAACAGGTGTTTCATCCCAAAGCTGTAGGAAATGCCAAATGCCATGCTCATATTCAGTGTGATTCGATCATTATGGATCAGGCAGAGGTATGTTCGATCCCGGAGATTGACGCAAAACACGTGGACGCCGGAATCATCCATGAAGCGGCCATCGGCAGGATCAACGACGAGCAGGTGACGAAGCTGCGGACGCTGGGTATGACGGCAGAGGAAGCCGAAGGAGTGATCATCGAGAATTTCCTGAATTAGACGTTTAAGACATACGGAGATAGACTTGCTTATGAAAAAAATGAGAAAAAGGATGAGGGTGATGGGAAAAGCCCTCAAGATGGAGCTGCGGGAGCATAAAAGTTCTTTTATGGTTTATGTGACTTTAAGGGCGCTGGTAATCCTGATGATGATCTTGCAGATTTTCAACCGCAATTTTGAAAATGTATTCTTATGTATCTTGACACTGGTACTTTTGGTCATGCCAAGTCTGATACAGGTCAATCTCAAGATCGAACTGCCGACAGCACTGGAGATCATTATCCTGCTTTTTATCTTTGCGGCGGAGATCTTAGGAGAAATCCAGGCTTATTATGTTAAGGTTCCTGTGTGGGATACTGTGCTGCATACACTGAACGGTTTCCTGATGGCGGCCATAGGGATTGCTCTTGTGGATATCCTGAACCGCCATAAAAAGTTTTCCATCCAGCTTTCGCCGGCCTTTGTGGCAATCGTTGCTTTCTGCTTTTCCATGACGATCGGCGTGATCTGGGAGTTCTTTGAATTTGGAATGGATCAGATCTTCCATTTCGACATGCAGAAAGATACCGTAGTACACGCAATCTATTCTGTGGCGCTGGATCCATCCAAGACGAACCAGGTAGTGGCGATTGAAGGGATCAACGATACGGTCGTGAACGGGACCGCGCTAGGGCTGGGCGGTTATCTGGACATTGGCCTCCTGGATACAATGGAAGATCTGATGGTAAATTTTGCGGGGGCGTTGGTATTTTCGGTCATCGGCTATTTCTACGTGAAAAATCGCGGGAAAGGTTCCTTTGCGCGCAGGTTTATCCCGCGGTTAAAGTCCAGGGACGCAGATTTTCTGAAAAAAGCCCAGGCAGAAGAAGCCGGCGCAGTTTCCAAGAAACAGCCTGGCGATAATGAAGCGGATTAAGGCACAAAGCGGCGCAGTTTGCTCATGATGCGCTCCCCGATGGTAACATTCTTGACAGTCGGGGAAGAGGGATGAGCTGCTGCGTGCTTTTTTTTGCCCTTCTTAGGTTCTGATTTCTCCGCGGGGAAACCTTCTTCTGCCATCCGTCTTTGGATCTCCTGCTCGTGAGCGGCGATCCGATCAGCAGAAATGTGACCGGTACGGTTTTCTTCTACATAATCAATGGTTTCTTCATCGTCTAGTTCTGAAAGACGGGACAGGACGTCTTTGTAGTCGTCGGAAAGTCCTTCTGTACTGATTTCGGGAAGGTCGCCCTCGTAGATCACTTCAAAATCATCGGGGAAAAAGTCTTCTTTATCTTCTTTATCTCTATCTATATCTATACGCATGATTAAAATCCTCCTAATAATATCTTACCTGACACCAGTCTATTCTAGTAGTTTTTTCCCAAACACTCAAGTGGGGACACAAAATGTTCACGAAGAAATAAGGTTTTCTGAAGAAATAGAAATCTTTTACATGTTTCGTGTCTTCCAGACAGCCCGGATAACATAAAGCGCAAGAAGCAGGATCCAGGAAAAGGCTTCGGCGTAAGCGATCACCATATTCGCGAATATGGAAACCAAGCTGTAAGACAGGAAGATGCGAAGGAGCAGAGCCAAAATCCCGGCAGCGCTGGAATAAGTCACATCTCCAATTCCCTCCAAGTAGCCGCGGACGGACATGGCAAGGCCATAGATAACATAGAAACTGGCAATCCTTATGAAGAAATCTGATCCAATATGGACAGCTTCAGCTCCGGCGCCAAAAAGCGCGATCAGATGTCCGCCTGTGGGGATGACAAGGAGGGTCAGGAGCAGAGAAATGACAGCCATGACTGCCGTGCCGGCTTTACAGATACTGCGTGTACGGCAGTGATTTCCCGCGCCATAGCTCTGCGCAACCAGCGTAGAGATGCCTGAGCCCAGATTGATGATCGGGAGGAGAACGATGGTGTCGATACGGTAGGCGGTAGTGATCGCGGCTACCGTTTGAGTACCAAAACCATTCATAAAGTTCTGGAGGATCAGGCTTCCCAGAGAACTGACACTGGATTGGATCATAGGGGGGAGGCCAAATTGGACGCCCTGCCGCAGGATAGACCAGGAGATCGTGGCCCGCCCCGGATAAAAACGCAGGAGCGGGTGTTTCCGGACGCTGTAAAGGATGAGGAAGAGCGTCATGGCAGCCTGGGAGACAACGGTGGCCAGCGCGGCGCCAGCCACATTCCATCTAAACAGCGCTACGAAAAGGATATCCAGCGCCACGTTGGTGATGGAAGAGACAAGGACCGCATAGAAGGGAGCCTTACTGTCGCCGATGCCGCGCAGAGCGGCAGAGTATACATTATACACGGCGAGAAAGGGGATCCCCATCAGGACGATCCGAAGATAATCAGCCGCAAGAGCGAACGTATCTTCCGTAGTGCGGAGCAGCCGCAGCAGCGGATTGGTCAGTAAGATTCCGGCGCCAGCCAATGCAAGGAAGACAATGCCTAAAAGAAGACAAAAGCTGGATAAAATCTTAGGAATATCCTGAGTCTGACCGCTGCCAAATCGCTGCGCAAATAAAATGGAGAGCCCCAGCGTAAATCCCGTGATCGCCATGACATAGAAATTAATCGTTGTTGTGGTAGAACCGACAGCCGCCAAGGCCAGTTCCCCCTCTACATTTCCGACGATAAAAGCATCCGCCCAATTATAAAGCTGCTGAAGGACACCGCTTAAGATCAGCGGAAGACTAAAACGGATCAGCTGCGCCGCTGTATCCCGAAAACGCTCCTGCCCTTTTGATCGTGTCATAAATAAACTCACTCCTTCAATAAAAACGTACGCGAGATGGCCTCTTTTTTAATCAGAAGAATAAGAAAGCCCTTGAAAACAACATGTTTCCAAGGGCTTTTCAGAAATAGAAAATGCGGAGAAAGGGACTTGAACCCTCACAGGATTGCTCCCACTAGAACCTGAATCTAGCGCGTCTGCCATTCCGCCATCTCCGCTCGCAAGGACTATAATATCATAAAAGCAGACGTTTGGCAAATACTTTTTTTATTTTTTTAAAATTTATTGGCCGCAGGAAAGAAGATGGTCTGTGACGATCATTTTCGTACTTCTATTCCGTTGACCTCCAAGTGGTCATCCACTGCGATCACCAGACAGCGCCGGCCATCAATTTCCCGGATTTCCACCAAGTCGGACCGTTCAGGATTGACTTTGACGACCACATCGGGAGTCTCCACCTGAAAGGTACGCATACTGGCGATATTGGAGGCGAGCAGTGTCTGTTTCTCTCCCACTGCCTCTTCAAATTCCCGGTCGAAGGTTTGGAGTTTTTCTTCCGGGGTCCCGCTTTGTGCCAGCAGGCGTCTGACGTCTGGTTTGGACAACTCCAGAGGTTCGGGTGTTTCCTTGGCTTCTTCCAGCATCTCGTTGAGGGTCTCGTGGATATTGCGGACTACCTCGTACTCGCAATCTTCTCCAAGTGTGTCCTGGATGATGGACTGGAAGGTGCTCTTTTGATCTTTGGCTGTCAGCGGGACTGTACTGCCAAGGACATTGGTGATGAAATCAGGCTGCAATTTCTCCGGTTTTTTGGAATAGTAGAGGACATTGTGGATATTAGAAGTCCGGTCCTGGAAGGCGGGAAACAGGAATCCCTTCACCGGATCTTCCACCAGCCAGTCACGGATGCGGTCTTCGATGTGGTTGGTCTGGGCGTTGTAGCTCAGCCCGGCTTTGCTTAGATTTACCGGGCAGATACTGCACAAGATATGCTCGTAGACCGTATCGGAGGCATCGAACATCTCCAGGCCATCGGAGGTTTTGCCAGGTACATCGTATACGGCATGGATCAGGATAATGTAGTAATTTTCAGCGTGATCATAATGTTCGATCACCTTGTCATAGAATTCTTCGGTCAAAAGATCGTCTTCCAGCCGACTGTCGCGTAGTTTCAGGAGAAATTCCTGAGTGCCGCCGGGCGCCTCCTGCTCCAGAGGGAATTCCATATTGATCAGATTTTTACCCAATGTGCCGGAGAGAGTATGCTTGAAAATATCGAAATACTTAAAGGCCTCCTCCTCTGGAAGAGACAGGAAAGCCTGTTTGAACTCCATTTTTTTCTCTTTTTCATGGTCAACATAACAGCCGCAGATGCGGGTGATCGCGCAGTTGTCTGGAGAAAACTGCCTGCGGATCTCTAATACTTCCTTTTTATTCATGATCGGTCCTTTCCTAACATAGAACAGTTGCAGATTTTCCCGGAGCCGGAAGGTCTCCTGGGTGTAGGAGATAAGTATAACAAAAATAAAGCCGGGAGACAACATGGGGAATTTATCTCAGGCTGTCAGAGGGAAATGCATCTGAGAAGATGCATCCAGTCCCAGCTTTTTCGTTGTAATATATCGGGAATCCCGGTATAATGGTTTTAGATACCTGTCAAAATATGAAAAGAGAGGAAGAAAACATGGGAAACATTTTTGACATTTTGGGACCTGTGATGGTAGGGCCATCCAGCTCCCACACAGCGGGCGCCGCGCGGATTGGATTGATTGCCAGGCAGCTTTTTGGCAGGAGACCGGATAAAGCAGTCGTCTATCTGCACGGATCCTTTGCGGCGACCGGAAAAGGACACGGAACCGATAAGGCGCTGATCGCGGGACTTCTGGGAATGAAGCCGGACGACTTAAGGATTCCGGACAGCTTTGAGATCGCGAAGCAGGAAGGGATGGAATTTACCATTGAGCCTAAAGATATTCGGGACGCTCATCCTAATACAGCGCAGATCATCATGGAGGCGGAAGGGGTAAAACCTATGAAGATCCAGGCGTTTTCCATCGGCGGCGGCAGGATCCGGGTCAGCAAGATGGATGGGATCGACGTGAATTTCAGCGGTGAGAGCAATACGCTGATCGTTCGCAACGAGGACCGGCCGGGAAGGATCACGGAGGTTTCCGCCGCGCTGAGCAGGGAGGATATCAATATCGCGACTATGCAGGTGTTCCGGGATAAGAGAGGCGGATTCGCGGTCATGGTAGTGGAGACAGATCAGGTAGTGCCGGAAGAAGCGATCGAAGAATTGGAAAGTAAAGATGGAATCATTAAAGTAACATTTCTGAATGTAAACGGGTAATTTAAGAAAGAAGTGGAGGATATAAGATCGTATGTCGTATCAGTCAATGGAAGAGGCGTATGAAAGATGTAAAAAAGAGGGGATCGACTTCTGGAAAGCGATACAGCTGGAAGACGCGCAGGAGCGAGATGTGCCTTTGGAGGATTCCTGGAAGGAAATGAAGCGTATGTGGCAGGCTATGCTGGACGGGCTTGACAACTATGACCCGGATCTGACTTCCAGAAGTGGTCTGGTAGGTAAAGAAGGCGGGCTGATGGAAGCTTATCAGAAGGCGGGGGATACTCTCTGCGGAGATTTTATGGCAAAAGTAATGGCAAATGCCCTGAAAATGGGGTGCAACAATGCCTGCATGAAGCGAATCGTGGCAGCGCCTACAGCCGGGGCATGCGGAGTGCTGCCGGCGGTGCTGGTGACTTATTTCCAGGAGTATCAGGTGTCGGAAGAAAAGATGATCGAAGCCATGTATGTAGCGGCCGGGATCGGACAGATCATAGCAAACCGGGCTTATCTTGCCGGGGCTTCCGGCGGCTGCCAGGCGGAAGTCGGATCTGGATCTGGAATGGCTGCCGGAGCGATCTGCTATGTGAGAGGCGGCAGTACGGAACAGATCGGCCATGCATGCGCAATGGCGCTCAAGAATCTGATGGGACTGGTCTGTGATCCTGTTGGCGGCCTTGTGGAAGTGCCCTGCGTAAAGCGGAATGTGGGCGGCGCGGTCAATGCCATGGCCGCGGCAGATATGGCGCTGGCGGGGATCACCAGTAAGATCCCGGTAGATCAGGTCATCGACGCGATGAAGGAAGTCGGGGATAAGATGGATATTACTCTTAAGGAGACCGGGCACGGAGGCGTGGCGGCCACGGAAGAGGCTAAGAAAGTCCTGGAACGGCTGGATATGTAAAGAGAATGGCAAACGAACGGCAAAAGTCCTGGCTTTTGCCGTTCATCTTATATTCAGAAAGAATTGCCGTTTGTTTTAGAGAAAATCATTGACAAATTTTACAAAAAGGAATACAATATAACAGTGTTATATAACGCTGTTATAACCGGAGGATGGATGGGAGAAACAGAACAAAAAACATTGGAAGAGATCATGTCAGCCGCAATGCGGGAATTCCTGGATAAGGATTTCCAGACGGCTTCACTGCGCAGTATTGTGAAGATGGCAGGAGTTACGACAGGCGCGTTTTATGGATATTTTGACAGTAAAGAAGCATTGTTTGAAGCGCTGGTGGGAGAGCAGTATCAGCATTTTATGGACTGTTTCTGCAAGGCGCAGAAAGAATTTGCAGATCTGCCGCCTAAGGAGCAGCCGGAGAATTTAAGTTCTATTTCCGGGCTTTGTATGGAAGATATGCTTCTGTATGCTTATGAACATCTGGAAGTATTTAAATTGATCCTCTGTCATTCAGAGGGGACGCGGTTTTCCCGGATGATCGATGAAATGGTGGAGATTGAGACCAAAGGAACCGATGATTATCTGAAGGTGCTGGAACAGCTGGGGAGACCGTCGCCGCCGATTGACAGCCGGCTGGAGCATATTCTTATCACAGG
The DNA here is from genome assembly GCA_007361935.1 of Lachnospiraceae bacterium KGMB03038. Taxonomy (NCBI): domain Bacteria; kingdom Bacillati; phylum Bacillota; class Clostridia; order Lachnospirales; family Lachnospiraceae; species Lachnospiraceae bacterium KGMB03038. The sequence continues at coordinate 3,013,933 of CP041667.1, read as the reverse complement.
AATGTTTAACGCGTTTTTTGAACTGATCATACATGAGATGCCGCTGGAGCAGGCGCTGCGTTATCTGCGGGAGATGAGAGCGTTTTACACCGCGGGATGGATGAAGATTATGGGGCAGTAAACCGCCCTATAATTTTTAACCAATAGTTAGCTATAACTAACTATTGGGCGGAAAGACTAATAGAGGGATATTTGAGGATGGAAAAGACATCCCAATATCATAAACGTTTTTTCAAGGAGGGTTTTACATGAGGAGACAGTCAAATTTAGCAAGATTGATGGGCTATGCCGGAAGACACAGGATACTGACCTATCTATCCTGGGCTCTCTCTGCGGCCAGCGCGCTGCTGGCGCTGGTGCCGTTCTGGTATCTGTGGCGTATCATCCATGATGTTTTGGAAGTTTCACCGCGCTTTGAGAGAGCGGGACAGGTGGCCGGATATGGATGGGCGGCTGTGGGGTTCGCGGTGCTGTCCATTCTTATCTATATCGCGGCTTTGATGTGCTCGCATCTGAGCGCGTTTCGAGTGGCGGCGAATATTCGGAAGGATCTGATGCGCCACATTGCATCGCTTCCCCTTGGTGTGATAGAGAAATACGGAAGCGGGAAGCTGCGTAGGATCGTGAATACTTCCAGCAGCGCTACCGAGAATTATCTGGCCCATAGACTGCCGGACAAGGCTGGGGCGATCGCTACTCCGGCAGGATTGCTGTTCCTTCTTTTGGCTTTTGACTGGCGGCTGGGACTTTTGAGTCTGATTCCGGTAGTCCTTGGGTTCCTGATCATGATGAAAATGACGGGATCGGGAATGGAGCGGAAGATGGAAGAATACCAGAACGCGCTGGCGGATATGTCGAATGAAGCGGTGGAGTATGTCAGGGGGATCCCTGTGGTCAAGACCTTTGGACAGACGATTTTTTCATTCAAACGATTTAAAGCATCGATCGATAATTATGAGAAATGGGTCATTGCTTATACAAAAGCGCTGCGCCTTCCTATGCTGTTCTATACTACAGCGATCAATGGAGTATTCGCCTTTCTGATCGCCGGAGGGATCTTTTTTTCCAGAGGAGGCGTCACAAAGGAACTGCTGTTGAATTTGATCTTTTATATCATCATCACGCCTGTGATCGGGACGACACTGACAAAGATCATGTTTATGAGTGAAGATGGTATGATCGTCGGCGACGCGCTGGGAAGGATTGATGAAGTGCTGAAAGAACGCCCCTTGCCGGAGAGCGGAAAGAAGTATGTGCCGCTGGAAGCTTCCATCACTTTAGAACAGGTAACTTTCAGCTATGGCGAGGGAAACGCGCTGGAAGATGTTTCTTTGTCGATCAAAGAAGGACAGACGGTGGCCTTGGTAGGCCCTTCCGGCGGCGGAAAGACAACGCTTGCCAATCTGGCGGCTCGATTTTTTGATCCTCAGAAAGGAAAGATAAGCATCGGCGGCATTGATATCCGCGAAATTCCAAAAGAAACATTGATGGAGCAGGTGTCCTTTGTGTTTCAGAACAGCCGCCTTCTGAAAGACTCTATTTTGGAAAATGTCCGGATGGGCCGTCCGGGGGCTTCGCGTGAAGAGGTGCGGCAGGCTCTGCGCGCTGCGCAGTGCCAGGATATTGTTGAAAAACTGCCGAACGGCATGGATACAGTAGTAGGAGCGGACGGAGTATATCTGTCTGGCGGGGAGCAGCAAAGGATCGCTATTGCCAGAGGGATTTTGAAAAACGCGCCGATCCTGATTCTTGATGAAGCTACCGCATTTGCGGATCCTGATAATGAAGTGCGGGTAGGCCAGGCGCTGTCGGAGCTTTCCAAAGGGAAAACCGTTGTCATGATCGCCCACAGGCTGTCGTCTATTACTAAAGCGGACCGCATCTATGTCCTTCGGGAGGGGCATATAGAAGAACAGGGAACTTTTCGCCAGCTACTTGCGGAAAACGGACTTTTCGCGCGTATGTGGAAGAATTATTCGGAAGCGGCGCAATGGAAGATCACAAAAGAAAAAATTGGATTGGAGGGGAATGTATGATCAAAGGATTGCAAAGACGTTTTGCGTTATCAAGACAGGGAGCGATAGATCTGGTGAAAGGCTGCCTTGCCTGCATGCTTCAGGACATCTCTTTTATGATCCCGGTGGGCCTTTTATACGTTTTTGTCATGGACCTTATGAATGGAGGTGTGGATCGGGAAGGAGCTGTTCTTTATCTTTTGGGAGTTTTACTCTGCCTTGCCCTGATCTTTGGTGTTACTTATATCCAGTACAACGCTACGTATCTGGCAACTTATGTGGAGAGCGGAGTGAGGCGGATCTCCTTGGCGGAACAACTTCGCAAGATACCGCTTTCCTTCTTTGGGAAAAAAGACCTTGCGGATCTGACGAACGCGGTCATGGGAGACTGCGCGACACTGGAGACCGCGTTTTCGCACTATGTTCCGGCGCTGGCGGGGTCTCTGATCTCAACCGCGCTTATCTCGCTATCCCTTTTTGTTTACGACTGGCGTATGGCGCTGGCGGCAGTGTGGGTGTTGCCTGTGGCATTTGCGGTAACATTTTTTTCGGCGCGGATACAAGAGTATTTTAACCGCAGATCTATGGCGGCGAATGTGGCGTTAGAAGAAGGGGTGCAGGAGTGTCTGGAAAGTCTCCAGGATCTTAAGGCGAATAATGGTGAAGCCCGCTATCTGAAAGGGCTGGATCAGAAAATTGATGATGTGGAGAAACGCCATATCATTACAGAACTGGGAACAGCGCTCTTCGTTGTTTCCTCCACACTGATCCTGAAATTTGGGATCGCGACGGTGGCGCTTACGGGAGCTGTACTGCTGATTCGGGGAGAAATTGATATTCCTTTGTTCTTTCTGTTCTTGCTGGTAGCTTCCAGGTTATACGCGCCTTTGGAAGGAGCATTGCAGAATCTGGCCGCTGTAATTTCCACGAGAACAAATATCCGCCGTATGAACGAGATCTTGGATCATCCGGTCCAGACAGGAGCCAGACAGCTTAGCAATCAGGGATATGATATTGAATTTGATCATGTGGGATTTGCTTACAATACCAAAGAAACCGTTTTAAAAGAGGTGTCTTTTACCGCAAAGCAGGGGAAAGTGACGGCTTTGGTGGGGCCGTCTGGCGGCGGAAAGACAACGGTATCCCGGCTTGCGGCCAGATTCTGGGATGTCCAGAAGGGAAGGATCACAGTGGGAGGAATGGATATTTCCAAGATAGAGCCGGAGACATTGTTATCGCTGTATTCTATCGTATTTCAGGATGTTACTCTGTTCAATAACACTATTTTGGAAAATATCCGGATCGGAAGAAAGGACGCGACAGATGAGGAAGTGATAGAAGCGGCCAGATTGGCAAATTGCGAAGAGTTTGCCGAAAAACTCCCGGAAGGTTACCACAGTATGATCGGAGAAAATGGATGTGAATTGTCCGGCGGCGAGCGCCAGCGGATTTCCATCGCCCGCGCTTTCTTGAAAAACGCGCCTATCATTCTGCTGGATGAGGCCACGGCGAGCCTGGACGTGGAGAATGAGACGCTGATACAGAGTGCGCTGTCCGAACTTATCCGGGATAAGACGGTGCTGGTGATCGCTCACCGTATGCGTACAGTAAGCGGGGCGGATCATGTAGTAGTGTTAAAGGATGGAAAGGTGGCGGAACAGGGAGCGCCGGACCAACTGCAGAGAGAAGGGAAGATCTATCCTCATATGGTAGAACTTCAAATGCGCGGGCAGGAGTGGAAAATTTAAAAGCAAAGTGTGAAATGGATTGTCAAAAGATACTTGACAATCCATTTCTTAGGATATATACTTTGAAAGTCAAAATAATTGAGAACCAAAATAAAATGGAAATGACAGGGAGAAGCAAAATGGCTGGAATCATATGCGGAACCGGGGCTTATGTGCCGGAGTATACAATGGATAACGATGATATCGCCAAGTTGGTGGAAACCAGTGATGCGTGGATCAGAGAGAGGACAGGTGTCGCAAGACGCCACATTGTCCGGGATGAGACCACCGTTTCTATGGCATGTGAGGCGGGGCGGCGGGCCTTGGAAAACGCCGGGACCTCCCCGGAAGAAGTAGACCTTCTGCTGGTGGCGACTATTTCTTCTAATGTGATTCTGCCTGGAACCGCCTGCCAGGTACAGAAAGAGCTGGGGGCTGTAAATGCTACTTGTTTTGACGTTGGAGGAGCAGCCTGTACAGGATTTGTGCTGGCATATAATACAGCGGAGGCTTATCTGGAAAGCGGGATGTATCATACCGCGCTGATCATCGGAAGCGAGACCCTTTCTTGCCTCACTAACTGGAAGGACCGAGGCACTTGTATCTTATTTGGCGATGGGGCCGGCGCGGCCCTGGTACGCAGGGGAGAGGGGCAGACCTATTTCCCGGTGACCCATACAGATGGGGCGAAGGGAGGGGCGTTAACCTGCCGGAGCAGGTATGAGGCCAACGGACTGACGAGAGAGATGGATCCAAAGATCATGCTGGACGAGGAACATTTTATGCAGATGGACGGGCAGGCAGTCTTTAAGTTTGCGGTAAAACGGGTGCCGGAAGTGATCCGGGAGGTACTGGAGCGAAACGGCCTGGAAGAAAAAGAGGTAGATTACTACATTGTCCACCAGGCAAACAGACGGATCGTGGAGGCGGTGGCAAAACGGCTGGGTGAGCCGATCGAAAAGTTTCCGATGAATCTGCAGGAATATGGGAATACTTCTTCCGCAAGTATTCCAATCCTTTTGGATGAACTAAACCGGGAGGGCCGTCTGCAAAAAGGGCAGAGACTGGTCCTGGCCGGATTTGGCGCCGGTCTCACCTGGGGAGCGAACATCATCGACTGGCGGCAGACGGATGTGTAACGGCGGAAAAGAAGGAATAAACCGGCGGGGCTAAGCAAGCGTTTTCCCGGTTTATATATAATGAAAAAAGAAGTAAGATCAAAGGAGAGAAAAAATGTTAGAGAAGATCAAAGAATTAGCAGCAGAAAATCTTGGCGTGGATGCGGAGAGTATTACAGAGGAGTCTTCCTTTAAAGAGGATTTGGGAGCGGATTCTCTGGACTTGTTTGAGCTGGTGATGGCGTTGGAAGATGAATTTGGTATCGAAATCCCTACTGATGACCTGGAACAGATCGTCACGGTGGGCGATGTGATCAACTATATCAACGAACACAAAGAATAAGAAGAGAAGCGGGGTTTAGATATGCAGACAGAAGTGACCAGATTATTAGGAATCGAATATCCGATCATCCAGGGAGGAATGGCATGGGTGGCAGAGTACCATCTGGCGGCAGGGGTATCCAATGCCGGCGGTCTTGGATTGATCGGAGCGGCCAGCGCGCCGGCAGAATGGGTAAGAGAACAGATCCGGGAAGCAAAGAAGCTTACCGATAAACCGTTTGGCGTCAATATCATGTTGATGAGTCCGTACGCGGATGAGGTGGCGAAGGTTGTAGCGGAAGAAGGCGTAAAGGTTGTGACCACGGGCGCGGGGAATCCAGAGAAATATATGAGTATGTGGAAAGAGGCCGGTGTCAAAGTGATCCCGGTGGTCGCTTCTGTCGCCCTCGCAAAACGGATGGAGCGCTGCGGCGCGGACGCAGTTGTGGCAGAAGGGTGTGAAGCCGGAGGCCATATTGGAGAGAATACAACGATGGTGCTGGTTCCTCAGATCGCGGACGCGGTAAAGATCCCAGTCATCGCGGCTGGAGGGATCGCGGACGGAAGAGGAATCGCGGCGGCATTTATGCTGGGAGCAAAAGGAGTTCAGATGGGGACTCATTTTGTGGTGACAGACGAGTCACAGGTACATGAGAATTATAAGGAACGGATCATCAAAGCGAAGGATATCGACTCCCGCGTGACGGGAAGGACCACCGGACATCCGGTGCGCGCGCTTCGCAATGAGATGACCAAAAGATACTTGGAATTGGAAAATAGCGGCGCGAGCTTTGAAGAACTGGAACAGCTGACTCTGGGCGGCCTAAGGAGAGCTGTGGTCGATGGAGATGTAAAGACCGGAAGCGTTATGGCTGGCCAGATCGCGGGCATGGTGAAAGAGAGAATGTCTTGTAAAGACCTGATCCAGAAGCTGGTGAAAGAGACTGACGGGTTGATAGGAGGGGCAGGATTCTATGAGTAAGATTGCTTTTATCTATCCAGGTCAGGGAGCCCAGAAGGCAGGCATGGGACAGGATTTCTATGAGAACAGTCCTCTGGCGCGAAAGATCTATGACGAGGCGGGGAAAAAGCTGGATTTGGATATGAAGGAGCTGTGCTTCGCGGAAAATGATAAGCTCGACCTTACTGAATATACACAGGCGGCGCTGGTCACCACCTGTCTGGCTATGACAGAAGTGGTGAAAGAACAGGGAATCAGCCCGGATATCACAGCAGGCTTGAGCCTGGGAGAATATGCGGCGATCGCGGCGGCTGGCGGGATGGATACCTTGGATGCCATCCGTTTGGTGCGAAAACGCGGGATTCTGATGCAGAACACGGTTCCCGCGGGAGTGGGAGCCATGTGCGCGGTAATGGCCCTGGATGCCCAGAAGATCGAGGAAGTCTTAGAAGGACTAGAGGATGTGTCCATCGCGAATTACAATTGTCCGGGGCAGATTGTGATCACTGGGAAGACAGAGTGTGTAGAATCGGCGGCGAAGAAGCTGAAAGAGGCGGGAGCAAAAAGGACGATCATGCTGAACGTCAGCGGCCCATTTCACTCCCCTTTGCTGAAAAGGGCTGGGGAAGAACTGGCGCAGGAACTGAAGACCGTGAAGCTCTATCCTCTCCAGGTGCCTTACGTGACGAACGTGACGGCGGAAAAAGTGGAAGATATTTCCCGGACCAAAGAACTGCTGGCGGAACAGGTCAGCTCTTCTGTGCGCTGGATGCAGAGTATGGAAACTATGATCGCCGATGGCGCGGATACTTTTATAGAGATCGGGCCGGGTCGGACTTTGGCGGGATTTCTGAAGAAGATCAGCCGGGACGTGACGGTCTGCAACATCAGCGCATGGGAAGATGTGGAAAAAGTAAAAGAAGTGCTAAAGTTAAAATAGAAGCGCTTAAGAGAGAAGCGCGCAAGGGGATCAGCCTGACAGGCGAAGATTTCGGAAAGGAGTATTATGGCGGCAGAAAAGATCGCGGTTGTGACAGGAGCTTCCAGAGGGATCGGCAGAGCGATCGCCATCCGTCTGGCCAGTGAGGGAGCGACGGTAATCATCAATTATAATGGATCCAAAGAAAAAGCGGAAGAGGTAAAGAAAGAGATTGAGGCGGCCGGCGGACAGGCGGCAGTGTACCAGTGCAATGTGGCGGATTATGATCAGTGCGAAGCGTTTATCCAGAAGGTGGTCAAGGACTATGGACGGCTGGATATTCTGGTAAACAATGCGGGAGTTACAAGAGACGGCCTTTTGATGAAGATGACGGAAACAGATTTTGATCAGGTGATCGAAACCAACTTAAAAGGAACTTTCCATACGATCCGTTTTGCGGCCCGCCAGATGCTTCGGCAAAAAAGCGGCAGGATCGTCAATTTATCTTCTGTAGTAGGAGTGGCGGGGAATGCCGGGCAGGCGAACTATGCCGCTTCAAAGGCTGGAGTCATTGGTCTGACTAAGTCTGCGGCAAAAGAACTTGCTTCCCGCGGGATTACCGTAAACGCGGTGGCGCCGGGATTTATCGACACAGATATGACAAGTGTTTTATCCGACAAGGTGAAGGAAGGGGCGGCAGCTCAGATTCCGCTCGGAACGTTTGGACAGCCGGAAGATGTGGCGGCGGCTGTGGCGTTTCTTGCATCGGAAGAGGGAAGATATATTACCGGTCAGGTATTGCATGTGGACGGCGGTATGGTGATGTAAGCGGCCGGCGCAAATGGGAAACATGGTGTAAGCGGTGGAATACTCAGGTGAGTTTGAGGATAAGGAGACAGAGAATATGAAAAGAAGGGTCGTAGTAACAGGACTTGGGGCAGTGACCCCGATCGGAAATACGGTGGAAGAGTTCTGGACCGGCATCCGGGAAGGAAAGGTCGGTATTGGAGAAATTACCAAATTTGATACTGCAGATTATAAAGTAAAATTAGCGGCCGAAGTAAAAGGGTTCGAGGCAAAAGAGCGGATGGATTTTAAGGCGGCCCGCCGGATGGAGCCATTTTCCCAATACGCGGTGGCGGCGGCTATAGAAGCCTGCGAGGATGCTGGGATTGAGATTGAGAAGGAAGATCCTTTCCGGGCAGGTGTGATCGTAGGGTCAGGTATCGGAAGCCTCCAGGAAGTAGAGCGGGAGTATGAAAAGATTACAACGAAAGGTCCCTCCAGGGTAAATCCTTTGATGGTGCCTCTGATGATCTCCAATATGGCGGCCGGAAATATTTCCATCCAGCTTGGATTCAAAGGGAAATGTACCAGCGTAGTGACAGCCTGCGCTTCTGGGACCAACTGTATTGGAGATGCGCTGCGGGCAATCCAGTATGGAGATGCGGATATCATGCTGGCCGGCGGGACGGAAAGCTGCATCTGTCCAACAGGGGTGGCGGGATTTACCAGTCTGACGGCGCTGTCTGTCAGTACGGACCCTCTGCGCGCGTCTATTCCATTTGATAAGGACCGGAATGGCTTTGTTCTGGGAGAAGGAGCGGGCATCGTTGTCCTGGAAGAGCTGGAGCACGCAAGGAAACGGGGAGCTAAGATTTATGCGGAATTGGCGGGTTATGGAGCGACCGGCGATGCTTATCATATCACTTCTCCGGCAGAAGATGGGAGCGGAGCGGCGAAAGCCATGACTCTTGCCATGGAAGAAGGCGGCGTCTCTCCGGAAGAAATAGATTATATCAATGCCCATGGGACCAGCACTCACCATAACGATCTTTATGAGACCAGGGCTATCAAGGCAGCCTTAGGGGAAGCTGCCAAGAAAGTCGTCATCAATTCCACCAAGTCTATAGTCGGCCATCTGTTGGGAGCGGCCGGAGGTGTGGAATTCATTACCTGCGTCAAGGCCATCCAGGATGGATTTATCCATCAGACTATGGGGACCAGAGAAGCGGATGAGGAGTGCGATCTGAATTATGCCATCGGCGCTCCAGTAGAAAAAGAAATCCGTTATGCTTTGACGAATTCTCTGGGATTTGGCGGACATAACGCAACATTACTGTTGAAGAAATATGAAGGTTAGGAAAAAGGGAACCTGCGGAGAGGATGGAATGTATGGAATTTGAAAATCTGATCACATTGATCAAGACCGTGTCCGAGTCAGAATTAACCGGATTCAAATATGAAGAAAAGGGCTTGAAACTACAGATGAGCAAACAGGATGGAGAGGTGAAGGTGGTATCTGCCCCGGCGGTCATCCCCGCTGCGCCGGCAGTTCCGCCAGCTCCATTTGCAGCGCCGACGGCAGGGAATCCTTCTGAGGAAGCGCCGAGTTCCAGGACCGAAAGCGTGAAGGGAGAAAAAACAGGAAAGATTGTAGAATCACCACTGGTAGGAACTTTCTACGCGGCGCCGGCAGAAGACGCGGAAGCCTTCGTGACCGTAGGAAGCCGGGTAAAAAAAGGCCAGACACTTGCGATCGTAGAAGCTATGAAACTGATGAACGAGATCGAAAGCGATTACGATGGAACCATAGCGGAGATCCTGGTAGAAAATGGCCAGCCAGTAGAATATGGCCAGCCATTATTTCGGATCAATTAGTTTGGGTACAGGGCAAACGTCAAAAAGGTACACCCTGAAAGTTAATTTGGGACGTAGCCCTTTGCAAAAAGGCTACGTCCCAAATTGAAAAGGAGGAAATTTTATGAAGCATTTAGATATCAACCAGATTAAGGAAATCATTCCGCACCGGCACCCGTTTTTGTTGGTAGATTATATCGAAGATTATGAGCCGGGGCAGTTTGCGGTAGGTTACAAGTGTGTGACGTTCCGTGAGGATTTCTTTGCCGGACATTTCCCTCAGGAACCGGTGATGCCGGGCGTGCTGACGGTGGAGGCGCTGGCCCAAGTGGGAGCGGTGGCGATCTTAAGCGTAGAAGAAAATAAGGGGAAGATTGCTTATTTTGGCGGCATTAATAAGTGCAAGTTCAAGGGAAAGATTGTCCCTGGCGACAAGGTACGGCTGGAGACGAAGATCATCAAGCAGAAAGGACCGGTCGGCGTGGGGGAAGCCATTGCCAGCGTAGATGGAAAGACGGTGGTCAGCGCGGAATTGACCTTTATGATCGGATAGGTGAGAGGCATGATCAAGAAAGTTTTAATCGCTAACCGGGGAGAAATCGCGGTCCGGATCATCCGCGCCTGCCGGGAAATGGGCATCGAGACGGTAGCGGTCTACTCAGAGGCGGACCGGGAAGCCCTCCATACCAAACTTGCGGACGAGGCGGTGTGCATAGGCCCCGCGCCGTCCAGCGAAAGTTATCTGAGCATGGACCGGATCATCAGCGCCACTATTATTACTGGGGCGGATGCCATCCATCCGGGATTTGGATTTCTTTCGGAAAACAATAAATTTGCAGAGCTGTGTGAGCAGTGCAATATTACATTTATCGGACCAAAGTCCCGCGTGATCGCTAAGCTTGGCAATAAGCAGGAGGCCAGAAATACCATGATGGCCGCCGGCGTTCCAGTGATTCCGGGAAGCAGGGAGGCGGTCTATGATGCCAAAGAAGGCGCAAAGATCGCGGAAGAGATTGGTTATCCGGTGATCATCAAGGCGGCTCTCGGAGGCGGCGGAAAAGGAATGAGAGTGGCACAGAGGCCGGAGGAATTCGAGAACAGTTTTCAGACGGCCCAGAAGGAAACACAAATGGCGTTTGGCGACAATACCATGTATATCGAACATTTTGTGCAGCATCCCAGACATATTGAGTTCCAGATCCTGGCGGATTCCTACGGAAATGTGATCCATCTGGGGGAGCGGGACTGCTCCGTCCAGAGAAATCATCAGAAAATGATAGAGGAAGCGCCCTCCATCGCCCTGACAGATGAATTGCGCGAGAAAATGGGCGAGGCGGCGGTGCGGGCGGCCAAAGCGGCCGGCTATGAAAACGCGGGGACCATAGAATTTCTTTTGGAGAAAAACGGGAACTTCTATTTTATGGAAATGAACACTCGGATCCAGGTGGAGCATCCGGTAACTGAGTGGGTAACGGGAATTGATCTTGTAAAAGAACAGATCCGTATCGCATCCGGGAAAAAGCTTTCCTATACTCAGAACGAAGTTCACCTGAGCGGCCACGCCATCGAGTGCCGGATCAATGCGGAGAATCCTAAGAAAGGGTTTCGTCCTTCGCCGGGAACGATCCAGGATATGTATCTTCCGGGGGGCAAGGGAATCCGCATCGATTCCGCGATTTACAGCGGCTATACAATTCCGCCCTATTATGACTCTATGGTGGCGAAGCTGATCGTATGGGCAAAGAATCGAAAGGAAGCGATCCGTAAAATGCAGAGCGCCTTGGGCGAGGTCATTATCGAGGGAATCGACACGAACGTGGACTATCAGTATGAGATCGTCAGCCATCCAGACTTCATTTCTGGAGACATTGACATTGAATTCATTGAGAAAATGTAAAGGTGACGGGTAAATGAAATTAGATAATGTGTTCAAAAAAACAAGACTTTCTTCTGCTAGAAAGGCATATATCTCCATTGGCGGGAAAAGACCTGAGGTGCCGGAAGGACTGCTTCGGAAATGTAATAAATGTGGGGGAGCGATCATTGCGGAAGATGTGAAGCAGGGGTATTATATCTGCCCTAAATGCGGCGGATATTTCCGCGTCCATGCGTATCGGCGCATTGAGATGGTGGCGGATGAAGGGACATTTGAAGAATGGGACCAGGGATTGGCCACCCGGAATCCTCTCCATTATAAGGGATATGAGGAAAAACTTAAGACTATCCGGGAAAAGACAAAACTGGATGAGGCGGTCATTACTGGGAAAGCCCGTATCAATGGGACTCCTGTGGTCATTGGCGTATGTGACGGCCGTTTCCTGATGGCAAGTATGGGTCAGGTGGTAGGCGAAAAGATTGCCCGGGCAGCAGGGCGGGCCACCAAGGAAAAACTTCCGGTGATCTTATTTGCCTGCTCCGGCGGCGCCCGGATGCAGGAAGGAATCACTTCTCTTATGCAGATGGCCAAGACTTCAGCGGCCTTGAAACGCCACAGTGATGCGGGGCTTCTTTATATCAGTGTGCTGACAGATCCTACCACCGGCGGGGTAACGGCAAGCTTTGCCATGCTGGGCGATGTGATCCTGGCAGAACCAAAGGCTTTGATCGGATTTGCGGGGCCAAGGGTGATTGAGCAGACGATCGGACAGAAGCTGCCTAAGGGATTCCAGCGCTCTGAATTTCTGCTGGAACACGGATTCATTGACGGGATTGTGGAGCGTCCCCAGCTAAAAGAAACGCTTTCCCAGATTTTGAAACTTCATGAAACGGAAGGGCATGTAAGAAAGCAAGACGTAACAGAGGAAAGCGGCGGATCTGACAGGGAGAGCCAGGAGGGCGAGATATCCGGGGACAGTATGGCAAATATGGAAGATTCCCATACCCATAATCAAGCGGCTGCCTGGGACCGGGTGCAGATCTCTCGGATGAAAGACCGGCCGGTGGGAAGCGACTATATTGGCGCTCTGTTTACGGATTTTATAGAATTCCACGGAGACCGGTATTTTGCCGATGATAAGGCTGTCATAGGCGGAATTGCCCGCTTTCACGGAAAGCCGGTGACAGTGATCGCTCAGGCGAAAGGAACCAATACAAAGGAAAATATCGAGCGTAATTTTGGAATGCCTTCTCCGGACGGATACCGCAAGGCCCTGCGCCTGATGAAACAGGCGGAGAAATTTGGCCGTCCGGTGATCTGTTTTGTAGATACACCGGGAGCGTTCTGCGGGCTGGAAGCGGAAGAGCGGGGACAGGGTGAGGCGATCGCAAGAAATATTTACGAGATGTCTGGGCTTACCGTCCCGATCCTATCTATCATCATTGGAGAAGGAGGAAGTGGCGGCGCTCTTGCCATGGCGACAGCAGATCAAGTCTGGATGCTGGAAAACTCTATCTATTCTATTCTGTCACCGGAAGGATTTGCCAGTATTCTGTGGAAGGACAGCGGGAAGGCAAAAGAAGCGGCAGAGGTCATGCGTCTGACGGCCCGGGATCTGTATGAAATGGGGATCGTGGAACGCGTATTTTCAGAGCCGGCCCATTATACCGTGCAGAATCTGCGGGAGGTGACCGGACCTATGGAACGGGAGATCGGGCGATTTTTGGAGGCGGCCAGGCAGGTTTCGGCGGAAGAACTGGTTTCTAGAAGGTATGAAAGGTTCCGCAGGATGTAAGATAGGAGAAGAATATGGAAATAAGACCATTGAAAATTGGGAATATGGAGGCAAAAGTCCCGCTCATCCAGGGGGGCATGGGTGTTGGGATCAGCCTCGGCAATTTGGCCGGGGCAGTTGCGAAGGAGGGCGGCATAGGGATTATCTCTGCCGCCCAGATCGGTTATCGGGAACCGGACTTTGACTTAGATCCAAAAGGGGCAAACCTAAGAGCGATCCGGACAGAATACGAAAAGGCCAGGGCTCTTGCTCCGAAAGGCATTATCGGATTTAATATCATGGTGGCAATGCGGCATTATGAAGAATATGTAAAAGCCGCGATCCAGGCAGGGGCGGATCTCATTGTTTCCGGAGCGGGCGTGCCCACAGATCTGCCGAAGATCGCGGCGGGATCTGAAGTAAAACTGGCGCCGATCATTTCTACAGAGAAATCGGCCCGTTTGATCCTGAAATATTGGTGGAGGAAATACCGCAAAGTCCCGGATCTTCTGGTGATCGAAGGCCCGGCGGCAGGCGGGCACTTAGGATTTGCAGAGGAACAGCTTGCCCTTTATGGATATGGAACCGCGGTTTACGATAGGGAAGTAGAACGGATTTTTCGGTCGGTCAGGGAATATGAGGCGGAAGCCGGGCAGAAGATCCCGGTGGCTTTGGCTGGCGGGATTTCCACCAAAGAAGCGGCGGCTCACGCGTTTTCTCTGGGGGTGGACGCGATCCAGGCAGCCACCCGGTTTGTGACCACCTTTGAGTGCGATGCGGATATTCGTTACAAGGAGGCGTATTTGGCCGCGGACAAAGAAGATATCTTGATTGTAAAAAGTCCAGTGGGAATGCCGGGAAGGGCAATTCGAAATCCGCTGATGGAGCGGGTCGGAGCCGGAGAGCAGATTCCTCATACTCCATGCCACGGCTGTCTCCATACATGCGATCCGGCGAGGATTCCTTATTGTATCACCGACGCGCTGATCCACGCGGCAGAGGGAGATGTGGAAAACGGGCTTCTATTCTGCGGGGCAGACGCCTGGCGAGCAAAACGGCTGGAAACGGTGAAAGAAGTCATTGCTTCTCTGATACCGGAAAGCGTATAATGAAACTGTAGACCAAGACGGGCAATTTGGAAGGATGGCAAAGGATGGACGAGGCGTATAAGGTGATCAACGGCGTACTGGTAAATCTGATCAATGAAATCTGGGAACTGGAAGAAAAAGCCATTATCACAGAAGAATTCAAGGATCTGACCAATAATGACATGCATGTGATCGAGGCTATTGGACTGGGAGAAGGGCGGAACATGTCTGCGATCGCGAAAAAATTAAATATTACGGTAGGGACGCTTACAACAGCGGTCAACAGTCTGGTCAATAAGAAATACGCGCAGCGCCATAGGAGCGAGGAAGACCGCAGGGTCGTCTTCGTCAGCCTGACTGAAAAAGGGATACGGGCTTACCGGCATCATGAGGATTATCATCGGCAAATGACCCAGGCAATCCTGGAGAAATTGGATAAAGAGGAACTCCCCGTTTTGGTAAAAACGCTGGATGCATTGACGGAATTTTTCACCGGTTACAGCAAACAGGACCATCGCGGGTAAGATAGGAGGGATGTCTCATGTATGAGGAAGAAGCGGCAAGATTACAGGAGATCGCGGACGACAGTGAACGGATCGTGTTTTTTGGCGGGGCGGGAGTTTCCACAGAAAGCGGGATTCCAGATTTTCGCAGCGCCGATGGGATCTATCGGCAGAAATACAGGTATTCTCCGGAGCAGATTGTCAGCCACAGCTTTTTTGTGCGGGATACAGAAGCCTTCTATGAATTCTACAAAACAAAAATGATGTTTCTGGACGCAAAGCCCAATCCGGCCCATATGAAGCTGGCCCAGCTCGAACAGGCAGGGAAGCTTCTGGCAGTCATCACCCAGAATATCGATGGACTCCATCAGGCGGCGGGAAGTAAAAAAGTCTATGAGATACACGGAAGTATCCATCGAAATTATTGTCAAAGATGCGGGAAATTCTACGATGCGGCTTATGTAAAGAATTCGGAAGGAGTTCCGCACTGTGAATGTGGAGGCTTGATCAAGCCAGATGTGGTGCTCTATGAAGAAAGTTTGGATTCCGGGCTGATCCGCAAAAGTATAGAAGCTATCAGCCAGGCGGACACATTGATCATCGGCGGCACCTCCCTGGTCGTCTATCCCGCGGCGGGATTTATCGATTATTTCCGCGGAAAACACCTGGTGGTGATCAATAAGAGCGCTACGGCAAGAGAAGTGGGAGCAGAATTGACTATCGCGGCGCCTATTGGGGAAGTGATGGAACAGATAAAAGTGTAAAAAGGGACAGGGCATTTTTAATTTGGGCCGGGGGATTTTTAAAAATCCCCCGGCCCCGATGAATTATACGATATGAATTCCCATTGCGGTCAATTCTTCTTTTGTCTTTTCTTCGCTTTGATGAGTCTCGGCTGCCAGGAAGGCCAGTTCTTCCGGCGTAATATTATCGAAGCCTTTTTCTTTTACGTTGATCTCAAGATACTGCTGGCGGATCTTATCCAGATCGATATCGCGGATGCGGATATCCTGTGGCGATTCTGGAATGACGATGGATTCTCCCGGCCGCTCCTCATTGGTATCGCCCCGGTAGACTTTTACACCGTGGTCTTCCGCGAAGGTAAGCTGGGCGGTGTGGGATTTTCCGGCGCCTGTGTACTCGGATTCCTGAACAACGATGATCTGGTCTTCGTCCATCTGGCGGGCCAGGGCAAATGCTCCGGCCAGGGATGTGTTTCCGGCAGGGCCTCTCTGCAGTCCTTCCATACGGTCCAGCAGCTCCGTGATGTAGTAAACATCTCCCTGGGTCACGGTATAGTAAGCGTCCATGTATCTTAATGGCCGGGCCGCGTTCAGAGGTACGTCCACGCTTTCCGGATTCCTTAAGGAAGTGTAGCCATAGCCGGTATGTCCGGTGGAGAAGGATTTCCTAGCAAACTGGCTGTCATCGTGGGAATCCAGATCCCGCAGATCTACGGATACGCCGCAGAGTTTCCCGGTGTAGCCGGATTTTAACATGCCTCTGGCGGTTCCGGTAAAGTTTCCGCCGCCTGCGTGGGTGACCATGACTACGTCCGGCTGCCGCCCGGTCTGGGCAAGGGTCTGTTCCATAATCTCTGCGCCGATGGTCTCAATGCCGGCGATGCTGTGGGGCAGATAAAGGGAGGAACTAAAATATCCGGTCTCATCCAACAAGTTTAAGATGACATATGTAAATACTTCAGGCCCTACTGTATACTGCTGGATCTCGGAACCGTACGCTTCGCAGGCACGGCCTTTTTCCAGAGATTCAGGCTGGCCGTTTCCGGCGTCGTCATAGACTTCCTGAGCAACGATGGATTTGATGCCCCGGCGGGCAGCCTGAGAAGCCACGGCCGCGCCATAGTTTCCGCTGGAGGAAACGATCACGCCCGGATATCCATTTTTCTTGGCCTCATAAACAGGGAGGACTGCCCGGCGGTCCTTGAAACTGCCGGTAGGATTGTTGGCTTCATCTTTCAAAAAGATGCGGGCGCCTTTGCCTGGTTCTGAAATTTTACGGATCAGCCGGGTCATATTTTTCAGTTCCAGAAGGGGAGTGTTTCCTACATAGACCTCCTGCTGGATCTTGCGGATCTCGTCCAGGCTGTAGCCTACAGAATCCATCAGCTTTTCATAGTCCCAGGCCAATCGTTCCTTCTTGAATTCATCGTAGTTCAGGTTAACAGATTTAAATAAAATTTCTTTGTTTCTTCCAACGGTTTCAGAAACTGCCTGTTGTTTTCCCATGTTAATCCTCCTCCTTCAAAATGTCTTCCAATTCTTCCCCTACGTGGATCAGAGTGGGCTGCTGACGGCCAAAACTATGATCGTATTTGGGCCAGAGTTCATACAAAGTACCGGTAATGACCCTTCCGATATTGGTCTTGATCTGGACGGTATCGCCAATCTTTGCCTCGTCATCTTCCAGGAACCCATTGGTCCAGCATTTCAGCGGCACTTTGCGGGTTGCCTCTGGAAGGGTCTCAAGCCTTTGGTCAGGGGTAAGTATGATCTGTTCAATGCGTACCCAGTCGCCTTTGTGTGCAGTATTGCTCATGATTAATCCTCCTCCTTTTTTGTCAGCTTTAGATCTTTTTTGATAAACATTTTATAAGCTCCGGCGATCATAACGATCATGCCAATGTATCCAAGAAGCGGATAGACCGTTCCCACCAGAGTGCTGAAGGGGAACATTCCGGCAATGAAGGCAATGACGGAAGCAACTACCGTAACAATGGTAAAACGTGTGGTTCCTTCTTCGGCAAACCGGATGGAGAATCCGTACAGGATCGGAACGGTGGTGGTGTAAATGGCGGCCAGAAGGATTAAAGTGAAGAGGAATCCAATGGCAGGATGCATCTGTCTTGCGATTTCCAGGAAAGGAATCTCATATCCGGCCACATCCTGAATCCTTGAGAGGAGCGCCAGTACCATGAAGAGCACTGCCACACCCAGAGCCGCGCCTCCGATGAAGGCGGATTTCTTAATGATTTTCGGGTCTTTCTCACCGTGGCCGATGGTGGCGCAGGCGGATAAGACGGGAAGGACACAGTAAGAAACGTATGTAAATACAGACAGAAGCCAAAATGGCGTTGCCTGGGAAAGCTCCAGACCCTGGATGGCCTCACCGGCCTTGGCGATCCCAGGCATATTGGCGCAGACCGTTCCAAGAGAAATGGCAAGCGTTACAACAATGATGACTGTGGAGAGAAAACCAAGGGCGCTTAAGGCGGAACGGAATCCGAAAAGGATGGTTCCAACTGCCAGAATGGTAATGATTACTTTTCCGATCATCAGGTCAAGACCAAAATACTGATTCAAGGCCGCTCCCCCGCCGGAGATCATGATTGCCAGAACTCCGAAGAGGAAGAAGGTCAGGATCCAGTCGAAAATTCGGCCGACCACATTTCCGCATAGATAATTGAGGACAGGCTGGTGAGTGGATGTCTGAAGCTTATACCCTGCCGCCATGAAGAGATAGCCGTACCAGGCGAAAAGAACGATCACCAGGATCGCGCCCAGGATTCCCCAGTATCCATAGGAGGCGAAGAACTGAAGAGGCTCCTGCCCGCTGGCGAAGCCGGAACCGATAACGGCGCCGATATAAGTTCCCGCATAGCGCAGGATTGAGATACCGGCATTACTTTTTGTTTGATTTTCCATGCTGTAATCTCCTTTCTAAATAATAAATACAACGATTAAATTTAGAAAAATTTACCATAAATACATAAATAGTGTCAATTTTCAGACGATTTATGATTGCAGCAAGGAAACTTTGTTTTTGAAAATGTACAAAAAGGAGGTATAGAGAAAGAAATGTTTTTGGATAGACACATGTTTCTTTTTGATTTAAGATTAAGGCAAAATGGAAAAAGCGAGGGGAGCGTATGGATAAAAAGAGCCTGCAGACACAGATGAAAGAAAATCCGTTCCTGCATTTGGAGGATATAATTTATCAGGCTTTGCGGATGGAGATCATTGGCCTTCGTATCGCCCCTGGCTCAAAACTGAATGAAAGCAAGATCGCGGAAGATCTGGGAGTCAGCCGGACTCCGGTACGGAACGGGCTTGCCCGGCTGGTGGAGGAAGGATTGATCTATAAGGCTGCCAACAGGGTATCGGTCGTGGCCAGATTGACCAAAGACGAATGTTATCAGATCATGGACGCCAGGCTGGCGATAGAAGGACATGCTGCGTACCTGGCGGCCTCTCTGATCACAGACCAGGAATTGGAAGAATTGAAACATTGGATTACCAGATATCAGAAGGCCAGCCGGGGAAAGAAGACTTCAGATATCTTGGAACACTCCATCTGCGACCATCATTTCCACGCTCTTATCATCCAGGCAAGCCGGAATCGGCTGATTCAGGAAATGTATCAGAAAATCGAGGGAAGAATTTTCTATTATCGGAATTCGCTGTATCATGCGTTAAAACATGAGGATCTGCAGAGGATCCTGACAGGGGCGGTGCGGCAGCATATGGCTACTTATCACGCGCTCCGGCTTGGATTTGCGGAGATGGCCAAGGCTGCGATGGAGGCAGACGCCAGGAGTATGGTAGGGGCGTTTATGGTATGGGATGAACTGAACTGAGATTTCAGGCAGTGATTCCAAAGCCCATATTTGGAGCCAGAATGGATCTGGCCAGGTCACAGAGAAACAGGAACGTCAGGATACAACAAAACCAAAGCCTTGCCCTTGGCGCGAGCCGCTGAAACCAATTATCCATTCTGGGCGCGGCGAAATAGATCAAGACCAAGCCGCCAATGCCAAAAATAATAAGTCCTTCCAGGCAGACACGCCCGTGGAGATTCAAGATCATGTCTGAGTAATCCCACCATTTCGCATGGAAGAACGTCTCTAAAAATAGTCCGGAGAAATATTCTAAAGTGCCGCATAATAAAAGGATCAGGCCAAATGTGCGTAAGGGCTGGCCGCGCCAGCGTTTCAGGACTAAAAGGATCAGAACACTGCCGCATCCATAGATTGGCAGCCAAGGGCCGAATAAAACGCCCCGGTTGATAAATTTGCCATCGATGATGATATGTAAAAACACTTCCCATAGCCATCCGGCCATAGAAAAAGAAAAAAAGATAAAACATAACGATGAAAGACTGTAAGCGCGTTCAAAGCCAATCTCAGAGAATGGGTAGATAGAAAGGACAGCGCTGCTTTTTTCATTGGCGTACATTTTCATGAGAAATCCCCCTCGAATCATTTGATAATTCGATTATAGGGGAGAAAACTGAAAAAGATTTTTAGTAAATCTGAAGAATTCTTTAATTTGGGACGTAGTAAACTTTAATTTTACTACGTCCCAAATTAACTTTTGCCCTGTACCTTTTTGAACAATCAGGAGAAGATTTCCAGACTTCGTGCCAGGATTCCTTTCATATACGCAATGGCTGTTCCGTAGTTGGTTATAGGAATGCCGGCATCTTCCGCGCATTTCAAGCGGTATTTCATCTCCCGTTCATTAAGGGTGCAGCCGCCGCAGTGGATGATGAGGCGGTAGCGCTGGAGATCCTGCGGGAATTCGGTGCCGCTGGTAAAATCAAAGCTTAGCTCCTTTCCGGTATGTGTACGGATCCAGCGAGGGAGTTTGACTGTCCCAATGTCTTCGCACTGGCGGTGGTGGGTACAGCCCTCGGAAATCAAAATATGGTCGCCGTCTTCCAGAGAATCAAGGGTTTTTGCGCCAGCGGCCAGAAGTTCCAGATTCCCTTTATATCGGGCAAATAGAATGGAAAATGAAGTCAGTGGGATATCGTTTGGAACGATGGAAGCTACTTCCTGGAAGGCCTGACTATCAGTAATGACCAAGTCTGGCCTGCGGTCAAGTTTCGCAAGAGTTTTTGCAAGCTCGCTTTCACGGACAACAATGGAGACGGCGCCGGCTTCAAGAAGGTCCCGGATAGTCTGCTGCTGGGGCAGGATCAGCCGGCCTTTTGGAGCCGCGCTGTCAATAGGAACCACAAGAATGACAAAGTCCAAAGGTTGTACAAGGTCGGCGGCAATCCTGCGGGTTTGGTCTTCTTCTGGGACAAGACAGGCAATAGCTTCCTTTAATTCCTGAATGTGAGAACCGCTGGAAGCGCTGGCCCAAAATAATTTTTCCGGCTGAACCTGAAGAATATCCGCCGCCTTTTTGACTGTTGTTTCTGAGGAGGAAATCAGATCCGCCTTATTTAAGACCACAAGAAATGGAATCCCCTTCTTTTGAATGAGGGAGAGGATATCCAGATCTTCTGGGGAGGGGGCGGACGTGCCGTCGATCACCAGAATGGCAATATCGGTTTTGTTTAAAATTTGATAGGCTTTTTGTATACGCAGGGCGCCTAGATTACCCTCATCGTCCAAACCAGGGGTATCGATCATAACGACAGGGCCAAGAGGCAGAAGCTCCATAGCCTTTAGGACTGGATCGGTGGTGGTGCCTTTAACTTCCGAGACGATAGCCAAACTCTGACCAGTGAGAGCATTGATCAGACTGGATTTACCGGCATTGCGCCGGCCAAAAATCCCGATATGAGTGCGTTCCGCTGAAGGTGTGGTATTTAAACTCATAAGAAAACTCCTTTCATTTTGTCAAAAAGGTACAGGGCATTTGTCAATTGGGGACGTAGTAAAATTGAAGTTTACTACGTCCCCAATTGATTAAAACCGGAAATCCCGCCGGTTATTTTCCCGGATCAACCGGAGATTTTCTTCTACGGTTGCCCGCACTTTTTCGTTCGGCACGTTGAGAACTTCCTTATCGATTAGTTTATCGCCAATGGCTTTTGTCGCCGGGGAGGCGTAATCCATCAGGTACTCTTCCAGCGTCATAAGTGCGTTTGGATGGCAGCAGTTCTGAATCTGCCCGCTCTTGCACAGGGACATGAAACGGTCGCCGGTCCGTCCGGCCCGATAGCAGGCGGTGCAGAAGCTGGGAATGTAGTCCATTTCCATAAGCCAGCGGACTACTTCGTCTAAGGTCCGGTTATCAATCACATCAAACTGAGCGGAATTTTCTTCTTCCGGCTCTGGATCCACATATCCGCCCACGCTGGTACGGGAGCCGCCGCTGATCTGGGAGATGCCAAGATGAAGGACACGCTCTCGGACTTTCTGGCTCTCTCTTGTGGAAATGATCATTCCAGTGTAAGGTACAGCGATGCGGATGCAGGCTACCAGCTTGGCGAAGGTATCGTCATCGATGCCGTTTGTAAATGTGCTGGCGTCAATATCATCCGCGTTTCGAAGACGGGGAACGCTGATGGTATGAGGTCCCACGCCGAATGCGGCCTCCAGGTGCTCCGCATGCATCAGTAGTCCGGCAAATTCATAGCGGTATTTGTCAAGACCAAAGAGCACGCCGATGCCTACGTCGTCAATGCCGCCTTCCATTGCCCGGTCCATTGCCTCTGTATGGTAATCATAGTCATGCTTTGGTCCGGTAGGATGAAGTTCCAGGTAGCTTTCTTTGTGATAGGTCTCCTGGAATAAGATATAGGTTCCGATGCCTGCCTCTTTGAGCAGCCGATAATTATCCACGGTGGTTGCGGCGATATTAATATTTACCCGGCGGATTGCTCCATTTTTATGTTTGATGCTGTAGATCGTGTTGATAGAATCCAGGTAGTACTCCATGGTGTTATGTACCGGGTCCTCACCGGCCTCCAACGCCAGCCGTTTGTGGCCCATATCCTGCAAAGCGATCACTTCCCGGCGGATTTCCTCCTGGGACAGTTTCTTGCGGGCAATGTGCTTATTTTTCATATGATAGGGGCAGTAAGTACAGCCGTTAATGCAGTAGTTAGAGAGATAAAGGGGCGCAAATAACACGATTCGGTTCCCATAGAAATCTTTCTTGATCTGTTCCGCCAGCTTGTAGATCTTCTGGTTTAGATCTTCATCTTGACAGACCAGAAGAACAGAAGCCTCCCGGTGGGAAAGACCTTTGCGCAGAGAAGCTTTCTCGATCAGGGATTCGATCAGTTCTTTATTGTTTTTGTTTGCGTCAGCATAGGCCAAAGTTTCCAGAATTTCCTCGTGGTTGATAAAATCATCCGCGTGTTTTGAGTTTACGTCATACATAGGGTGGTTTCCTCCTTTTTAAAAATGATGTGATATATTGACGGACGTTGTTTCTTCAAACGTCAGTACATGTGTCTGCATTTTGGAATCGCCTCGCGCTGTGACTACCTGGTAGCCGATCGCTGCCATTTGCTTTTCCAAAAGGGCGCGGCATTCCGCGGCTTCTTCATTGGTGCAGATTTTGTTATCGTACAGAAGATAATCGCCCCGTACTTTGGCGGGCGACAGATTGGGCATGACTACATTGGCCCCGGCCAGGATTCCCAGTTCCCGGCCTTTGGGATGGATGGTTCCAAGAGCGGTGGTAGCCGGAAGAAGCACTTTGGGAAGCATAAGCCTAAGAAGCCCCAGCAGAAAAAGAGTCAATTCCAGAGTTCCTGCCGGTTCTTTCGCAAAGGGAGTGTCGTGGTGTGGGATGAAAGGGCCGATTCCTACCATCTGAGGCTGCAGTTTTTGGATAAAAAGCATATCTTCCGCCAGCAGTTCCGGGGTCTGAAAAGGAGAACCCACCATGAATCCTGTTCCTACCTGATACCCGATGCGTTTCAGGTTCCAAAGACATTCCTGCCGGTTCCCGGCTGTCAGAGATGGAGGGTGCAGTTTGGCATAATGTTTGGAATCAAAGGTTTCGTGGCGCAGCAGATAGCGGTCTGCGCCTGCGTTGTAATAAGCCTGATAGGACTCGTAAGATTTTTCGCCGATAGATAAAGTCAGCGCGCAGTCAGGATACTGCTTCTTAATGGATTCAATCAAGTCTGTCATCCGGATGTCTGTGAAATATCCGTCTTCCCCGCCCTGCAGGACGAAAGTGCGGAAGCCAAGTTCATATCCGAGCTGGCAGCAGGAGAGGATGTCTTCTTTGGAGAGCCGATAGCGGGAAGCGTTTCTATTGTTTCTGCGTATGCCGCAGTAGAAACAGTCGTTTTTGCAGTAATTGGTAAATTCGATCAGTCCCCGGATGTAAATGTCATGGCCGTACCAGGTGTGCCGCTCTTGGCGTGCCAGGGAAAAGAGCTCTTCCGCCAATTCCGGAGTCCGTCCGGCGATGAGAGCCGTCCATTCTTCTTTTGTAAGAGAACGCTGGTCCTTCAGCCGATAGAGAAGGGAGCGCAGATCATCCACATATATCACCTCGCAGTCAGAATAAAGCCCAGGTTTTCCCTTGCGGAAATGGGCGGCGATCATAGAAAAAGGACCCGCGCACTTAGGCATCGGGTCCGAAAAGAACAGAGAATCTCCCTGTCCTAAAATGGTTGAATCCAGCCGCCTTTTCCCGCAGGTGTTACCCTTTGTGATCAGTACGTATTTAAAAAATTATAACATAAGAAAATTAGCTTCACAACTGAAAATGTAAATGGAATAGAAAGAAAACACGGAAAGATCAGGAATATCCTGTGTTATAATAAGAGAAATAGAAAAAAGGAGAGTTCTATGACCAGAGAAGAAAAAGTGGATAAATTGATCCGGTTATTAAAAAAGGAGTGCCCAGGCTATGGAGTGATCCAGGAGCCGGGAAATTGTCAGGAAAAGCGAAGACTCCTGCGAAGCTTGATGAATGTGCGCTGGCCGGGGGAGGCAGGAGAAGAATACCTGCGGCTGCAGGACGAACTGCTGCAAGAAGAGGCGGAAGAGAAGGGAATTGTCTATCCCGAAGATATACCAACGGCGGCAGAAATATATCCACAGACAGAATTGCGGAACGCCAATCGGATCGCGCTCTGGAAAGGAGACATTACCACCCTGGCGGCCGACGCGATCGTGAATGCGGCCAATAGCCAGATGCTGGGCTGTTTTGTCCCTTGCCATGGGTGTATTGACAATACGATTCATTCCGCCGCAGGAATTCAGCTTCGCAACGAGTGTGCCAGACTGATGGAGGAACAGGGACAGGAAGAAAAGCCCGGAAAAGCCAAGATCACATCGGGTTATAATCTGCCGGCCAGGTATGTGATCCATACGGTGGGGCCGATGGTTGGCGTGGATGTAACTGAGAAGCAGAAGGAAGAATTGAAAAATTGCTATCAAAGCTGTTTGCGCCTGGCTGATAAAAAGAATCTTGCTACAGTAGCGTTTTGCTGCATTTCTACCGGTGAATTTCACTTTCCAAATAAATTAGCCGCTCAGATTGCTCTGGATACGATAGACCGGACGTTAACCCATCTGCGATTGGAAAAAGTAATCATTGACGTCTTTAAAGAAGAAGATTTTCATATATATCAGAAAATCATTCAAAAAGGGACAGGGCATTTTTAATTGGGGCCGGGGGATTTTTAAAAATCCCCCGGCCCCAATTAATGCGATCAATTTTTCTCAACAATGCATTTTTTGCATGCCAATCTCTATTTCCTGTGCTAAAGTATAGGGAATATGAAAGATACATATGAGAAAGGATGATGGAATATGTGGAAAGATTGTATGAAATGTACGAAAGGCCTTGGATTATTTGGAGCGGGAGTTCTATTTGGAACTGCCGGACTTAAGATTCTGGGCAGCCAGGATGCCAAGAAGGTCTACACAAATGTGGTCGCCGCAGGACTGAGAGGAAGGGAGTGCGTGATGAAAGCGACTGTCAGGGTACAGGAGAATGCGGAGGATGTACTGGCTGAGGCGAAAGAGATCAATCGCCAGAGGGAAGAAGAGCAGAAGCAGGGAGAGGTTGAGTAAATGAAATGCAGAATTGCTCATGAGATTCAGGGAAGAATCCGTTTCGTTGCCGAATCGGGTTCTTTTGCCATACATGAGGCGGAAGCCGTGTACTGCTATTTAACGCAGGTCCCCGGTGTGGCGGATGTGAAGGTTTATGAACGCACTGGAAGTGTGGCGGTAACATATGAAAGTGACCGGCTGGCATTGATCCGGGCGATAGGGGAGCTGGATCTGGAGAAGGAAACTGCCAAAAGTCTTGTGCCGGAAAATACGGGGAGGGAGCTGAACCAATATTATAAAGAGAAGATAATGGCCTGCGCGGTGCGGAAAGGGATAGAACGGCTATTTCTGCCCTGCCCTGTGCGGGTGATACTGACTATCTTCCGATCCTGGCGGTATGTGACGGCCGGGATCCGCTGTCTTCTGAAGGGGCAGATCAAAGTGGCGGTGCTGGATGGGACGGCAATCCTGGTGTCTATCCTGCGGGGAGATTTTGATACGGCAAGCTCTGTTATGTTCATGCTGAACCTGGGGGAACTGCTGGAAGAGTGGACGCATAAGAAGTCTGTGGATGATCTGGCAAGGAGTATGGCTTTAAAGGTGGATAAGGTATGGCTGAAACGGGGAGAGGATGAGATTTTAGTCCCGTTTGACTCTATAAAAAATGGCGATGAGCTTCTGGTACGGGTCAGCGAGACCATTCCGGCGGACGGGGTAGTAGTTTCTGGTGAGGCAATGGTAAATCAAGCCTCTCTCACCGGAGAGTCGGTACCGGTAGCGAAAAAGGAAGGACGCCAAGTCTATGCCGGAACGGTGGTAGAAGAAGGAGAGCTGGTCTTAAGCGTGCAGGGAGCCAAAGGGAATACCCGTTATGAGCGGATTGTCCATATGATCGAAGAATCCGAAAAGCTGAAATCAACAGTGGAGGCAAAGGCTGAGCATATGGCGGACAAGCTGGTGCCTTATACATTTGCCGGAACATTTCTTACTTATTTTCTGACTCGTAATGTGACGAAGGCGCTGTCTGTGCTGATGGTAGATTACTCCTGCGCTTTGAAGCTGGCCATGCCGGTGTCTGTGCTTTCCGCTATGCGGGAGTGCTCCGATCATGGCATTGTAGTGAAAGGCGGGAAATTTCTGGAGGCGGTGGCAGAGGCAGATACCATCGTGTTTGATAAGACAGGAACCATGACGAAGGCGCAGCCTACCGTGGTCGATGTGGTATCCACCTGTCAGGAAAACGCGGATGAGCTTCTGCGTCTGGCAGCCTGCCTGGAGGAACATTTTCCTCATTCTATCGCAAACGCTGTAGTAGCAAAGGCGGTAGAAAGGGGACTGGGCCACGATGAACTTCATAGTAGGGTGGAATATGTGGTGGCTCATGGTATTGCCACCAATGTAGGAGAGGAGAGAGTCCTGATCGGAAGCGCTCATTTCATCTTTGAAGATGAGAAGGTCCGCCTTCCAGAAGAACACCGTGAAATGCTGGAGCATCTCCCAGAGGAATATTCCTACCTTTATCTGGCGAAAGGAGGGGAGCTGGCGGCAGTTATTACGATTGCGGACCCTCTGCGGGAAGAGGCGGCAGATGTGGTGCGCCAGCTAAAGGACCGCGGTCTCAAAAAAGTTGTGATGATGACCGGGGACAGTGAGAAGACGGCCCGTTCCATTGCGGCAAAAACTGGGGTGGATCAATACTACGCGGAAGTGCTCCCAGAAGACAAAGCGAGATTTGTGGAGAAGGAAAAGGAAGCGGGACGAAAGGTGATCATGGTGGGAGACGGTATCAACGATTCCCCGGCATTGTCAGCGGCAGATGCGGGTATCGCCATGAATGAGGGGGCTCAGATTGCCAGGGAGATCGCGGATGTGACCATTTCCGGAGAGGACCTCTATAGTCTGGTCAGGCTCAGAAAGCTGAGCATGGAGCTGATGAACCGGATTCATTCCAACTACCGTTCGATCGTAGGGATCAACACAGGAATCCTGGGACTTGGAGCGGCAGGGGGAATTATGCCCAATACGGCGGCGCTTCTGCATAACGCTTCTACAATCGGGATTGGTCTGAAGAGTATGACCAATCTGCTGGAAGAAGAGGCATAAAATTTTATAAAAGAAAGAGATGACAGTCAAAAAAGCAAAGTATTTTTGGCTGTCTTTTTTGTTAGATGAGTAAAACGATTTATCAAAAAGTAAATATAAACAAAAACGAGGAAATAATTTGTATAAAATTACAATAAAAAAACTTTTATTTGTGTAAATAGGATAAAATAAATCTACCAAATCGGTGAATTTTCCCAGTTGAAAACAATAAAAAATCAAGTTATAATCTGTACATAGATAAAAGGAAAAACGGTTTACCAAACGAAAATGCGTTGTGAGACCGCGCGAGAGAGAAAAGGAGGAAAACAAAATGAGTACACAGAAACAAAAACTGAATAAACTGGCAATCTTTTTGATCCCAATCGGAATTGCGGTAAATGTAGTAGGAGGCCAGCTGGCTGTACTTTTAAAACTTCCGGTATTCTTAGATAGTATTGGAACTTTTGTGGTCGGCGCTCTTTGCGGATGGGGACCAGGTCTATTAGTAGGACTTGGCTGCGGATTGATTAATGCAATTTCTCTGCCAACATTGCTGCCTTACACCGTGATTGGAATGCTGTTTGGTGTTCTGGCTAATCTGATGGCTAAGAAAGGCATGTTCTCTGCATTTTGGAAAGCGCCTTTGAACGGTATCATGATTGGAATCATCAGTACCTGTATCGCAGTGCCGATCACGGCTACCCTTTATGGTGGATTTGTAGGGACGGGAGCCAGTGTGATCGTGACAACTCTGATGGCTGCTGGATGGGACGTGGTTCCGGCTACATTTGTCAGCGAACTGACTTCTGAATTAACCGACAAGATTATTTGCCTGATCATTATTTTCTTTGTATTAAAGGCAATGCCGGCAAGATTTGTTGTAAAACTTCCGAATGGAAAATATTTTATTAAAGAGGACTAGGAAGGGGGCAGTCATGCTGATACAGCGGCATGGCTGCAAATTCTTTAAAGCGGGAGGTACTTTATGAATTACGATTTTGCGAAAAAATATATGGAGCCTAAAAGAACCGGTAATCCTATCCGGGATCTGAATCCTTTGAGTAAGGCGAATCTGCTTTTGGTCTTGGGATTATCTCCATTTATTGTACAGAATTTTATCTACGGATTTGCCATGGTTATTATCTTCATATTGATTTCAGCGGCAGCAGGCTGTTTCCGTTCCTTCTTTTCCCTGTACTGGAAGGTACTGCTCCTGTTTGGCGTATTTCTGTTCCTGGTAAAAGCGGCGTTCTCGCCGGGAGAACACGTACTCTATCAGATTTGGGGGATCTGTATAACTACAGAAAGTATCCAGTCTGGTTTAAATATCGTTGCTTTGGTACTGGCATTCAGCGGCGCCTTCATTTTGTTCGTAAAGATGACGCCGATGGAGGATCTAACTTATATGCTGGAACAAAAAGGGGTTTCTCATATGGTTTCCTTCGTGATCCTTTCTTCTTTCCAGACTATCACAGATCTGGGACAGAATGCGAAAATTATTATGGAATCACAGAAGGCGAGAGGAATCGAGACAGAAGGAAATGTATTCCAGAGAGCCAAGGCGTATATTCCGGTGATGGGGCCTTTGGTCTTAAATGCGATTTCCAGCACGGAGGAAAAGTCTATCGCCATGGATGCGAGAGCGTTCTCCGCACCAGTGGAACATACATTTCTGTCTGAGCTTCCTAAGGTGAGTGGGAAAGAGAAAGCGGTTGTGATTTTATTTGATCTTGCGTTTGCCGCATTGATCGTAGGGAGGATTGTGTTATGCATCTTATAGAATTAAAAAATGTTACATATACCTACCCTCTGGCGAAAGAGCCGGCGCTGAAAAGTGTAAATTGTACGCTGGAGAGAGGGAAATTCTACGGGGTGATCGGAGAGAACGCGGGAGGAAAGACTACGTTCTGTAATCTTCTCCGTGGGTTGGTTCCTCATTTCTATCAAGGGAAGCTGGAAGGCGAGGCGCTAGTAGAAGGAGAAGATATCCGCAGTATTGATGAGAACGTTCTTTCTACAAAGATGGGATATATTTTCCAGAATCCTTTCACCCAGATCAGCGGCGTGCGTAAAACTGTTTTTGAGGAAATTGCGCTAGGTCTGGAAAATCTAGGTGTGCCGAAAGAAAAAATGATCCGGAGAGTCGTTGAGATTGCAGAACTTTTAAAGATTGAGCATTTGCTTGAGAATGATCCGAACCGGCTTTCTGGAGGCCAGCGGCAGAAAGTAGCTTTTGCCTCAATTATTGCTATGGATATGGATATCTTTGTGATAGACGAGCCAACTTCACAGTTGGATCCGGCAGGAACAGAGGGAATTTTTGAGATCATACGAATGTTGAAAGAAGAAGGCAAGACCATTGTCCTGGTAGAGCATAAAGTGGATCTTCTGGCGGAATATGCTGATGAAGTAATCGTGATCGGAGATGGAACGATTCAGGCAAAAGGGCCGGCAGAGGAGGTCTTAAGTGATTTTTCTCTCCTGGAAAAAGGAGCGATGCTTCCACAAGCGGTCTTTCTTAGTAAAGAGCTGGAGAAGCATGGGATCACATTACCGCATATTCCGGTGACGAAGGAAGAATGTGTGAGATTATTGAGGGAAAGGATGGAGCAGCAGTGAATCAGATTGAGTTAAAACATGCATATTTTGAGTACCCCAACGGATTTCTCGCCAATGAAGATTTAAACCTGACGGTAAAACGAGGAGAGCGGGTGGCAATCGTAGGACAGAATGGCGCAGGGAAAACAACGGCGGTAAAAATGATGAATGGTCTGCATAAACCCACCAAAGGAGATGTGCTGGTAGACGGCAAGAATACGAAAGACTATACCACAGCTCAGATTGCCCGACACGTGGGATATGTATTTCAAAATCCAGACGATCAAATCTTTAATCAGTCCGTTTATGCAGAGATTGCTTATATGCCTAAATATTATAAATGTTCTGAAAAAGAGATCAAAAGAAAGGTAGAGGAAGCGGCTGGAATCATGAAAATCGAACGATTTCTGGACAAAAATCCCTTCGAGATTCCTTATGTTATCCGGAAATTTGTTACGATTGCAGCGATTTTAGCAACGGAACCACAGTATATTATCCTGGACGAGCCTACCGCTGGGCAGGATTTGAAAGGAATCAAGATCCTTTCAGACCTTTTGAACATTTTGGAAGAAAAAGAAATTGGTGTGATTACGATTACTCACGACATGGAATTCGCGGCCGATAATTTCAAGAGAGTAGTAGCTATGGCGAATAAACATATTATCGCAGACGGCACGGCACAAGAAATCTTCAGTCAGGATGAAATATTAAAGGAAAGTAAGATCAAACGAACCGAGATTGGAGCTATTGCAGAAGAGCTGGGGCTGGGGAGTGATATTTTAAATGCGGCGGACTTTGTAGAACGCTGGGAAAGCAGAAAATGATGAAGACGGTTTTATGTTACGGAGATTCGAATACCTGGGGATACGAACCGAAGACGGACGGAAGAATCCCTTGGAAACAAAGGTGGCCGGGCATTCTTCAGGATAAACTTGGAGCAGATTTTCAGGTTGTTGAAAACGGACTATGCGGGCGTACTACCCGGCATGAGAGCGCAACGGAAGCATTTGTCAATGGATATCTGGAAGCCCGGGTATGTGCTGAGGTAAATGCCCCTCTCTCTGTAGCTGCGGTGATGTTGGGGACCAATGACTGTAAGGACGAATATACCTCAGAACCGGCCGATATTGCAGAAAATGTGAAAGCGGTAGCCAAAGTGTTTCAGGAGAAAGGAGCCAAGATCCTGATTTTGTCACCGGCGCCGATCCGAGAATTAGAAAAGAGTCCATTTCGGGACGAATTTGGAAGATACGCAGAAGAAAAAAGCAGACGGCTTCCGGGATATTTGCGGAAAATGGCAGATGAAATGGGATGGACATTCCTGGAAACGGGAAAATTTGTAAAGGCTGGGGATTATGATGGCATCCATCTCCCGGCTGAGGAGCATGCAAAGCTGGCGGAGGCAGTGGCAAAAAAGATAGAAGAATTATCGAGAGATATAGAACAGAAATAAAGGAGGACATCATGGAAGACAAGAGAATTCAAGAAGCGCTGGAAGCCAATAAGCAGAAATATATTGATTGTCTGCTGAAATTAGTCAGTATCGATACCCATGATATTGGCCACGGGATTGAAGGCGGGTTGGAAGCGGCCGGTCAGGATTATATGGCAGAACTGTTTCAGGAACTGGGAGCGGATAAAGTAGAGAAAGATCCCTTAAAAGAAGAGAGTATCTTAAAGTGTAAAGAGCTTTACCGGGAGGGAAATACGGGACATAATTATGAGAACCGCTATAATGTGTATGCAACCTTCCAGGGGAAACAGGAGAAATCTATTTTATTCAATGGGCATATTGACCATATGCCGGCAGAAAATGAAGAGCACTGGGTTATTCCGCCGCTAAATCCCCAAGTGATCGAGAATCGGATTACAGGACTTGGCGTGGCAGATATGAAAGCAGGGCTGATGGCATCTGTTATGGCTACCGCACTGCTGAAGGACGCAGGCATCGAGCTTCCGGTTACAGTCAAATATGCTTCTGTATGCGATGAAGAGGGAGGCGGAAACGGATCTCTCTGCGCAGCTATGAGCGGCGTGAAGGCTGATGCGGTGGTAGTATGTGAGCCAACCAATTACGAATTGATCGCGGCCCATATGGGATGGGTATTCTTTCAGGTAGAGGTAGAAGGGATCGCAGTACACTCAGGATTAAAACTTGCAGGGGTTAACGCAATTGAGAAGGCGTATAAGCTGATGGAAGCAATTGACGAGCTGGAGCATCGCTGGCTGTTAAAGTATAAACATCCGCTTCTTCCGCCTCCGTCCAGTAATGTGGGCGTGATTTACGGTGGAGAAGCTGGTTCTACGATACCGGATTACTGCTGCTTTAAGACTTGTGTTCATTATCTGCCAAGATTGATGAGCCATGAGCAGGTGGTGGAAGAATATACGAATGCGATTCTGAAGCGCTGTGAGGGAGACGAATGGCTGTCCGAGCATAAGCCGAAGATCAGCATCTACCAGACGGGAAATCCATTCGAAATGGATTTGACACATCCTTTCGTAGATTCCTTCAAAACGGCATATAAAAATGCGGTGGGAAGGGATGTGAAGATTGTAGGATCTCCGGCTGGCTGTGATTCCCGTACCTGGTACAATATCGTGAAATGCCCGACTCTGCAGTATGGGCCTGGGTCTCTGGAACAGTGTCATGCGGTCAATGAATATGTGACGGTAGAACAGTATCTGGATGCAATTAAGATTTATGCCAATCTAATTTTGGAGTGGGCAGACGCATGTACGGAACATTAGACTATGGGATACTAAAAGCCCACGAAAGGAAAGGGCGTTTAATCTTAAAAGGAGGGTTGGTGATAGATCCCGCCAGCCGTTTGGAGGAGATACGGGATGTGGTCATTGAGAAAGACCAGATTCAGGATGTAGTACTAGAAGCCAGCTGTCTGCCAGAGGACCGGGTGATTGACTGCCGGGGACTGGAAGTATGGCCAGGCTTGATCGATATGCATCTGCATATCAGCGACCTCTATGAGTTTGATACCCGGACGGCCTGGGGGGCCGTGGAGGATGGTGTAACGATGGGGCTGACACCGGGGGCTGGAAACACATTTATGACGCCAGCTCTTTTAGGGGCTGAGGTTGACAGAGGGCTTCCCATCAACTTGGGAGCCTATATTGGAGGAGCCAATGTACTTGGAACGATGCTGGATACAGAAGAACTGATCCAACTCTTCAAAGGAGAGCTTTCCAAAGAACGAAAGGATCAGAAGCTAAGCCGGAACTGGATTACCAATGAAACGGCTCCCTATGCGGTGGGAATTAAAGAACATATGGGGCATTTCCTTCTTCCGGATGAGAAGATACGGCAGTTGTTTCAGATTACAGAAGAGGCCGGCCTGGTATTTATGTCTCATACACAGGACATTCGCCATACGGAAAGAATCTGTGATCTGGCGGATGGGAGAGCTGTTCATTTGGGGCATGCCAGTGCAGTAGGCTGCGGAACCCATGGAGATCCGGTAAAAGCTATGAAAAAAGTGATAGATCTGTGCAGACAAGATCATATTACAGGGGAATTTGTAACCACCATGCTCCGCAGAGGCAGAGGCAGCAGAGAAGGACTGCAGATCGACAGGAAAGCACAGGAGATTGCGCTGCAAGCGGTGGCCGATAGAGAAATTAAGATTCTGGTATCTGATGGACAGAATCAGTCTACAATGAAAGGATTTGGAGATACCAGAGATAATATTCCCTGTATTCTGGAACTGATCCAGGATCAAGTGCTGGACCGTCAGAGCGCAGTGGCGACGATGACTGCCAATCCGGCCAAGTTGCTGGCTATACGGACTGGCTGTCAGGAATGGAAACGTTATGGGAATCTGTCCCCAGGTTCCTATGCTAACCTTACAGTGGTAGATGTGGATGATAAGCAGGCCACCTATGTAGTGACCAATGGGCATCTTACGGCTTTTGAAAACCGTTGCCTGCGCGGTTCAGGACATGCAGGATACTGGGTGAGCCGGTTTGGAACACATCAGGAAATGGGAGTGGGAGGGTTGCCTCTCTACCAGTCATAATTGAAATGAATCGTGAAGAAAGGTGGATAAAGGATTATGAAGAAAGTATTACTTGCAGGAGAATCATGGGTGAGCTATACCACCCATGTGAAAGGATTTGATAGTTTTTATACGTCGGTTTATGAGACCGGAGAGAAATGGCTTGTTGAAGCGCTGGAAAAAGGCGGCTATGAAGTGACGTTTTTACCAAATCATGAAGCGATTGAAAAGTTTCCATTTACAATGGAGGAACTGAAAGACTATGATTGTGTGATTCTGTCAGACATTGGAGCAAATACGCTTCTGCTTCCCTCCGCTACATTTACTAGGAGCGAGAAGCGGCCGAACCGGGCAAATCTGATCCGGGACTATGTGCTGGATGGGGGAAGTCTCTTGATGATAGGCGGGTATCTGACCTTCTCCGGTGTGGATGCAAAAGGAAAATGGCATGATACGGCGGTACAGGAAGTCCTGCCGGTAGAGGTTTTGACAGTGGATGACAGAATGGAGCGCTGCGAGGGTATCCGTCCAGTGACAGTTAAAGAGCATGAGGCATTGAAGGAAATTCAGTCAGAATGGCCGGAAGTATTGGGATATAATAAAACCATCTTGAAACCAGAGGCGGAGTTGGCGGTTACGGTTGGAGAAGACCCATTCATCGCTTTTGGAGAATATGGCAAAGGAAAAAGCGCTGTATTTACATCTGACTGCGCTCCTCATTGGGCACCAATGGAATTCTGCCAGTGGGACGAATATGACAAAGTATGGCAAGGAATTATGGACTGGCTGACAAGATAAGCGGCAGATAGGATGGAAAATGAGATGAAACAGTACAGCGAAGAAGAATTCTTAAATCAGGTGTTGAGTATCCCTAGTGTCAATGGTGTAGATAACGAAGGAAAGCTGGCCTGGTTTCTGGCAGATTATCTGAAAGACTGTGGTGTGAATGCAGTAGTTCAGGAGATTGATAAAAAACATGCCAATGTGGTGGCTGTACTAGAGGGAAAGACAAGTGAGAAAGTGGTCTGGAACGGGCATCTGGACACGGTGCCCTATGGGAAATTGTCTGAATGGAATACCCAGCCGGACCAGCCCTCGAAGAAACATGGCTGTATCTACGCCAGAGGCGCAAGTGATATGAAAAGCGGCCTTGCGGCGATGGTCTATGCTTTGGGACAGATGAAGAAAAAGGGCCATGTGCCGCGGCAGACGATTTATTTTTTTGCTACTTGTGATGAAGAAAAAGGCGGGCTGGGAGCAGAGCAGATCCTGAAAGAGTATTTGATGGAGGATGTTTCCCTTCTGCTGATCGGGGAGCCCACCGGGGGCCGGATTGGGATAGCCCAAAAAGGCTGTATCTGGCTCAAAGCATTGATTCACGGGAAGACCAGCCATGGCGCATATCCGCAGCAGGGGATCAATGCTGTGGAGTATGGGATCGCTCTTTTTCAGGAATTGAAAAAAAGGCTTGCGGACTATGAGCATGAACTATTGGGCAGGCCTACAATCCAGATCACAGGGATCTTGGGAGGGATTGCTCCAAATATGACGCCAGATGAAGCGGAAATCCGTATGGATATCCGCACAGTTCCTGGGATCGGGGCAGAAACAGTGCTTAAGTGGACTCAAGAGATCCGGGCATCTTTGATTGAAAAAAGCAGAGAACAGCTTAGGATGGAACTTCGCTTAGAAAATAACCGTAAAGCCATAGAGACTGATCCGGGAAATGGATGGGTGAAACGCATTGAACGGGCGATTCGGTATGAGGCGGGAAGCGTAGAACATACCGGTATCCATTTTTTTACTGATGCATCGATTCTGATAAGGGATCAGGCAGAGGTCCCAGTCATTCTCCTGGGACCAGGGCAGGATGAAATGGCGCATAAACCCAACGAGTACGTAGAGATTGAAAAATATTTGCGGTATATCAGGATTTTAAGCCGACTATTTTAACCAAAAAAAGGAAATATACGCTATAATAAACTCACAGAATATCCAGGACAAGACAGGGACCGACGGAATAGAAGGATATAGAAATCAGACGGATGAGGTTGAGATATTTTGAGGACAACGATCAAGGATATAGCAAATTATACGGGGTTTTCTGTGACAACCATTTCCCTGGTCCTGAACAATAAGGCGAAGAAAATCCCAAGTACGACCAGGGAGACCATTATGAATGCGGCAAGGGAATTGAATTACCATCCCAATCAATTGGCTGTGGGGCTTGTAAAAAAGAGGACAGAGACGATTGGTCTGATCATTTCTGATGTCAGTAATGTGTTTTTTGCCAATCTGGCCAAGGGTGTGGAGGATGAGTGCCGACGAAAAGGATGGAATCTGATCTTGTGTAATACCAATGATAAGCATGAAAGGGATCTGTCTTATATCCAGGTTCTGGCGGATAAAGGGGTAGACGGGATCTTATTTTGTATGGCCCAGGATACAGATCAAAATAGCGCCAGAGAGAGCATTGATCTGATGAAAAGGCTGAGAATTCCTTTTGTAATGATCGACCGTTTCCTTGTGGAGGCGGAATGCTGCTCGGTAATCGTAGACCATCGGCAGGGCGGTTATTTGGCAACCAAACATTTGCTGGAGCTGGGACACCGGAGGATTGGATGTGTTGCCGGGCCGTTCCGTCTGGAAGATTCCCTGGAGCGTCTGCAGGGATATCAGAAAGCACTGGAGGAATATGGAGTACCATTTCAAAAAGAACTAATCTACGAAGGCTGGTACGGCCGCCAAAGTGGTGTGGAGGCTGTAGACTGTCTTTTGGAAAAGAAGGTTTCCTCAATCTTTGCATTTAATGATATGGCAGCTTATGGAGCCTACAGTCAGCTTCGGAAGAAAGGGCTTCGTGTGCCGGAAGATATTTCTCTGGTAGGATATGACGATATTTTCTTCTCGGAGCTTTTGGATGTACCGTTGACTACGGTACGTCAGCCAATCTACGATATGGGGCAGGAAGCGGCTAAACAGTTGGTAGAAGAGGTGGAGAGCAAAACGGTGTCCCACAAATGTATCACCTTCCAGCCGGAATTGATCCGGCGGGAAAGCACTGCGGTATGCAGTGAGGGGAAAAGCGAAGGTGAAAAGGAGACAATAGGAGAGGAAATATAGAAAGGAAGAGAAAACGTGAGAGTTCTAAATTTTGGCTCACTCAACATTGATTATACATACCGGGTAGAGCACATTGCAAAACCAGGTGAGACGATCACTTCCCAGACACTGGAGATTTTCCCAGGGGGAAAAGGATTGAATCAGTCTATTGCGCTGGCGAAGGCGGGAGCAAAGGTCTTCCATGCCGGCTTGATCGGGGAAGACGGCAGGTTTTTGAAGGATCTTTGCCAAGAGGCTGGCGCAGATGTTTCCTTGATCCGGGAGAGTACAGTGAGGACGGGAAATGCAATCATCCAGGTGTCGAATGAGGGGCAGAACAGCATCCTGCTCTTTTCGGGAGCTAATCGGCAGAACACGGAAGAATATATTGAGGAAGTGCTGGCTCATTTTGAGAAAGAAGATATCTTACTCCTGCAAAACGAGATCAACCGGATTGATGTTCTGATCAAAAAGGGAAAAGAAAAAGGGATGAAAGTCGTATTGAATCCATCTCCCTTTGATGAGCATATTGGAGAGTGCGATTTGAGCAAAGTAGATTTGTTCTTCCTTAACGAGGTAGAAGGTGAACAGATTACTGGAGAGAAGGAGTTTACTGCAATTTTAGCGAAAATGAATGAACGCTTCCCAGAAGCAGAAGTCGTACTGACTGTAGGCGCAAAGGGGGCATATTACAGCGATGGAAAAACCAAAGTTTTCCAGGAAAGCTTTCCCGTGCAGGCAGTAGATACAACCGCGGCAGGAGACACCTTCACCGGATTTTTCCTAGCGGCGGCCATAGAAGGGGCAACCGGAGAAGAAGCCTTAAGGCGGGCGGCGAAAGCTTCTTCTATCGCAGTGTCCAGGAAAGGCGCATCCGTGTCGG
The DNA here is from genome assembly GCA_007361935.1 of Lachnospiraceae bacterium KGMB03038. NCBI lineage: Bacteria > Bacillati > Bacillota > Clostridia > Lachnospirales > Lachnospiraceae > Lachnospiraceae bacterium KGMB03038. The sequence continues at coordinate 2,975,584 of CP041667.1, read as the reverse complement.
TTCCGACAAAAGAAGAGGTAGATGATCAATTGGGGCCGGGGGATTTTTAAAAATCCCCCGGCCCCAATTAAAAATGCCCTGTCCCTTTTGGATCTTACAAATATTTTGAAAAATTTTTTAAATTCTTAAAACTTTTTCCCAACTTCAACAGTCTAAGAAGTATCAGAAAGAATGAGACAAAGGAGAAGGGAAAAAGATGAACAAGAGTATGATGGGACTGGCTCATGAGCTGGCAAGGATCCTTATTTTGTTGGTATTAAATCAAGACATTGACAAAGAGGAAATGGTGTTTCCAGAGGAGGAAAAAGGGACGGATTTATTTTCGATGCTGGAAGCAGGCAACATCAATGAGGCGGAGTGCCTCTTGACGAAAGGGTTGGAACCAGAGAACCAGACCCATTTCGGGAGAGCGCTGCTGTTCTATGACAAATTAAGCGGGAAGCCGGAGGCATTTCTGGAAGCTCACGATTATTCTCAAGAAAAGATCCTGGAAGGCTTAAAACGAGTAGTGGAGTATTATAAGTTTGGAAGCCTGATGGAGGCGTTTATGGAGACATGAGAAAGGAAGGGTTAAAACCCCTTCCCTTTCCTTGCGGCCTCGATCAATCCCTCTGCCTCATCAAAGGCTTCCGGCAGATAGGTTTCCATCCATTCTTTGCCTTCTTTCTCCTGTTTCTTAATGTCTGCCCAGTTTTCCAGCACTTCTTTGGAGCCGGAAACTTCAACGGTTCCAAATACATGGGGATGACGGCGGATCATCTTGTCGGTGACGGTCTGGATCACGTCATCCATGGTGAAGAGGCCCTCTTCCTTGGCAATCTGGGCGTGCATGACGATCTGGAGCAGAAGATCCCCTAATTCTTCTTTTAGGTTTTCCGAATCTCCGGTTTTATCTAAGATGTTGATGCCGCAGATTACTTCCGAGGCTTCTTCGATACAGCCTTTCTTTAGGCTGGTATGAGTCTGTTCCCGGTCCCAGGGGCAGCCCTCTGGGGAGCGCAGGCGTGCGATGATTGCTTCGAATTCTTCAAATTTTGTCATGCTCTAACCCCTTTCTTTAGTTGTATCTGCTTCTTTGTTTGTCCTCTAGAGAGCATTATAGAAGCAAAAGATAAGTAAATCAATTCCCAGGCCAGTAAAATCAACAGCTATCCTTAAATTTCTATTAATAACCTTGACAAATTTCCCCCCGCTGGCTATCATATTCAATAGTTTATGTGCAAAAGGCGATGAAAAAGAGGAGTACGCAGGCGTCATTCTGACAGAGAAGGCTGCCCACAGGCTGAGAGGGGCCAAAGGAAATGAAATGCGGAAGGTAGCTTTTGAGCCGGATCGCTGAACCGACCAGAGAGGTCTGGGAGAAGTAGGAGGTCCCGGATTCGTTCCCGTTAAAGAACAAGAGGAGATATATAGGAGAGTTTCTTCTATATAATGAAGGTGGTACCGCGAAATGAATCGCCCTTTACGTAATCGTAAAGGGCTTTTTCTTTCAGAAATGTGAAAAAAGTGTGAAATGCGAGAATGAGGAGGAAACTATGAGTCAGAACCTGGAGAAAACTTACAATCCCAAAGAGATTGAGCCAAAGCTGTATGAGAAGTGGTGTGAGAATGAATATTTTCACGCGGAAGTAGACCGCAGCAGAAAACCGTTTACTACAGTAATGCCGCCCCCGAATATCACAGGGAAGCTGCATATGGGACATGCCCTGGACAATACATTGCAGGATATCATCATTCGATATAAAAGGATGCAGGGATATAATACGCTGTGGGTTCCGGGAACCGATCATGCGGCCATTTCTACAGAAGTAAAAGTGACCAACCAGTTAAAGGAAGAGGGCATTGACAAGAAAGAGCTGGGACGGGAGAAGTTCCTAGAGCGCACCTGGCAGTGGAAAGAGGAATATGCGGGAACGATCGAAGGACAGTTAAAGAAGCTGGGCGTATCCTGTGACTGGGAGCGGGAACGTTTTACTATGGATGAAGGCTGTTCAAAAGCGGTAGAGGAAGTGTTTATCGAACTTTATGAGAAAGGCTACATCTACCGCGGGTCCAGGATCATCAACTGGTGTCCGGTCTGCAAGACCTCTCTTTCAGATGCGGAAGTAGAGCATGAAGAGCAGGAAGGACATTTCTGGCATATCAAGTATCCCATCGTAGGAAGCGACGATTATCTGGAGATCGCCACCACCCGTCCGGAGACTATGCTGGGCGATACGGCGATCGCGGTGCATCCAGATGATGAAAGATACAAAGACATTGTAGGGAAGAAGGCGATCCTGCCGCTGGTAGGGCGGGAGATTCCGATCGTAGCTGACTCTTATGTGGATAAAGAATTTGGAACCGGAGCGGTGAAGATCACGCCGGCCCACGACCCCAACGACTTTGAGGTTGGAAAACGGCACGGCCTGCCGGAGATCAATGTGATGAACGATGACGCCACCATCAATGAGAACGGCGGCAAGTACGCGGGAATGGACCGTTATGAGGCCCGCAAGGTCATGGTAAAAGACTTGGAAGAGCAGGGCTATCTGGTAAAGGTAGTGCCTCATTCTCATAATGTAGGAACCCACGACCGCTGCCATACTACGGTAGAACCGCTGGTAAAACAGCAGTGGTTTGTACGTATGGAGGAGCTGGCTAAACCGGCGATCCAGGCTGTAAAAAATGGGGACCTGAAATTCGTGCCGGAACGGTTTGACAAGATTTATCTGCATTGGCTGGAAAATATCAGGGATTGGTGCATTTCTCGGCAGATTTGGTGGGGACACCGGATTCCGGCTTATTACTGCGACGAATGCGGCGAGATCGTAGTGTCCAGGGGAACGCCGGAGAAATGTCCGAAATGCGGCGGTACCCATTTTACCCAGGACGAAGATACTTTGGATACCTGGTTCAGTTCCGCCCTGTGGCCATTTTCTACACTGGGATGGCCCGATAAGACAGAGGATCTGGATTACTTCTATCCTACAGACGTGCTGGTAACAGGATATGATATTATTTTCTTCTGGGTCATCCGTATGGTATTCTCCGGTTATGAACAGACTGGAAAATCACCATTCCATACCGTGTTTATCCATGGTCTGGTAAGAGATTCCCAGGGCCGGAAGATGAGCAAGTCTCTGGGAAATGGAATCGACCCGCTGGAGATCATCGATCAATACGGAGCAGATGCGCTGCGTATGACCTTGGTAACAGGAAACGCGCCTGGAAATGATATGCGTTTCTACAACGAGAGAGTAGAAGCCAGCCGTAACTTTGCCAACAAGGTGTGGAACGCGTCCCGGTTTATCCTGATGAACCTGGGAGACAAAGAGATCGCGGAGCCAGAAGACGTGAAGAAGTATCCGGAGGATTGCTGGATCATGTCCCGCTGCAATAATGTAGTCAAAGATGTGACCGAGAATATGGATAAATTTGAGCTGGGCATCGCCTTGGCTAAGATTTACGATTTTATCTGGGATGAATTCTGCGACTGGTATATCGAGATGGCGAAATACCGCATCTATCACGGGGAAGAAGATCCCCAGAGCGCCAATGACGCGATGTGGACTTTGCGAGAGGTTTTAAAGAAAGCGCTGAAACTCCTGCATCCGTATATGCCATTCGTTTCGGAGGAAATCTACAGCAAGCTGATCCCGGAAGAAGAATCGCTGATGATGTCCCAGTGGCCTGTTTATGATGAGGCTTGGAATTTCCCGGAAGCGGAGAATGTGGCAGACCACTATAAAGAGATCATCCGGGGAATCCGGAATGTCAGGGCCGAGATGAATGTGCCAAACTCCAGGAAAGCTACCGCCTACGTGGTATGCGAGGATGAGGCGCTGTGCCGGGGGCTGGAATCTCTGCGTGGATCCGCCCAGAATATGGCGGCTCTCAATGATCTCATCATTCAGAATGACAAGGCGGGAATCGCGGAGGACGCGGTGTCTATTGTTGTGCCGGATGCGACCGTTTGCCTGCCTTTAGAGGAACTGATCGATTTCGATCAGGAGATCGAGCGCCTGACGAAAGAGGAAGCGCGTCTGACCAAAGAGATCAGCCGGGCCGAAGGGATGCTAAGCAATGAGAAATTTGTAAGTAAGGCGCCGGAGGCAAAAGTCCAGGAAGAACGGGACAAATTAGAAACTTATAGACAGATGATAGACCAGGTGACAGAAAGACTGGAAGGTTTAAAAGCAAAACGTTCGTAAGGGGTTAGTTGACCGATGAAAAAAATCCATTTCAAGAAGCCGGATATCAAAGGAAAGATCCAGAAATTAAGGAATCTGAAAAAAGAGGATATCAAAGCCTATTGGAAGGCGAGAAAAGAAAGACGTATAAGAATCCTGGAGGAGAGAAGAAACAGCGCTTTCGCGAAGAAAATGCAGCCGGTGTGGAAGATCATGAACCGTCTGTCCCTCTTGTTCCACGCGCTGCTTGCCTGCGTGATCAATTTTGCTATCGAGGCTATCTCCCGACATTCTGTGTTTGAAGCGTGGAATTATATGACAGAGACGCCGGTAGTGTTTTTGTATAACGCGTTTATGATCTTTGTGACTTTCTCAGTAGTTTATCTGTTTCGGCGGAGAGTTTTTGCCAGGATCATTGTCAGCGTGCTCTGGCTGATTCTTGGAGTGGCGAATGGATATATGCTGCTCAAGCGCGTGACGCCGTTTAACGCTCAGGATTTGAAGGCGGCTACAGAAGGGCTTAGTCTGATCAACAACTATTTTAACGGCTTTGAAGTGGTAGTTCTCATTGTGGGGATTGTTGCGGTGGTGATCTGGGTGATCTCTATGTGGAGACGGGGCGGCCAGTACACGGGGAAAATGCATCGGGTCCTGGCTGTCGCGGGAATTGGATTCTGGGCGTTTGTTTACAGTATCGCGGCCAATGCGGCAGTGGAGAACCGAGTAGTGTCCACCTATTTTGGAAATATTGCTTTTGCCTATGAGGATTACGGCCTCCCCTATTGTTTTATGGCCAGCTTGTTCAATACCGGGATCAGTGAACCCAACGATTATAGTGAGGAGACGATTGCTCAGATCAGCAATAACGGAGAGATCACGAAGAATGAATCGGAGCAGTCCGCGGAGGAACTGCCCAACATTCTTTTCGTACAGTTAGAATCCTTTTTTGATGTAGACGAGGCGGAGTTTTTTACCACATCGAAGGATGCGTGTCCGAATCTGCATAAAATGTTTGAAGAGTATTCATCAGGATATTTCAAAGTACCTTCTGTGGGAGCGGGAACAGCGAATACAGAGTTTGAGGTGCTGACCGGAATGAATCTGCGGTATTTTGGACCGGGCGAGTATCCTTATAAGACGATCTTAAAAGAAACACCTTGCGAAAGCGCGGCGACCGCACTTAGCTCTCTTGGGCTTGGAACCCATGCCCTGCATAATAACGGCGGTAATTTCTACAGCAGAGCCAGGGTATTTAATAATATGGGCTTTGACAGTTTTACCAGCAAGGAATTTATGAATATCCTTCAGTTGACGGAGAACGGCTGGGCCAAAGATGATATCCTGGTTGACCATATCCTGGACGCTATGGACTCTACCGAGCAAAAAGATTTCGTTTTTACCATCAGTGTGCAGGGACACGGAGATTATCCGGAAGAGAAAAAGATCGAGAATCCAGAGATCACGGTGGAGGGCATTGAGGATGAAGCTCTGAAAAATAAATGGGAATACTATGTAAACCAGGTCTATGAAATGGATCAGTTTGCCGGGAATCTGATCAAGGCTATTGAAGAACGCGGCGAACCTACGGTGGTAGTATTCTATGGAGATCATCTTCCTACGATGGGATTGAAAGCGGAGGATTTAAAGAGCCGCTACCTATACAATACCAACTATGTGATCTGGGACAATATTGGTCTTGAGAAAGAAGACCGGAATATCCCATCCTATCAGATTATGGCGGATGTATTTGACCGGCTGGGCATCCACTCCGGAACTGTGTTCAATTATCATCAGGAGCGCCGGCAGACCAAGAACTATCTGGCGGATCTGGAGGTGCTGCAGTATGATATCTTGTATGGGGAGCAATATGTCTATGACGGGGAGCCGCCTATTACAGAAGGGCATATGGTGATGGGCGTCCGGGATGTGACGCTGACCGATATCGTGCCCCATCTGGAAGAGGGGTACAGTCTGTATGGCGAGAACTTTACCGCTTACACCAGAGTTTATGTCAATGGAGAAGAACAGGAGAAAGACTTTCTGAACAATACCAGGATCGACCTGCCCTCTACAGAGTTAAAAGACGGGGATGTGATCTATACTTGTCAATACGGATCCAGTGATACTCTATTTAGGAAGTCTAATGAATATATTTATCAGAATGGGACCCTGACAGTAATGGAAGGAACCGGGACAGATAAGACAAAATCCTGGGTAGAGCAGACAGGTGAGGAAGAAGAATGATGCATCCAAGAAGCTATCGGGAGGCGGTAGATTATATTGAACGCCTTCCAAGATTTACCAGGAAACATTCCCTTGTGCATACCGGAGAATTCTTGAGAAGGCTTGGAGATCCGGGACTGGATCAAAGAATTGTCCATGTGGCGGGGACCAATGGAAAAGGCTCTGTGTGCGCATGCCTGCAGGCGGTTCTCGAGGCGGAGGAAAAGACCTGCGGATTCTTCACATCGCCCCATCTGATCTCGATCAATGAAAGGATCCAGGTCAACAGATGCCCTGTCAGTGACGATACCTTTTATCGGGTGTTTCGCAGAGCTTTGGAGGCGGCGGAAAGCATGGAGCGTGACGGAATGGAGCATCCTTCCTATTTCGAGTTCCTGTTTGGAATGGGTATGACAGCATTTGCTCTGGCTGGCACAGAGTATATCATTTTAGAGACTGGACTTGGAGGCAGGCTGGATGCGACCAACGCGCCAAAGCAGCCGGCCTTGACGGTTATAACGTCTATCAGTCTGGACCATACCGATATCCTGGGCGAGACGATAGAAGAGATCGCTGGAGAGAAAGCGGGAATCATAAAGCCGGGAGTACCGGTGATCTTCGATGGCAGCAATGAGACAGCGGCGGCGGTGATCCGGGAGAGAGCAGGAAAACTGGGAGCGCCGTGTAGAGAAATCTCGAAAAATGCGTTCGAAATCCTGGAAGTTCATAGAAACAATATTGCATTTTTAAGACGGAATGCGTATGATAGAGATGTTACCTGGCACGTCCCCCTTTGTGGGATTTACCAAGTAACAAATACGGAGATCGCTCTGCAGGCCGCAGAGTGTCTGCTTGCGGATCAAAAGACCCATATGGAGCGCTGGGTGGAGGCAGTGGCCTCTGTAAGGTGGGAAGGACGCATGGAACAGGCGGCGCCTCATTTGACTGTGGACGGCGCCCACAATCCGGGAGCGATCGAAGGGTTCATCCAGAGCGTGGAGCTTTTGTATCCTGACCTGGCAGAGAACGAACGGCCGGTGGTGGTGTTTGGGGCGGCCTCAGACAAAAAATATGAGGAAATGATCCAATGTCTCTGCGGAAAGTTTCGCGCAAAGGCTTATATAGCTGCCGGATTTGATGATGAAAGAGCGGTGCCGGCAGAAGAACTGGGACGGCTGTTTAAGAAGTATACAAAGGAGCAAGTCCTCTGGCGAGACACGCCGACGGAGGCTTTGGAGGCGGCTTTTTCCCTCAGGGAGGAAGGGGAGGTCTACTGTGTGGGATCTCTTTATCTGGCCGGCGAGGTGAAAAAAGAATTGGCAGGAGGCAGATCTTATGCTTGATTTTGAGGAAGAATTAAAGAAATTCCAGCCTAGTCTGGAAGTGGAAGATATTGAGAATGCGGTCTATCAGGAGGACCTGACAGACATGACAGATATTCTGCGGGAAATGATAGAGCAGACAAAATAAAAAGGAATCGGTCATTTATGGATTATACGATGAAACTTGTGTACCAGTCAAACTATTGGTACAATGACGGATTGAAAAAGGCCAATATCCGGGATCTGTCCGGGGCGATCAAATCCCTTCGGAAGAGTCTCCAGTATAACCAGGCGAATATTGCGGCCAGGAATCTGCTGGGGCTGGTCTATTACGGGCGCGGGGATGTGATCGAGGGCCTGGTGGAGTGGATCTTAAGTAAGAATTTTCAGTCCCATGATAATATTGCGAACTATTATATCAGCAAGGTGCAGGAGGTCCCTGGAGAGCTGGAGGCCATCGATCAGGCGGTGAAGAAATTTAACCAGAGCTTGGAATATGCCCGGCAGAACGGGGAAGACTTGGCGATCATCCAGCTGAAAAAAGTGGTGTCGGCCCACCCCGCGTATGTGAAAGCCTATCAGCTGCTGGCTCTCCTATATATTCAGACAGAGCAGTACGGCAATGCCAGAAGTATGTTAAGGACTGCTCACAAACTGGATACTACCGATGAGATCACATTAAAATATATGCATGAGCTCAACCAGATCCGGAAATCCCGGACGGTAAGGATCAAGGAAAAGGAGAAGGGAAAAGAGGAGCAGCAGACAGTTACGTACAGCATTGGAAATGAGACGATCATCCAGCCTGTGGCATCTGGATTTAAAGAGAACACAGGACTTCACACGATCATCAATATTCTGATCGGGCTGGTTGTGGGCGTAGCGGTTATGTGGTTTCTGATCATGCCTGCTGTGAATTCTTCCAGGCAGAGAGACACCAATGAACAAACAGCTCAGTTCAGCGACCAGATTGCCACCCAGGAGGCCCAGATCAGCGCTTTGCAGAAAGAATTAGAAGAATACCGCTCTACCAGTGAGGCCAGCCAGGATGCCCAGGCAACCGCTGAGTCCACGCAAGAGAGCTATGAGGCGGTTATCAATGTTTATCAGCATTTTAACGCCAATGATATGAGTGATAACGCTATGCTGGAGGAGATGCTGAAGATTAACGCGGATTCTCTCGGAACATTAGGGAGAGACCGGTACGAAGAGGTACGGGACTCTCTGTATCCAAGAATGTGCGAAAAGCTGTTCAATACCTCTCAGGAGAATGTTAATGTGGCGAACTATGAAAGCGCCATTTCTAATCTGGAACAGGTGATGCAGATGGATGCGGGATACCAGGATGGGCAGGCAATGCTGCTTTTGGCTCAGGCCTATGAAGGAAATGGCGATCAGGACCAAGCGAATACTTGGTATCAAAAGATTTTGGAGGATTATCCAGATACCGAAGCTGCCGCATCGGCCCAGGAGGCGCTGGACGCGCAGAATTCGGGAAGCAGTGATTCCCAAGGCGCAGCGTCAAACGGAGACGGAGATTCAGAAGATAACGCTTCCGGAAGTACAGATAGTGAAGAAAATTAGGTACGAAAGAAAAGGATATGCAAAAACCTGCATATCCTTTTCTTTTTATTTACCGCAGGAAAAAAGAGCCAAGGTGTATGAAAATCAATAAAAGGGGGAAGACTATGCAGTACCAGGTACAGGAAAACTGTCTGACGATTTTTCTTCCACATGAACTGGATCACCACAATGCGGAAGAGATCCGCAAAGAATCCGATCATTTGATCGAGAGAAACCATATCCGGTATGTTATCTTTGATTTTGCGCAGACCAATTTTATGGATAGCTCGGGGATAGGGGTGATCATGGGAAGGTATAAGAGAATCTATATGCTGGGAGGGGAAGTATGCGCTGTGCATACCAATGAAAGAATGAGGAAGATATTGACCATGTCGGGAGTAACTAAAATTATTCAGATCTATGAGGAGGAGAAGTAAATGGAAAATACCAATGAAATGGAATTGATCTTTGACAGCCGTTCGTCCAACGAGTCTTTTGCGCGCGTAACGGTTGCGGCGTTTATGACTTCTTTGAATCCTACGGTAGAGGAAGTTTCAGATGTGAAAACAGCGGTATCGGAAGCGGTGACCAACGCGATCATCCACGGATATGAGAATGAGGTACATAATATTTATATCCGCTGTCGGACAGAGGGGAAAACCCTGTATTTGGAAATTGAGGATAAGGGCAGGGGAATTGAAGATGTCGCGCAGGCTATGGAGCCATTGTTTACGACAAAACCAGAATTAGACCGTTCCGGTATGGGGTTCTCTTTTATGGAAGCTTTTATGGATAGTCTGGAAGTACTTTCAAGTCCTGGAAAAGGAACTATCGTTAAAATGAAAAAGACCATTGGAAAAGGACGGAAACTATGGACCACACAATCGCTTTGATCAGAAAGTCTCACGAAGGGGATGAAGAAGCGAGAGCACGTCTGGTAGAAGAAAATGAAGGACTGGTCTGGTGTATCGTCAAAAGGTTCCGAAACCGGGGCGTAGAGGCGGAAGACCTGTTCCAAATCGGGAATATCGGACTTTTGAAAGCAATTGACAAATTTGATCTGAAATATGAGGTGAAATTCTCCACCTACGCGGTACCTATGATATCTGGCGAGATCAAACGATTTTTAAGAGACGATGGGATGATCAAAGTCAGCCGATCTCTGAAAGAATTAGCCGGAAAGGCCAGCGTATGCCGGGAACGGCTGCGGGAGGACTGGGGAAGAGAACCGACGGTAACAGAGATCGCGCGGGAATTGGGGGTGGAGAGGGAAGAACTGACCATGGCTCTGGATGCGGGGGGAGAAGTGGAATCTCTTCATCGGCCTATTTTTCAAAAGGATGGGCAGGAGATCCGTTTAATGGATAAACTCCCTCAGGGGGAGGGAGGGGAAGATAAGGTTTTGGACCGCATGCTTTTGAATCAGTTGCTGTCCGCCCTCGGCCAGGAAGAACGGAAACTGATCTATCTAAGATATTTCGCCGACAGGACACAGTCCCAGGTGGGAGAAGAACTGGGAATTTCCCAGGTGCAGGTGTCCCGGCTTGAGAAGAAGATTTTAAAACAAATGCGTGAGAAAATCTAACAGGCATACCTATGTATATTTCCCGCGAAATTGATCCATACTAAATAAAACAAAACAGAAAGGACTGTGGGCAGTATGGATGAAGCAAGAAAGAAACTAAGGGTATGCCTGGTCTGCGTTGTGGCGGCCGCCGTTCTTCTGGGGCTGATCTATTATTTCGCGGACGTAAGCGGGGAGGCGGAAATCAGCGAAGGCACGCTGGTGAAAGTGGAGACGGAGAATGGCGGGAATTAGGATATGGGAAAAGGGAGCGCGACTGTTTATGTAAAGGCGGACAGAAATGTAGAAGTATCCTTTCCGAAAGTGACGCTGGGCGATGTTCTCCAGATTGAATGTACCGAGGCTCCGATGCTGGCCAGGATCAAGAAGATTCCGCTTCTGCAGTTCCCCAAAAGCCAGGATCAGCGGCAAAACCGCGCGGCAGTATCGATCTTGAAAGTGGTGGCTGGTATTCATTCTGTGTTTCCGGAGGCCGAGATACAGAATATGGGTGAACCAGATTTTATCGTGACATACGAGAAACAAAAGGATACAGGCGGGATACTCCATGTGGTCAAAGTAGGGGCCGTAACGATGATCAGCTTTGCGGGAGCGGCATTTTCGATTATGGCGTTTAACAATGATGTGGATGTGACGAAGCTGTTCGGCCAGATATATAAGCTGGTGACCGGAACGACCAGCGATGGTTTTACGATTCTGGAGTTTAGCTACTGCCTCGGCCTGATCATAGGAATCTTAGTTTTCTTCAATCATTTTGGCAAGAAACGGTTTTCAGCGGATCCGACACCGATGGAAGTGGAAATGAGGCTTTATGAGAATGATATCCAGACTACGCTGATCGAAAACTATTCCAGAAAGGGGACAGAGCTGGATGTGGATGGGGACATGGGCAGAACAGATCCTTCTGGCAGTCGTCGGGCTTAGCGCGGGTATTGTAGCGGCGGGAGGACTCTTTTCCTTTATCGTCGAACTGGGTGTGATTTCAGATTTTGCCGACCGGACCCATACGGGGGAACATATACTGCTCTACGAGACCAGCGTAGCTTTAGGAGGGATAACTGGGAACATCTTTTTCGTTTACCATCTTAGTATCTCGTATGGAGCGTGGCTTGCGCCAGTCTTTGGACTGTTCGCCGGTATATTTACCGGCTGCTGGGCTATGGCGCTGGCAGAAATTCTGAACGTATTTCCCATATTTGCCCGCAGAGCAAAACTGACGCGAGGAATTGCGCTTATCATCCTGGGGATCGCGCTGGGGAAAGGGATAGGGGCATTGCTGTTCTTTTGGCAGCGCTGGTAGGTGGGGCCGGGGTATTTTTAAAAATCCCCCGGCCCGGATTGAAAAAGCCCTGTCCCAAATTGATAATTCATGGAAAATGTGGATAAATAGGAGGTTGTTGTGGATAAACAGAGGCAGCAGGAAGCATATAAGAATTACGTAAAGCATAAGACGCCGGTCCATAGTCTGCCGGTTAATATGGCCAGGGCCTTTATAACTGGCGGCCTGATCTGTGTGAACGGACAAGGGATCTTGAATTTTTGTAAGGCTAGGGGAATGGAACAGGATGTCTGCGGAAGCTGGGCTTCAATCATATTGATCCTTTTGAGCGTGATATTTACCGGTTTTGGAATTTACCCAAAACTAGCGAAATGGGGCGGCGCGGGAGCGCTGGTGCCGATCACGGGATTTGCGAATTCCGTGGCGGCTCCGGCCATCGAGTATCAGAAGGAAGGTCAGGTTATGGGGATTGGCTGCAAGATTTTCACGATCGCCGGGCCGGTGATTTTATATGGAGTCTTTACGAGCTGGCTTCTGGGCCTTGGTTATTGGATTTTAAAAAGTATTGGAATACTGTAGAAAAATTAGGGAGGTGGACAACATGGGCGAGGACAATTTGAAGGGAAGTCCGATTCTGGGCAGGCAGAGCATTTCCTTTTCGCAGGCTCCTTATATGATCAGCAGCGCGTCTGTTGTAGGGCAGAAGGAAGGAGATGGCCCGCTGGGGAAATTTTTTGACGCCGTATGCCATGAACCTATGTTTGGGGAAGATACCTGGGAAGCGGCGGAAAGCACCATGCAGCGGCAGGCTTGTGTGCTTGCTCTTGGGAAAGCTGGGATGAAGCAGGAAGAAATCCGGTTCCTGTTTGGAGGCGATCTGCTCAGGCAAGGAACTGCTACCTCCCTTGGAGTCGAAAAGTTTCAGATCCCGCTGTTTGGATTGTACGGCGCCTGTTCGACATCCGGAGAAGCGCTTGCTCTGGCTTCTATGAGTGTGGCGGCTGGATATGGGGAGACGGTCATGGCAGTGACGTCAAGCCACTTTGGAAGCGCGGAAAAGGAATTCCGTTTTCCTTTAAATTACGCGAGTCAGAGACCCTTGTCTGCCCAGTGGACCGTAACGGGAAGCGGCGCGTTTCTTGTAGGAAAACGGGAAAGCCACGTGAAGATCACAGGGGTCACAGTGGGAAAGATCGTGGATTACGGATTGAAAGATGCCCAGAATATGGGGGCCTGTATGGCGCCGGCGGCCTGCGATACCATCATTCAGAATCTGGAAGATTTTGGGCGGATGCCGGAAGATTATAACCGGATCATTACGGGGGATCTTGGATATGTGGGACAGAGTATCTTGTTTGATCTTATGCGGGGGAAAGAATGGGATATTAAGAAAAATCATATGGACTGCGGGATGATCATTTATGATCAGCAAAAACAAGATACCCACGCTGGGGGAAGCGGCTGCGGCTGCGCCGCGGCAACGCTGTCCGCATATATCCTGCCCAAACTGGAAAGCGGCGAATGGAAGAGAGTTCTGTTCGTGCCGACAGGAGCGTTGATGTCTACGGTAAGTTTCAATGAAGGAGCCAGCGTGCCGGGAATCGCCCATGGAATCGTGCTGGAACATTGTTGAAAGCGAAAAAGGGACAGGGCATTTTTAATTTGGGCCGGGGGATTTTTAAAAATCCCCCGGCCCCAACTGAAAAGGAGGGACAATATGGACTATCTCAAGGCTTTTTTGATCGGAGGATTGATTTGCGCACTGGTACAGATTCTGCTGGACCGGACTAAGCTTATGCCGGGCCGGATCATGGTGCTGCTGGTATGCAGCGGCGCGGTTTTAGGCGCGCTGCAGATATACCAGCCCTTTCAGGAATTCGCTGGGGCTGGCGCCAGTGTGCCGTTGATCGGTTTTGGGAATCTTCTGTGGAATGGTGTCCGGGAAGCGGTGGACAAGGAAGGACTGATAGGGATTTTTCTCGGCGGATTTAAAGCAAGCGCCGCCGGGATTTCGGCGGCGCTGATTTTTGGCTATCTGGCTTCTTTGATTTTCGATCCAAAGATGAAAAAATAGTAAAAGCAAAATGGGGAATTATTTCATTTTGTTTTTGTCTCGCTTTTTCCAGTATTCGATATTTTCTTCGTAGGAATGGTTCAGCCACTGGACTGCCTCATCCAGACCCTCCTGGGTAAATGGAAATTCCCGAAGCGTCTTTTCTTCCTCTGGAGCGGCATCGAAACACCAGGGTTCCGCATAGATGCAAACATCCATCGTTTCGCTGTCTTTGGGAACATGCAGGCGGAATCTCATTCCGCGGTGTGAGCCGCTGTAAGGCTGCCGCTTCAGATATTTTATGGAAAGACCAGGGATAGAAATCATAGGAACCGTCTCCTTTCCAGAATTTTGGCATTTCTATTCTTCGATAACCTCAATTTCCAGATAATCAAAGTCAATGGAGTCTACGAAATTATCTTGATAGAATCGGGCTTTGCTGTGGCGCTTGAATTCTTCTATGGTGGAATCCAGCCAGATAGGCTTGCTTAGATCGAATTCGTAGCAGATTTCTTCCAGGGCGTGAAAGATCTTGTGGGTTCTGGTATCATCGGTCTTGTCGCAGATTACGGTGTCCCGCACCAGATGGTTGCTCTTCCATTCTTTTCCCCATAAACGGAACATAGTCATCACCTCGTAATAATCGGATAGTATCAATATAAATCTTTTTGGGCGGGATGTCCAGAAGGATTTGGCGATTATAAATACTTGGACAAGAAAACCCCGGAAGGACAAGACCCTGAATGGATAACGTACTATGGCTGGAGCAAAGCGACTGGTATATATTTTCTAAATTTATATCTCCACATAGGTTGAAGGCCCACCTTAGTCTGAATCAAGGATATATGGTATTTCCATAGGATAAAATGTCGATTTCGTAAAAGTGAAATCCCAAGCACATAAAATGTCAATTTAGTATAGTTGAAGGTCACAAACGTGAATTGAAAAAGCTTCCACAATCGGATAAAATAAAACCATAAATAGAGTTATTGAAAGGGGTAAACCATGAGAGAATCAGGCATCCTGATGCCCGTCTTTGCCCTCCCCTCCCGGACCGGCGTGGGAGAGCTGGGCAGGCAGGCGTATGAATTCATCGAACTTCTTGGCAGGAACGGCGTGAAAATCTGGCAAATACTGCCGCTGAACCCAGTGGGCTACGGAAACTCGCCTTATCAGCCCTATTCCTCCTGTGCGGGGGATGAAATCTATATCAGTTTAGAGCCGCTTTGTGAGGAAAGACTGTTAGATAAACGGCCGGAAGCGTTTTTAGAACAAGAGCGGCGGGTGCGTTACGAGGAAGTACGGGCGTTCAAGGAGCCGTACTTGCGGGAAGCCTTTGAAAATTTTGAGTCCGTACTTCAGAATGATTTGAAAATGGCAGAAGACTATCAAAAATTTTCCGCTCAATCTTGGGTAAGAGAGTACGGCGTGTTCCAGGCCCTGAAGCAGACCAATGAGGGAAAATGCTGGAACGAGTGGAAGGAAGAAGATAAAAACTGGCCGGAAGAAAGAAGAGTTCTTTCAAAAGCAGAGGAGGCGGAAGCCAAATATCAGATGTTCCTCCAGTATGAATTTTTCCGCCAGTGGATGCGGGTAAAAGAAAAGGCCAGTGAACAGGGAATCCGAATTATGGGGGATGTGCCGTTCTATGTGGGAATTGACTCTGTGGACGTGTGGGCGGGAAAGAAGAATTTCCTTTTGGATCGGGACGGAAGAGCCGTGTTTATCGCGGGAGTGCCGCCAGACTATTTCAGCGCCACCGGACAGCGGTGGGGCAATCCCATTTACGATTGGGACTATATGAAGAAGAACGGATACCAATTTTGGGTAGAGCGGATTGGTTATAATCAAAAGCTTTTTGATATTATCCGGATCGACCATTTCCGGGCATTTGACACGTACTGGAAGATTCCGGCGTCCTGCCCTACCGCAATTGAGGGCGAGTGGGTGGAAGCGCCTGGATATGAAGTGATAGACACCCTTTTGGAGAAAATTCCGGGAGTCAGCCTGGTAGCAGAAGACCTGGGAGATCTGCGGCCAGAGGTACTGACACTGAAGGAGCATTATCATCTGAAGGGGATGAAAATTCTAATTTTCTCTTTGAAAACGGACGGAAAATACGCTTACGATGAGTTCCATGATGTAGAAAACATGATCATTTATACAGGAACGCATGACAATGACACGCTGATGGAATGGTATCAGGGACTGACAACGGCAGCAAAGCGCAAATTGCGCCGTTTCCTGAAACGCAAGGGCTTTGGCCAGGGCAGCATAAAAGACCGGCTCCTTGGGTATACTTGGAAGAGCCGGGCAGAATATGCGGTTGTGCCTATGGCTGACATTCTGGGACTTGGCCGGGAAGGACATATCAATACACCGGGGACGGTAGGCTCACCAAACTGGGAGTGGCGGATGCCGGACATGGCGAGGATGAAAAAAGCTCTTGAAGAATACCATCATCAGATGCAGGAGCGATAGAGTGAGAAACTGTTGAATATCAAAAAGGGACAGGGCATTTTTAATTGGGGCCGGGGGCTTTTTAAAAATCCCCCGGCCCCAACTGAAAAAGGAGGATACACAGATGATGAAGAAGCAGGAAAAATGGTGGCAGAAAGCGGTGGTTTATCAGGTTTACCCCAGGAGTTTCCAGGACAGCAACGGGGATGGGATCGGAGATATTCCGGGGATCACCAGCCGATTGGATTATCTGGCGGATTTAGGTATCGATGCGGTTTGGCTTTCGCCGGTCTACCGGTCGCCACAGGATGATAATGGATATGACATTTCCGATTACCAGGATATTGATCCCATGTTTGGAAATCTGGAAGATATGGAGCGGCTGATCCAGGAAGCTGGGAAGCGGAATATCCGTATTGTGATGGATCTGGTACTGAATCATTCTTCTGACGAGCACCGCTGGTTCCAGGAGGCAAAGAAAAGCAAGGACAATCCTTATCATGATTATTATGTGTGGAGAGATGGGAAGGAAGGCGTTCTTCCTAATGAGATGAAATCTGTATTTGGCGGCCCGGCCTGGGAGTGGGTGCCGGAAATCGGCCAGTATTATTTCCACCAGTTTTCTGTGAAACAGCCGGATCTGAACTGGGAGAACCCCAAGGTGCGCCGGGAGATCTATGATATGATCCTGTGGTGGATGGAAAAAGGCGTAGGCGGGTTCCGGCTGGATGTGATCGACCAGATTGCCAAGGAACCGGATCAGGGGATCACCAACAATGGACCGCGGCTCCATGAATTTCTGCGGGAACTGAGTAAAGAGACTTTCCAAAAGGGAGATCTGATCACGGTAGGGGAGGCCTGGGGCGCTGATGTGGAGCGGGCCAAGCTGTACAGTAATCCAGATGGAAGTGAATTTTCGATGGTGTTCCAGTTTGAGCATATTTTACTGGATCAGGAAGAAGGAAAAGAAAAATGGGACCTGGCGCCGCTGCCTTTTGTGGAATTGAAACGGAACCTGGCAAAATGGCAGACGGAACTGATGGACAAGGGCTGGAACAGTCTGTTCTGGGATAACCACGATCTGCCAAGGATCGTCTCCCGCTGGGGAGATGACGGGAAATACCGCGTGGAGTCCGCGAAAATGCTGGCCACAGTGCTCCATGGTATGAAGGGAACGCCTTACATTTACCAGGGAGAGGAGCTTGGCATGACAAATGTGCGATTTGCGGATATCAGCCACTACCGGGACATTGAGACGCTGAATATGTATAAAGAGCGGATGGAGAAAGGATATTCGGAATCGGAGATCATGAAATCCATTTACGCAAAGGGAAGGGATAACGCCCGGACGCCGATGCAGTGGGATGAGGAAAAGAACGCTGGATTTACCGCGGGAACGCCCTGGATAGAAGTAAATCCTAATTATACCGAGATCAATGTAAAGAAAGAGATGGAAGATCCGGATTCTGTTTATCACTATTACCAGAAACTGATCCGCCTTAGGAAAGAACAGGATATTTTTGTGAACGGGGATTTTCAGCTTCTGCTGGAAAATGATCCGGCGATTTT
The DNA here is from genome assembly GCA_007361935.1 of Lachnospiraceae bacterium KGMB03038. Classification (NCBI taxonomy): domain Bacteria; kingdom Bacillati; phylum Bacillota; class Clostridia; order Lachnospirales; family Lachnospiraceae; species Lachnospiraceae bacterium KGMB03038. The sequence goes on along the minus strand of CP041667.1, from coordinate 2,957,358 downwards.
CGCTTATGAAAGAAACGCGGACGGCAAAACGATGCGGATGCTGGCGAACTTTACAGGAGAGCCGGCTTCCTGTGAACTCCTGGAAGATTGCCGGGAAGAGCAGATTTTGATCCACAATTATGAGTCGCTGCCGGCAGGCGGTATTCTGCGCCCTTACGAGGCAATGATGGTGTGGATAGAAAAATAGAAAGATAAAAGCAAATGTTCTTTTTCTTGATTTCATATAAATAACATGATAAACTTGTCTGGTGACAAGACACATGTCGTTACAATGTTTGACATAGTTATTGCAAAGTGAAGGAGAAAGAACATGGAAAAACTGAAGAAGATGCTGGACAGAATCTTTATTGAGGGATTGAGCGCCATGGCTCAGGGGCTTTTCGCGACCTTGATCATCGGGACGATCATCCAGCAGATTGGAACTTTGATAGGGGGAACCGCAGGAGATTTTGTCTTTGTGATCGGAAAGGTGGCCGCTTCTCTGACGGGCGCCGGGATCGGCGCCGCGGTGGCATATAAATTCAAAGAATCTCCTTTAGTGGTGATTTCCGCGGCCACGGCCGGGATGGTGGGCGCATTTGCCAGTAATCTGCTGGCCGGGACTGTACTGGTAGAAGGTTCGATGATCTATGCCGGACCGGGAGAGCCGTTAGGGGCGTTTATCGCGGCATATGTAGGGATCTTCTTTGGACATTTGGTATCCGGGCGGACCAAGGTGGATATTTTGGTGACGCCTCTGGTGGCCATCGGGACAGGATCGGCAATTGGCCTGCTGGTAGGACCGCCGATCTCTGGCTTTATGAATTGGCTTGGATCCCTGATCAACTGGGGAACAGAACAGCAGCCATTTCTGATGGGGATCGTGGTTTCTGTACTGATGGGAATGATCCTGACCCTGCCGATCAGTTCCGCGGCCCTGGGTATCATTTTAAATCTGTCGGGTCTTGCGGCGGGAGCGGCAACCGTGGGCTGCTGCTGCAACATGGTAGGATTTGCGGTGGCCAGCTACCGGGAAAATAAGATTGGCGGCCTGCTGGCCCAAGGGATCGGGACATCCATGCTGCAGGTTCCCAATATTGTGAAAAAACCAGTGATCTGGCTTCCGGCGATCATTTCCAGCGCGGTGCTTGGACCTGTTGGCACAATGGTGCTCCACATGACCAGCAACGCGACTGGATCGGGAATGGGAACAGCCGGGCTGGTAGGCCAGATCATGACATGGCAGACCATGATCCAGACAGAGCCGGCTATGGCCGTGCTGGTGAAGATCCTTGTGATCCAGATCCTCCTTCCGGCGGCGGTGACGCTGGCAGTATCCGAGTTTATGAGGAAAAAGGGCTGGATCCAATTTGGAGACATGAAACTAGAGTTGTAATTGATAAGAAACTGCTGGTATAATAAAAACAATGATTTTTATTATACCAGCAGTTTTTATGTGGAAGGCTGCAAAGGAAATAGAGGCAGGCAATCCACTTTTCTGACGCGGATCTGCGGAAAACAACAGGAGAAAGCGGGGAATAACCATGACAGGCACCGGCAAGATACACATCTATTACGGAAATGGAAAAGGAAAGACAACGGCGGCTGTAGGCCAGGTCATTCGGGCGGCTGGAAGAGATCTTAAAGTGCTGGTCTTCCAGTTTTTAAAAAATAATAGTTCCGGAGAGCGGAAGATTCTGGAACAGGTGCCTAATATTACCTGCCTTCCCGGCCGGGACCGGGTAAAGTTTTATAATCAGATGAACGGGGAAGAAAAGGCAGAGCTAAAGCATTATAACACCAAGGCGCTGGATGAGATCGTAAAGTTCTGCAGTCCTTTTGATGTGCTTTTTTTGGATGAAATACTCTGCGCGGTAAAATTAAACCTGCTGAATGAAGATAAACTAATGAGTTTTCTCCAACATAAGCCAAGAGGACTGGAGATCATTATGACCGGACACGAAGTATCGGACCGGATGTTGGAGCTTGCGGATTATGCGACAGAGATGGTCAAGGTGAAACACCCTTATGACCATGGGACAACGGCAAGAGAGGGGATTGAGTTTTAAAGTAACTATTCAGCCATGCGGCTGACTGAAAAAAACAGCACGGCAAGTTTACTTGCAAGGGGCTGTTTTTTATCAGTCAGACATATGGCGTTTAGCCATAAGCGAGGATTTAGCCACGATAGTGGCGGAAAAGCAGCGGCAGCTGCGAATCCGAGCTGTAAGGCTGAATAGTTACGTTTAAATCTTAAATTACTATGAAATTCAAGACAATTCTGTTTCTTATATGGTATACTATTAAGCAATACGGAATAAACTCTTCGGCTTTTTGAGAGGAGTGATGTGCTTGCAGAATGCGATTAAGAATTATGAGGATGTGGACAGCTGGAAGACGATCATGTTTCTCTATACTTCAGCGTTAAAGGAAGTGGGGACCAAGCTGGAGATCTTGAATGATGAATTTCAGCATGTCCATCAGTACAACCCCATCGAACACATCAAGACAAGGGTGAAGACCCCTGAAAGTATCGTCAAGAAGTTGAGAAGGTACGGATATGAAACTTCAATAGAAAACATGGTGAAATATGTCAACGACATAGCGGGCGTCCGGCTGATCTGTTCTTTTACCTCAGATATCTATCGACTGGCGGAAATGATCGGCAACCAAAGTGATCTTAAGGTCCTGTCGATCAAAGATTATATCAAGAACCCGAAGGAAAGCGGGTATAAGAGCTATCATATGCTGGTATCCGTGCCAATCTTTCTTTCAGATAGCGTGGTGGACACGAAGGTAGAAATACAGATCCGTACGATTGCTATGGACTTCTGGGCCAGTCTGGAGCATAAAATTTATTATAAATTTGAGGGAAACGCTCCAGAATATATCAGCCGGGAACTGCGGGAATGTGCGGAAATGGTATCAACTTTGGATGAAAAAATGCTTTCTCTGAACGAAGCGATCCAGGATTTCCTGGAAAAGCAGGAAAAGCAGATAGCCGGAAAAGACAAGAAAGAAGAAAAATAAAAGCCGAACAGAGTTCTATACGTACGGCAGGGCCTGGGTGTATCTCAGGCCCTTTGTTTTAGCCGGCGCTAAAGAGGAAAAGAACCAAGAAGGAAGAAAACAGGAAGGACAGGAAGATGAAATATGACAAGATCCAAGAAGGCAGGTTTATAGACCGTCCCAATCGTTTTATCGCCCATGTGGAGCTTGATGACAGGGAAGAAACAGTTCATGTGAAAAACACAGGCCGATGCCGGGAACTTCTGATTCCAGGAGCCGCAGTTTATGTCCAGGATGGACAGAACCCTGAGAGAAAGACGAAATGGGATCTGATCGCGGTACAAAAGCAAAACCGTCTGATCAACATGGACTCCCAGATTCCCAATCAAGTGGTCCGGGAGTGGCTGGAGAAAGGACATTTATTCGAGAATATCACAAGGATCCGGCCGGAATATACCTATGGAAATTCCAGGTTTGATCTGTATGTAGAGGCGGATGGAAAGAAGGCGCTGATCGAGGTAAAAGGTGTGACACTGGAGGACAACGGGGCGGCGCGCTTCCCGGATGCGCCCAGTGAACGGGCGGTGAAGCATCTGGAAGAACTGATCCAGGCAATACAAAATGGATATGAAGCGTACGTATTTTTTGTGATCCAGATGAAAGACGTACGATATTTTACCCCAAATATAAATACCCATCCCCAATTTGGAGAAGCCTTGAAAAAAGCGGCCGCGGCAGGAGTAAAAATCCTGGCCTATGACTGCCAGGTGGAGCCGGACCGGATCGAAGCGGCGGATCCTGTGCCGGTGGTCTTAGAAGATCCGGAACTCTACGAAATCCGGGGGCCGCTGGTAGAATGGTACCGGGAACATCACCGGGATCTGCCCTGGCGAAACCAGCCTTCTCCCTATCATGTGTGGGTATCGGAGATCATGCTCCAGCAGACAAGAGTAGAAGCGGTAAAGCCTTATTACCAAAGATTCCTTTCCGCGCTTCCTACCGTCAAGGATCTGGCGGAGGCGCCGGAAGACCAGTTGCTAAAATTATGGGAAGGGCTTGGCTACTATAACCGGGTGCGGAACATGCAGAAAGCCGCCCAGCAGGTGATGGCAGATTGCGGTGGAGAGTTTCCGGTTACCTATGAAGGCATCCGCTCTCTGAAAGGAATCGGCAACTATACGGCAGGAGCCATCTGTTCGTTTGCCTACGGGATTCCGAAACCGGCGGTGGACGGCAATGTGCTGCGGGTGATCATGCGGCTGACCGGAGATGATTCCGATATTATGAAGCAGAGTACCAAAAAGCAGGTGGAGGAGAAGCTGGAACGAGTGATTCCCGCTGAGGCGGCCAGCGATTTCAATCAAGGACTGATCGAGCTGGGAGCAATTGTGTGCGTGCCAAACGGGCAGCCAAAATGTGAAGAGTGTCCGCTGGCGTATGTGTGCCGCGCCCGGATTGAGGGAAGGATTGAAGAACTTCCGGTAAAGACCAAGGCAAAAGACCGGCGGAACGAGAACCGCACGATCCTGGTATTCCGGGACGGGGAGAAGACTGCTATCTGCAAACGTCCGGATAAAGGACTGCTGGCAGGCATGTATGAACTGCCTAATTATCTGGGGCATATGTCCAGGAAAGAAGTGACAGAGTACAGCAAGGAGATTGGCCTTATGCCGGTCAGGATCAAGAAACTGCCGGAGGCGAAGCACATTTTCAGCCACGTGGAATGGCATATGATCGGGTACGAGGTGAGAGTGGATGAATTGGAAAAGACCAATGAAAAGGGATTTTTGTTCATCCATCCGGAGGAAATCCAAGAGAAATATCCGATCCCGGCGGCTTTTGGGAAGTATCTGCCGTTTGGCGGAGTGAAATAGTCTTTATATATTAGTGCATAGAAAGTGGCGCGAAGTGACAATTTAAACTTGTCGCTTTGCGCTATTTTTTTGACAATTTTTTGGAAAATAAAAAAATGATTGACAAAGTGAAAATGCAGTGATATTGTTAGAATATAATATAAATATATTTGTGATATATCACAGAAAGGAGGAAAAATTGTTAACAGCGATTAATGGAGCAACCACAATGCCATATTCTCTTGAAGAGGATATACACTTTGCGGCTAAAGTCGGGTTTGACGGAGTAGAAATCTGGTGGGATAAGCTGAAAGCGTATTTGAAAGATCATACTGCAGAATCTCTGGCAGAGGAAATGGAAAGATGTGGGATTATTCCTGTAGGTGTATGTCCGTTTTTGGTATCAGCTTTTCGAGATACAGAAAAACTAAGGGAAGAGTTTAAAAGTGCCCTTGATGCGGCGGATCGGATTCAATGCAGACTTCTAACGATTTGCCCAGATTTCAGACCTGCGTGGATGAGCGTGGAAGAAGGTCTGAAACGGCAGGCAGAAGAGTTTTCCTGGTATGCAAAAAAAGCAGAAGAAAAAGGGATCAGACTTGCGATTGAGCCGATCGGAGGACATACACTGGTACCTGGGCCAACGGAAGCTCTAAGACTGATCGATCTGGCAGGAAGTCCCCCAAATCTGGGGATTGTACTGGATACCTTCCATTACATGCGTTCTGGGATCACGCAGAATGAAATTCTATCCATACCTGCGGAAAAACTTTATATTGTACATATTAATGACAGTGAAAGAGGTATGGCAGAAGAATTGCAGGACAAAAACCGTTTATATCCATTTGAAGGATGTATTGATTTAAACCTTTCCAGGAATCTTCTGGATAAGATTGGATATTGCGGATATTGTTCGGTAGAGGTGTTCAGGCCAGAATATTGGGAACAATCTTCTGAAGACATTCATGAGAGAGCTTTTGAAAGCGCAAAAAAATTTGTAGAGAAGAAATAGGAGGAAATCAAAATGTTCTTAGGTGCATCATCATGGGTTTTTAGCTGGGCTCCGCCGTATCACGAGGCGATCAACAGCATTGCGGATTTGGGATTTAAAGGTGTAGAGCTGACGATTTGGAATAATGAGTTCCGAAAAGAATACTATACCTCCAAGACAAATAAGGAACTAAGAAAACTGATTGCTGATAGAGGGCTTACACTGACGAATCTGTTCTGCCTTCCATCAGGGCAGGCAAGTATCTATGAGCAGGATCGGAAGAACTGTGTGGATGAGTTTCGCGCCAGTGTGGAAGTAGCAAAGGAATTAGGCGTAGATCTTTTGACGACTTGTACATCCTGTCCATTTGAGTTGGAATTTCCATTTGAGCAGACAAGACCAGTAAGCCAGACCTGGACAGTCGATATTCCTAAAGGAGCGGATTTTAAGAAGAACTATGAGGATTTTATAGAAGTTCTGAACAATATGGCAGATGTATGTAAAGAATATGATGTCCGTCTGGCTTTAGAGCCTCATCCGCATCGAATTATGAAAAATGCCGACTCAATGCTTCGCATTTTAGATAGAGTGGATAACCGCTATATCGGTTTAAATCTTGATCCCAGTCATTTGTTCCCAATGGGGGAAATGGCGCAGGTAGTGGTATATCAGGTAAATAAAAGTATTTTCCATGCGCACTTTTCAGATAATGATGCGCAGAGCAATGCTCATTGGAGACCGGGAAAGGGCAAGATTGATTGGAACGCAACGGTAAGAGCGCTCTCTGAGATCGGATATAATGGAGCGATTTCTTTGGAATTAGAAGATGTTCCCGGCGCGGCTGGTTTCCCTGGTTTCCATAGGGATCCTAACAGCCAGCCAGAAATTTTGAAAAGAGAATATAAACTTGCCAAAGAATATATGGAACGGGTATTTGAAGAAGAAAATTTAACATTAGACAAATAAAGGGGACATATTATGACGACATATACGATCAAGCCTATTTTAACAGGTTACCAGTATTTAGATAAAGGAAATTACGCAACCTTCCGCAAGGGTACTGGAAAGATATTGGAGATGCCTGTATTTGCTTTTTTGATCGAGGGAGGCGGTCACAAATTCCTGGTAGACACAGGTATGAGTGATACAGAACATTCAGTGAAATATCATCATGACGGCAGACAAGAGAACGGGCAGGCTATCCACGAACAACTTCACAAAATGGGGATTAAGACTTCAGAGATCGAAAAGATTATTTTCACTCATCTCCATTGGGATCACTGTTTTAATTTGGAACAATTTAAAGAGGCAGAATTGATCGTAAGCAGAAAGGAATATGAATTTGCTTTAAATCCAATCCCGTTTTATTGGGCTTCCTATGAGTATCCAAAGGCTACTGGACTTACGCCGCCGTTTGCGGGCAGAAAATTTACACTAACGGAAGGAGAGACAGAAATTGCAGAAGGTATTTACGTAATTCCGACGCCAGGGCATTCTCCAGGACATTCCGCAGTTTCCGTAAATACGGAAAAAGGAAATTATATGATTGTAGGAGATCTTATGTTTCTGCGGGAAAATCTGGAGGAAGATAAGGAACATGGCTGGCCTTTTACTCCGCCTGGCCGTTTCTGTAATATTCTGGAGATATGGAGCAGTATTGAATTAGTAAAAGAGCGGGCAGATTTTGTTGTCATGACGCATGATCCCTATCATTTGGGGACGGAAATTTTACCATAGCAAATATCCTGGAAGGAGGAAATCATGAAAAAAGTTATATCGGTTTGTTTAATTGGAATCATGGTATTATCGATGTTAGCCGGCTGTGGCCAGGACACAGAGGAAGGACAGAGCGGCGAAAAGGTCGAACTTATTATTGAAAGTTGGAGAGCGGATGATCTGACAGTTTGGGAGGATAAGATTCTGCCAGTGTATGAAGAAGAGCATCCCAATGTAGACATTACTTTTAATGGTGTAGTGAATACAGAATACGGTACCACGTTGACAACAAAACTGAAAGCAGGAACTGCTGGAGATATTATCATGGTGGAGCCTTATGATTACCGGACCAGTCTTTATCAGGAAGGTTATCTGGCAAAACTTAATGATATTGAAGGGTTGAATATTAATGAAGATTTGTATGAAGAGTTTGCGATCAGTGCATGGAGTACAGATGAAGGAGACATCTTTGGAGTGCCATTGGCAGCATGCACACACGGATTTATTTACAATAAAACGGCTTTTGAAGAGCTGGGACTGGAAGTTCCAGAAACAACGGATGAATTCCTGAAGCTTTGTGAAGAGATCAAGGGTACAGACTATATTCCGATTGCTTTTGGAACCGGAGATGATTATGTGAATTCTGTATACGGATTTAGTTTGGTGGCGCCGAATTTCGTGAAAGGTGAAGAAGGACGCCAGGGATTGATTCATGGAACAAAAAAATTCACAGATCCTGAATTTATAGAGGCGTGGGAATTCCTGGATGCCTGGAAACCATATCTGCCAGATGGATATGAAGGAATTTCATATGCGGATATGCAGAATCTCTTTATTTCTCAGCAGGCGTTGATCTTCCCGGCAGGATCCTGGGATGTATCTGTCTTTAATAATATGTCTGACGGCTCTTTTGAAATGGGAGCTTTCCAGGTTCCTGTGCCGGAAGAGGGAGCTTCCAGGTATGTCTGCAATCATCCTGATATGGGACTTGCACTAAATGATGCCAGTGAACATCGGGACGAAGCAATCGAATTTTTGAAATGGACAACTACAGAAGAATTCGCGAAATTATGGAATCAGGAAATCCCCGGATTTTTCACACTTTCCAAACATGAAGTAGAGTTGGAGGATCCTCTTGCGTTAGAAATGTTCTCTTGGACAGAAGAAGCAGAAAGCACACCGCGAATTGCCTATCAATATTTATCCAGAGGCGAATTTAATACAGATGCAGAGATTATACGTATGACTGGACTGATGTTTGCGGGAGAAATGACACCTCAGGAAGTTGCGGAAGAAATGCAGAAGGGATTGGAATCCTCGTATACTCCGATCGAGGAATAGGATTTAAGATTGCTGCCGGCAGAACACCGAGATAGGAGAAAGCCATGAAATTAAAGAAAAAACGAAAATGTATCGTACTGTTTGTTTTACCCGCTTTTGTTTTATATACACTATTTATGATTTACCCGATTTTTACTTCAATGAAGCAGAGTCTATATGTATTAAATGATTCTAGAGAATTGATTTTTGCGGGATTTTCAAATTATATTGACTTGCTTACAGATCCTGGATGGAGAGAACAGCTTTTGAGAGCTTTGGGGAATAGTTTTAAATTTTTCTTAATCAATATGCTGATCCAGAATCCAGTGGCTTTACTCATTGCGGCGCTTCTGTCGGCGAAGACAAAGGGAACGCATGTCTACCGGACGATTTTATATCTTCCGGTAGTTCTCTCCCTTGTTATGGTAGCCTTTGTGTGGCAGATGCTGCTGAATCCGACTTGGGGTATCGCGGAAGATTTCTTGAGCTTATTTGGGTTGGAAGGAGCATTTGCCCCATGGCTTGGGCAGGAATCTACTGCATTAAATACAATGGCTTTGATTTCAGCATGGCAGAATCTAGGTGTGCCTATCCTACTATATTATTCCACGCTGATACAGATCCCTGGAGAACTGATCGAAGCCTCTGCGGTAGATGGCTGCAGTGGGATAGGAACCTTCTTTAGAATCAAGCTTCCTATGACAATGCCCATGGTTGCTACAGTTTCCTTAATGACTTACATTTTTAACTTTAATGCATTTGACTTGATTTACGCAATAAAAGGACCATTGGCAGGACCTAATTTTTCGACAGATACAATGATGTCATTTTTCTTCAGAACCTTTTATGGACATGAGCTTCAACAGCCAAATGCACCCATGGGAGCGGCGATTGCCTGCATTATTTTATTTATATTAATGGGTGGCGTTGTTATTTACCAGTTATGGAGCAGACAGGCAAATAAGAGATTGGAATAGGAAGTGTGCATGATGAAAGAAAAGAAATGGAATTATATCGGATCTGTGGGAAAACATGCTGTTTTGATCAGTTTTAGTATATTAGCGCTTTTCCCAATTTTAGTAATTGTTATAAATTCATTCAAAGAAAGAACTGCAATTTTCAGTAACCCCTATAGCATTCCAAATTCAGATACGTTTAGTTTAATCGGATATGAAACGGTATTGGAAAGATCCAATTTTACTCTTTACTATAAAAACAGTCTGATCATTATGCTGGGAGCACTGTTTTTGATCCTTTTTTTTGGAACTATGGCAGCGTATGCAATTGCAGAATATAAAGTCAAGATCAGTAATTTCTTATTTGTATATTTCCTGATCGGTATCATTGTTCCAATCAGGCTGGGGTCCGTTGGAATTTTGGAAATTATGGTCAATCTCCATTTGACAAATACCTTGACAGGATTAATTCTGATCTATACAGTGGCTGGCCTGCCATTGGCAATCTTTATCCTGACACAGTTCTTTCGGCAGATTCCGGTTTCTTTGAAAGAAGCGGCCAGAATTGATGGAGCCAGTGAGTGGAAAATCTATCTGATGACTTTGAATTATATTAAACCAGCCATCGCTTCGGTTGCGGCATTTTCTGTCGCACCTATTTGGAATGATATTTGGTGGCCCCTGATCATTGCACCTGCAGAAGAAGTCTGTACAGTAACAATGGGAGCACAGAAATTCCTAGGGCAATTTTCCAACGATTGGAATGCGCTTTTATCTGCGCTGTCTATGGCCATGGTGCCGTTGGTTCTGCTGTATCTGATCTTCTCGAAACACATTATGAGAGGTCTTGTAGATGGAGCTGTGAAAGGATAGATACCGTGAAGGTGGAGGGCAGTAATGGACCGAAAACTGAGAAATACGAAAATAAAAAGAGATATTCAATTACTTGGTGAATACTGCTATAAAGAGTATTTTCCAATAGAAGAATTGTCGGGAGAAATTTGGAATGACAGCCAAAAGGATTGGGATGGCTCAGAAACGTTGAGGATCAAAGAAAATAGCCTTCTTACAGGAGCTAGAAAGAATTTTCATATAAGAGGGGACTTTCAGGCAGAAAAGAAAGAGGGGTATACAGCATTACTCTTCCTTGAGTTAGGAAACAGCAGATCCTTAGAAGCGCTGGCCTTTCTATACGGACCGGAAGCGATAGTCTCGATCGATGGAAAAGCGGCCGCTGGGATCGATCCGAATCATCCTTATGTGTTTCTGTTGGAAGAATATTTGGATGGGAAGCCCCATGAAATCTGCCTGGAAGGGTGGACAGGTATCAAAGAAGAGAGATACGAAACAGGAAGAGTCGGAGTCTGTTATAGAAATGACCGGATCTATCGTTTGTATGTTTTGAGCCGGGTTTGCCTGGAGATTGCTGAAAAGACGGAAAATGAGCTGATATTTCGGCAGTTGGAAAATTGTCTTCAAAAGTTGGATTTCTATGAGCCGCTGGGAGAAAACTTTGAAAAAACAGCGGAGGAGGCAATGGAAGGGCTGAAAAAAGAGCTGGACAAAGTGCAGGAGTATCATCCATACACCGTAGCCGCGTGTGGTCACGGGCATTTAGATCTGGCATGGCTTTGGAGAACAAATCAGGCTAGAAAAAAAGGGAAAAGAACTTTCTTAAATGTGCTGGGATTGTTGGAACGGCATAGAGAATTCCGGTATTCCCAAACACAAGCACAGTTGTACCAATGGATGGAAAAAGATCTGGAGTTGTTCCCAAAGGTCCAGAAGGCAGTTAAGGAAGGAAGATGGGAGATCCTTGGCGGTATGTGGGTGGAACCCGATTGTAACCTTCCGAGCGGGGAATCGCTGGCCCGGCAGTTCCTTCTGTTTTCTTCTTATATGCAGAAAATGTTTAAAACAAAGGGAAGTCCAGTAGTCTGGCTTCCAGATACTTTCGGATTCTGCGGACAGCTGCCCCAACTTATGAAGGAAGCCGGATATCAGTATTTTGCAACAGCAAAGTTAAGCTGGAATCAATATAATAAAATGCCATCCGAATATTTCCAGTGGGAAGGAATTGATGGAAACCGTGTTCTTGCCTATATCGTCAGCACTGCAAAACCAGGCTGGTGGGGCGGAACTTACAGCGCGGATCTGACACCGGAAGAAGTACTGGATACTTTTGAAACGCAGGAAGAAAAGGGCCTCTGTCAAGAACTTTTGCTGGCATATGGGATGGGAGATGGTGGAGGCGGTCCAACAGAAGAAATGGTGGTCAGGGGAGAACTGATGGAACAATTTGATTTTCCTGGGATTCCGAAAGTTCAGTTTTCAACATTTCAAGAGTTTTTCCAAAAGATGGAAGAGAAACGGGAAGAGCTTCCAGTTTGGTGCGGAGAATTATATTTTGAACTCCATCGGGGAACCTACACAAGCCAGGCCGAGACGAAAAAAAACAATCGACTGTGTGAAGTTGCTCTTCATCAGGCTGAATTTTTGGCGGCTTTTGCTTCAGAGGAAAGTGAGTACTGTTATCCATCAAAAGAATTTCAGAAAATGTGGGAGAAATTATGTTTAAATCAGTTTCATGATATTCTTCCGGGATCATCCATTGGCGAAGTTTATAAGGATGCAAGAAGGGACCATGTGGAGATTCTTGAGGGCTGCGATGAAATTACCAGCCAGGCGGTAAAAGCACTGGCGCAGAATGCCTCGAAAGAGGCGCAAGCGTTGATCATAAATGGAACTTCTTTCTGGCAGACGGGAATTGTAGAACTGCCTTTTCCAGTAGGAGAGGGCCAGCAGATAAGGGTTGGACAGAAACTTTGCGAATCTTACCAACAACACGGAAGAACCTTTATAAAAGTAGAAAAAATTCCGCCTTACGGTTATCAAGCAGTGAGTATAGAAGCCAAAAGAAATCCTTCCTCTGCCCAGACTCAAGAAATATATGCAGAAAAAGGAGCAGATAACAGGATTATTTTAGGAAATGAAAAGCTGCAGATAGAGATCGACAAGAACGGTGATGTGATCAGACTCTGGGATAAAGAAAAAGACCGGGAAATCCTAACGTCTGGCAAGAAATTTTTTCAATGGCAGCTATTTGAAGACCGCCCAGCAGATTGGGATGCCTGGGATTTAGATGAAGATTACAGAAAGAAAGGCTTTAGACAAGCAAATCTGGAATCTGCGGAAATCTTCCAGATTAATGGACTGCAGGCGGGCTGTTATATGAGAAAGAAGATTGGAAGAAGCACTATCGTTCAAAAGATCAGTATTGAGACAGGCGCTAAAGATATACGGCTGGATACACGACTGGAATATAGAGAGAACAGGCAGCATCTGCGTTTGGCCTGTCCGGTAGAGATTCATGGCACAGCCGCAGAATATGGTACACAATTTGGAAGTGTAACAAGAAGTATTCACAGCAATACCTCATGGGAAAAAGCGAAATTTGAAACATGTATGCATAAATGGGCGGATCTGTCCGAAGGGGATTATGGAGTATCTATCCTTTGTGATAATAAGTATGGAATCAGTATCCACGAAAAAGAAATCAGTTTAGCGGTATCAAAAAGCGCAGATTTTCCGGATCCGAATGCAGACCGGGGGACACAGGAGTTTACAGTTGTGATATGTCCTCATGAAGTTTTAGACAAAGGAGAACTTTTAAGGAAAGCCTACCTTTTAAGTAATCCACTGGAGGTTTATGAGATCGAGGGAAAAGGGAAACAGATCGAAAAATCTCTGTGCAGTGTAAAGTCCGGAAATGTGATCATTGAAACGGTCAAACAAGCGGAAGATGGAAAAGGAACTATCCTGAGGGCATACGAGTATGGAAACACGAGAGGGAAAGCAGAATTTGTTTACCATAAAAAGATTGATCAGGTTATCCGTTGTAATCTTTTGGAGGAAGAAAAGTTTCAGGCAGCCAGGGATGAAAATCGATTTTGGCTGTCCTGCCGGCCTTATGAAATTATAACAGTTGAAGTGAGAGGAGGGAAATAGATGAGAGCATTAATTATGCAAAAAGACAGAACTATTCAGTTTGGAGAGGTCCCAAAGCCGGTTCCTGGAAAGGGAGAAGTGTTAATTAAGGTAGAAGCCTGTGGAATCTGCGGGACAGATATGCATGTATATCGGGGAATGGAATCGGCATGGTCCCTTCCGGGAGTGATCGGTCATGAATTTTCTGGAATTGTGGAAATGTGTGGGGGAGACTGCGAAGAGGTAAAATTAGGGGATTCGGTGACTGTCCAGCCATTGATTAGCTGTGGGAACTGTCCAAGATGCAGGGAAGGAAGGACAAATTTATGTGAGAATGTACGTCTTATTGGGGGAGAGCTTCCAGGAGCATTTGCAGAATGGGTTATAGTGCCAAAGGAGAATGTGATTCGGGTTCCGTCAAAACTACCGGTGAAATATGGTGCACTGGCAGAACCGGCGGCGACAGCAGTCCATGCCGTAAAAAGGCTGCGCCGATCCAGTTATGATACAGTCTTGATCAAAGGGGCAGGCGCGATTGGCCTTTTGATTCTTTGTGCAGTGAGAGAGTTGGCTAAAACAATAATTGTCAGCGATATAGATGAAGGACGGTTGGAAGTGGCACGGGAGCTAGGCGCAGACAGAACGATCAACCCCAGAAAACAGGATCTGGCGGAAGAGCTAGCAGACATAACCGGCCAGATGATGGCAGATGTAGTGTTCGATGCGGCAGGGGAAAAGGGTGGAAAGGAAAAGGTTTTTGAACTGGTACATCCTGGATCAGAGATTGTCTTTGTCGCATTGGGAAATGCGGTGGCAGAAATTGATTTTACTAAAGTTGTGACACAGGAGTTAAGTATTTATGGTACGCAGTGTCATACTAAGTCGGATTTTGAAGAAGCCTTAAAGTTAATGGAAAGGGGACAGATCTCCTACGAGAAGATTGTGACAGAACTTCCTTTAGAAAAAGGGAGTTACGCTTTTGAACATCCATCGGAAGGGATAAAAATACATCTATTTCCATAAATTTAGCGAAAAACGCAAGGAGACACAGAGATGAAAACGATCTTGATTCTGGCAACGCTGGACACAAAATTTACTGAAAGCGAAATACTAAAAGGCTACATAGAAGAAGAAGGGTGTAGAGTTCTCGTCCTGGATTGTAGTTTAAGAACAAGAGAAGATAAAAATACGCTTCGGAAAGAGATGCTGCAAAGGGCGGGGATGAGTGAAGAAGCGTTGAATGAGATGAGTAAAAATCAGGCGCTTTGCGCCATGACTAAGATGGTGGAGCAGGAACTGAAAGCCATGTATAGAAAGGCGCAGATTGACGGGGCGTTGGGCATAGGAGGGGTTCAGGGGACCTTGATATCGGCAGGAGCGCTGCAGAAACTTCCTTTTGGATTCCCCAAATTAGTCTTGTCAGCAGTTGCCAACGGGAATACTACATTTGGGCCGCTGGTTGGGATGTCAGATATGATGATCATGCACTCTGTAGTGGACGTGGCGGGTAGCAATAGAATTTTGAAACATGTGATGCAAAATGCGGCATCTGCTATTTGCGGAATGGTCAGAAAAAAAGAACAGATAGAAACAGACTCCAGATTGATCGGTATGACTATGGGAGGCGTCACAACGAAATGCGGAAATTATATACAAGAAATGTTAAGCCACCTGGGATATGAGGTCGTAATCTTCCATTGCAATGGAATAGGAGCGATGGCTATGGAGAAGCTGGCGGAAGAAGGGAAGCTATGCGGGGTGATCGATTTGACCCCTCATGATGTTATGGACTATCTGGCAGGAGGGATGATGCCAGCCTCGGCAGAGAGATATGAGGCAATGAAGCGAACAGAGATTCCCACATTGATTATTCCGGGATGTGCAGACTTGATTCTTTTTAATGGAATAGAAAATGTACCGAAGAAGTACCGGGGCAGAAAGCTGGTAGAACATAATAAGATACATACGCATGTAAAAGCAAATTATGAAGAAATGTATGCATTGGGAAAATTGATTGTTAAAAATGCAAATGAATTTTTAGGCCCGACAGAAATTCTTATTCCAGAAAAGGGATACAGCCAGAAAAATAAAGAAGGTGCCCCCTTGTTTGAACCTGAATCGGATCGGGGATTTGTCAGGGCGGTAAATACTTACAGGGATGGGAGAGTCTTTGTCAGATCTGTTCCTATGCACATCAATGATGAAGCTTTTGCAGCTGTCTGTGTAGAAGAAATAACAGGTTTACTGGAACGGGAGGAGAGAAAATATGGAACGGTATGATAGATCCATAGAACAGCTGATAGAGGTTTGCCATCAGGCATATATAAGCGGACTGCAAAAAACAAATGGCGGAAATGTAAGTATTCGGACCGGGGAAAATCAGATGCTGATAAAGGCGCGAGGAGCAGCCTTTCGAGAGGCGGGAAGTAAAGATTTTGTCCTTGCCGATTTTGACGGGCATAAACAAATGGGAACATCAGAACCGAGTAAAGAAAGCCTTTTGCATGGGGCAGTCTATAAAAATAGGAAAGAGATCCAAGCGATCGTGCATGTGCATGCTCCCTGTGCGATTGCCTGGTCAGAGGAGCACACCTGCCTGCGGCGGGAAACCTGGCAGTCTCGGTTAAAGATGACAGGAGATATTCCAGTTTGGAATGTGGATTCACCAGTTGTGAGGAAGGAAGATCTTCCAGAACTTAAGCGGATGATGGAAGCTGGTATGATTGACAGGGTATTTATCTTGAGAAATCATGGGATCGTAGCGCTGGGTGAGAGCATGGAAGAGGCGGTGAGAACGGCCGAATTGGTAGAAGAAACGGCGCAGATAGCCATTTTAAAAGAAATGTGCCGTGGTGCAGGAAAGGAGAGTTGGGATGAAGAGGCAGCTGTATAGTACGCAGGAAGAGGCTGCACAAAAGAACTATCTCATCGCAGTCTACCACATGGAGCTCCCGTGGAAGGAAAATGTGCTTAAAATAGCGGAGAAACTAGCTGTTGGGCAAACCATTGGAACATGGACAGAAGTTCCGGGAATGACGGAAGAGTTTCAGGAGAAATATGTAGGGAAGGTAGTGAATATTTATGAAGCGCCGCCCTGCGAGCTGGAACAGCGGGAAGAAAGTCCGGCAAAAAGCTATATTATTGAGATTGCTTATCCAGTGGTCCATTCCGCCGGCAGCATCCCAATGCTCCTTACTTGTTTGCTGGGAAATGATGCCTCTACATCTGCGCAGGTAAAGCTGCTGGACATTATTTTCCCGAAGGAGTATATGGACAGGTTTGAGGGGCCGATGTGGACAATCGGGGATCTTCGGAAAAGGCGGGAGGCAAAAAAGAGACCGCTCCTGTTAAATATGATCAAGCCCTGTACGGGACTGGCGCCGAAAGAAGGGGCGAAAATATTTTATCAAGCGGCTGCTGGAGGGGCGGATATTATTAAAGATGATGAACTGATGGGAAACCCTTCTTACTCTTCTATGGAACAGAGGATCAAAGAGTATAGAAGGGCTGCGGAGGCAGCCTATGAAGAGAGCGGAAGTCGTACATTATATTTTGTCAATATCACTGGCAGAGATGAAAATATTTTAGAAGGAGCGAAAAGAGCTCAGGAATGCGGCGCAGATGGGATAATGATCAATTTTGTTATGGCCGGGTATGGAAATCTGGCTGCATTAAGGAAATGTATAAATCTTCCAATCCTAGTACATTGTGCAGGAATCGGGATGATGGCGGAAGGAAAAACTGGGGGGATGGTTTCTTCCTTGGCGCTGGGTAAACTTACAAGATTATGTGGTGCTGATTTGGTGATGATGAATACACCTTACGGGGGATATCCACTTACATATCTTAGATATATACAGACCTACCTGAATCTGACACTGCCCTTTTATCAATTAAAGAAAAGTATACCGGTAATCGGAGGCGGAGTGCAGCCGAATATTGTGGAGAAATATATTTCAGAATTGGGGACAGATATTATTCTTGCAGCAGGCGGAGCAATACAAGGACATCCGATGGGGTGCAGGGCAGGTGCATGTGCAATGCGTCAGGCGATTGAATGTGCGGTGGAGGGAATTCCATTGGAAGAAAAGGCAAAAGAATGTGAAGAGTTGTCTGCAGCCATAAAAAAATGGGGAAAAGCCTGGTAAAATTTGGTATAATTATTTTAGATGTAAGGCGCAGTCCGGGGAACCGTCGGACGAAGTGATTTTTATAGAAGGGAAAGCAAAGATGAAAAAGGAAACATTGTCAGAAAAAGCATATCGTATCATACGGGAAAAAATCGTATATGGCGAGCTGGAGTTTGGAGAGGAGATTGATCAGAAAGAACTGACCAAAGAACTTAACTTTAAAAGTATCACTCCGGTTCGGGAAGCTTTGCTTTTGCTTCAGAAAGAGAAGATGATTACGATCATTCCAAGAAAGGGAATCTATGTTTCTGAAATTTCAATTGAAGAAGTGCTTGAAAATTTTCAGATGCGAGAGATCATTGAACCGACAGTGTTTGAGGTGACCGCATTAAGAGTTCCGAAAGAAAGCCTCAATGATTACCGGGAATTATTTATTGCCAGAAAAGAAGAGGCAAAAGAGAATGTGTTTGATTTGAAAAAGTATCTTGAGACAGATATGGAGTTTCATTTGGAATTGCTAAAACCGATAGGAAATAGAACTTTGGAGTCGGTGATGAGAGGAATCTATGAGCAAAACGCTCGATACCGGATGGCCTGTCTCCAAATGAGAAATGCTGAAGAAATGTTGAATGAACATTTGGATATTTTGCAGGCGATTGAGGAGGGGGATCCGGAAAAGTCAGTCGAGGCGTTAAAAAAACACATTTATAATTCGAAGATGACGCTTCTTCCAAGTGCCCATCAATTTTTGTGATTAAGGAGGCTTATAAATTTTATGAAACGCTCAGAAATCAACAGTATCATCCGGGAGATGGAGTCCTTTGCGGCCAAGACCGGTTTTGCCCTTCCGCCATTTACCAAATGGACGCCCAGGGATTGGAGCGGCAAAGGGCATGAATATGACGAAATCCGTGAACATATGCTGGGCTGGGATATTACCGATTATGGAAGCGGAGACTGGAAGAAGATCGGTTTTGCCCTGGTCACTTTGCGCAATGGGAGCCCGGACGGCGGAGAAAACGGCAAGACCTATGCGGAAAAATTGATCATGTTAAAGGAGGGCCAGCATTCTCCCATGCATTTTCACTGGAGTAAGACAGAGGATATCATCAACCGGGGCGGAGGCACGATGATCCTGCATCTGTATAACGCCGGTGAAAAAGAGGAACTGGCGGACACAGAGGTGGAGGTCCATTCCGATGGCCGTCGCTACACGGTCAAAGCCGGAACCGGAGTGGAGCTGCGTCCGGGAGAGAGCATTACCATTCCGCCTTACCTGTACCATGATTTTGACGTGGTTCCAGGCACTGGAGATGTTTTGATCGGCGAGGTGTCCAAATGTAATGACGATCATACAGACAACCGTTTCTACGAAGAGGTGGGAAGATTCCCGGCGATCGAGGAAGACGAGGCGCCTTACCGGCTGCTGTGCTTTGAATATCCGGAAGCCGGGGGAGGCAAATAGAACGCTAAGAAAGCCGGGAGAGAAGAGAGCGGAGCAAAAAGGGATACCAAAACTTGATTGAAAGTGTTACAATATTGCCAGACAGAGAAAATTTCATTTCCAGGAATGGGAGGGAGAGAGTGAAATGGATAATCAATTAGCACTACTTACATTGTGCGGCTCTGTGATCGCGCTTTTATTTGCGTTCAGCAGAGCGAAAAAGGTTCTTAGCTTTCCGCAGGGAAGCGACCGCATGAAAAAGATATCTGCTTCGATCCACAATGGAGCGATGGCGTATCTGCGGCGTCAGTATAAGATCCTGATCGGCTTCTTTGCGGTAATGTTTGTGATCCTGGCGGCAATGGCGGCATTTGGGCTTCTGACTTGGTTTGTGCCCTTTGCCTTTGTAACGGGCGGTTTCTTCTCAGGGCTTTCCGGTTTTGTGGGGATGCAGATTGCTACGAGAGCCAACGCCAGAACCGCGGCGGCCTGCCAGAACAGTCTGAACAAAGGGCTGAGGGTGGCTTTTTCCGCAGGTTCTGTTATGGGCTTTACCGTAGTGGGGCTTGGACTTCTGGATATTTCTATCTGGTATCTGCTGCTGCGTCTGGTATTTAAGCTTCCGCTGGAAGACATTACCAGCACCATGCTGACCTTTGGAATGGGCGCTTCTTCTATGGCGCTGTTTGCCCGTGTAGGAGGCGGTATCTATACGAAAGCGGCGGATGTAGGAGCGGATCTGGTAGGAAAGGTTGAAGCTGGAATCCCGGAAGATGACCCAAGAAATCCGGCGGTCATCGCGGACAACGTAGGAGACAACGTAGGCGATGTGGCCGGAATGGGAGCGGACCTTTATGAGTCTTATGTTGGTTCGATCCTGTCTGCCTGCTCTCTGGGTGTGATCGCGTTTAATAAGATTGAGTCGGTAGACCGTGTCAATGCGGTGGTGATCCCCATGATCCTGGCGGCAATCGGCGTGCTGGCTTCAATCCTTGGTTCCATGCTGGTAAAGACAGGCGAGAGCACCGATCAGATGACACTGCTGAAGGCCCTTCGCCGGGGAACCAATACCAGCGCTTTGATCATTGCTGTGATCTCGTTCCCGATCGTATGGTTTGTCCTGGGCAAAGATTTCATTGGATTCTATTTCGCGATCCTGGGGGGACTGCTTGCGGGAGTGCTGATCGGATTCTTTACCGAATATTTTACTTCTGATACATATAAGCCAACCCAGAAGCTGGCGGCGAAATCAGAGACTGGTTCCGCGACGCTGATCATCGGAGGTCTGGGACTTGGAATGTTGTCTACGGCAGTTCCGATCATTATCATAGCGGTCTGTGTTATGGCGGCATATGCCTTCTCCGGCGGATTTATCGAGACAACCAGAGGACTTTATGGAATCGCGCTGGCGGCGGTTGGAATGTTGTCTACACTGGGTATCACACTGGCTACGGACGCTTATGGACCGATCGCGGACAATGCGGGCGGTATCGCCGAGATGGCCGGCCTGGAGGCGGAAGTCCGGAAACGTACCGATGCCTTGGATTCTCTTGGAAATACGACCGCGGCTACCGGAAAAGGATTCGCCATTGGTTCCGCGGCTTTGACGGCGCTGGCCCTGATTGCTTCTTATGTTGAGAAGGTAGAGGAAGTAGGAGGTTCCAGTGTGAGCCTTGATATGAGTGTGATGAATCCGACAGTGCTGGTAGGAATCTTTATCGGCGCTTGTCTGCCATTTGTATTTGCGGCGCTTACTATGGAATCGGTAGGCCGGGCGGCCCAGAGTATTGTTGTGGAAGTGCGCCGGCAGTTCAAGGAGATCAAAGGCCTGATGGAAGGCGAGGCGGATGCGGATTATGAGACTTGTGTAGACATCTGTACCAAGGCAAGTCTTCATGAAATGATCCTGCCGACCCTGCTGGCGATCATCACCCCGGTGGTGACGGGTTTGATCCTGGGCTACAACGGTGTGATCGGCCTGCTGACCGGATCTACGGCAACCGGTTTCTTGATGGCTATCTTTATGGCAAATTCCGGTGGCGCCTGGGATAACGCCAAGAAATACATCGAAGGCGGCGCGTACGGAGGAAAGGGAAGCGATTCCCACAAGGCGGCAGTGGTAGGAGATACCGTAGGAGATCCATTTAAGGATACTTCCGGGCCTTCTATCAACATCCTGATCAAGCTGCTGTCCATGGTATCCATCGTATTCGCGGCGCTGGTAGTGAACTATCATATTTTCTAAAAAATGTGGAAGAACGAATTCCTGCGGGGCTGTTTACCAGGACGGCTTCGCAGGTTTTTTCATATGGGGATCCGGATTGGGGAAAAATAAAGGAAACCGCCTTGGAAAGAGACGGAGGAAAAAGGAGGGAAGCTGTATGTGTACCTGCATCACATATGAAAACGGCGATTTTTATTTTGGAAGAAATTTGGATCTGGAAGATTCTTTTGGAGAAAAGGTGGTGGTTACACCCAGAAATTATCCTTTTTGCTGGCGGGAAATGGAAGCGCCTTTAAAGACCCATTTCGCCATGATCGGGATGGCCGCTGTGGCAAAGGGATACCCCTTATACGCAGAGGCGGTCAATGAGAAAGGGCTTGGCATGGCGGGACTGAATTTTCCGGGAAACGCTTATTATAACAGCGAGAAGGAAGAGGGGAAACACAATGCGGCAAGCTTTGAGCTGATCCCCTGGCTGCTGGGAAGCTGTGAGAATGTAGAAGAAGCCGCGGGATTGCTGAAAAAAGCGAATATCAGGGATATTTCCTTTGCGGAACAGATGCCGCCCGCGCCGCTGCACTGGATGATCGCGGATCGGGAGCGCTGTATCGTGGTGGAAGCAGTGAAAGAAGGAATCCAGATCTATGAGAATCCCTTAGGGGTACTGACCAACAATCCGCCGTTTCCCTACCATCAGATGAATCTGAGAAACTATCTGAATCTGACCCCAAATCCGCCCGCAAACAGGTTCTGCCAGGGAGTGGAGCTGGAAACATATGGCGAGGGAATGGGAGCTATGGGGCTTCCAGGAGATGCTTCTCCAGCTTCCCGGTTTGTGAAGGCGGCCTTCTTAAAATGGAATTCTGCCAGCGACAAAGAAGAAACAGCAAATCTATCCCAGTTCTTTCACATTTTAGATAATGTGAGTATGGTGCGGGGAGCGGTGGTGACAGATTCCGGCAAATATGATATTACGACTTACTCCTGCTGCGTGAATGTAAGGACCGGTGTATATTATTACAAAACCTATGAGAACGCTAGGATCCAGGCGGTAGATATGAGGGCGGAAGACTTGGACGGACAAGACTTGGCGGTGTATGAACTGGAAAAACATGAGGAAATCCGCTATCATAACCGATGAGACTGCCCGGTGAAAGAAAGGAGAAGCAAAGACCTTGAAGAAGATTGTGTTTTTGGGAGACAGTATCACGGACGCTTTTCACAAAATGAACGTGGACGGAGCGGGACTGGGCAGCGGATATGTGGCGCTGATCGGAAAGAAGCTGCGGGAGATGGGACGAGACGACTTTGTGCGCAATTCCGGTCATGACGGATTTACGGTGTCCGGGCTTCTCCGGCTGTTTGAGTATGACTGCAAGCGGTTTGACCCAGATCTGGTCAGTGTCCAGATCGGCTGCAATGACACAGCGGTGTATAAGAATACAGGGAAAACGCTGGAAGAACAGGAATTTGCCCAGAACTACCGGAAACTGCTGGGAAGGATACAGGAAGAGACAAAAGCCAAGATCCTGTGCCTGGGGCCGTTTATCTTTCCCCATCCGCTGGAATATGCTAACTGGATTCCCGCAATCCGTGAGGTGGAAATGATCGAGCGGGAGATCGCCGGGGAATTGGGGGCGGCGTTCCTTCCCATGCACGACCAATTGAACCAGGCGGCAGAAGAAAGGGGATATGACGCCATTACCACAGACGGCACCCATCTGACGGAAGAAGGAGCGAAGATCATGGCAGAGGCCTGGCTTGCGGCGGCAGAGGAAAGGGGCATGATATATTGACAGACAGAATCTCAGATGTTAATGTTAGAACAGGAATCATCAAAAGCATGGGAGGGAAAACATATGCCACATATCAGCGTAAAATTATATCCGGGAAGAAGCCAGGAGATGAAAGAAAATCTGGCCCACAAACTGCAGGAGTGCCTGGCGGAGGAATCCGGCTGCTGGGGAACGAAGGATATCTCAGTTTCTTTTGAGGAGATCGGTCCGGAAGGATTTGAGGACGCTGTGAAAAAGGATCTGAAACCGGAAGAATTGATCCTGACCTCTGAGTTTGTCCGCTAGGACAATCTGTCGGCGGTATCGGACCAGAAGGAAACAGGAAGGCAAAACAGTGTTGGGGCGGCTGCTCTGACACTGTTTTGCGCAAATAGAGGAAAGCAAGAGAGTGGAAAGCGAGAAAGGCCGCTTGGAGAAGTTTCAAAAAAGGAGGAGCTATGATCTATATCAGCCAGATCTATACAACAGCCCCTAAGAAGGGGAAAAACCCGACAGAGGATAAAACTTTTGCGCTGCTCGAAAAACTGCATATTCCCTATGAGCGTGTAGAAAATGACATAGTGGAGACGATGGAAGAGTGTAAGGAAATCGATAAAGCGCTGGGAACGGAGATCCGGAAGAGCATCTTTCTTTGTAATCAGAAAAAGACGAGTTTCTTTTTGGTAGTGCTGCCGGCGGATAAACAGCTGGATACAGGGGCGCTGGGAAAGAAAATCGGTGTGTCCAAATTATCGTTTGCCCCGGAAAATAAAATGGAGGAATACTTGGGCTGTAAACCTGGTTCTGCTTCTGTTATGGGACTTTTGAATGATGAGGATGAGTATGTTCAATTGATCGTGGACAAGGAAGTGGCAAAAGAAGAGTGGTTTGGCTGCAATTCCGGGACGAATCAGACCCATTTAAAGATAAAGACCCAGGATCTTTTGAACAAATTTCTTCCGCGGATTTACCATAAAGCGAAGATTGTGGAATTATAGATCCATAATTGATGATAGAAACGAAGATGGAAGAGGAGGAGCGGGACATGGGCAGAAACATTGGATTCATTGGCGGCGGAAGTATGGCGGAAGGCATGATCAAGGGGATGCTTGGAAGCGGAACGTTCAAGCGGAAGAGATCACCGTCTATAACCGGACGAAAGAACGGGCGGAATATCTGGCGCAGACCTATGGAGTCAGCGGCAGCGGTAAGTTGGAAGAGGCGGTAAGGGACAGAGACCTTCTGATCCTGGCGGTCAGTGAGGCGGGCGTCAGCGAAGTGTGTCAAAGGTTAAAGCCGATGATGAAAGAGAGTACCGTGTTCGCTTCTATCTGCGCGGGATCAGGCATCCGGGACTATCAGGCGCTGCTGGGGGAAGATAAGAAGATTGTCAGCGTTATGCCAAATACGCTGACAGAAACAGGATACGGATACAGCGCGTTTTGCAAAAGCCAGACGGTGACAGAACAAGATCTGGATCTTCTGCGGCAGGTATTGGAGGCGATCGGACAAGTACTGGAAGTAAGGGAAGAGATGTTTGATGTGTTCACCGCTTACAGCAGCGCGGGGCCTGCTTTCATACTGGAATTCCTTAACGCGATGATCGATGCCGGAGTGAGAGCTGGATTTTCCAGAAAGGAAGCAAGGAAGCTGTGCCTGTCTAATCTGATGGGAACGGCGCTCCAGGTGGAGAAGGCGGGAGACCATCCCCTGGAAGTGCTGGACCGGATGACCTCCCCTGGCGGGGTCACTATTGAGGCGGTCTACGCTATGAACCGAACCGGAATGTACGGGGCGATTATGGAGAGTGTGGCAGACACGGTAGCCAGAGCCAAGAAAGAGTAAGCATGAGGAACGGCCATGGCGGCTGTCACCCATATGCCGGAAGCGTGAGAACGAGAAAAAACGAAAGAAAAGGAAGAAGTGATGAGAGAGAATACATTTAGAGAGAAACTGCGGGCATATTTTTTCTATTTTATACTCTATTCCGTAATTGGATGGATTTACGAAGTTTTCCTGGAAGTTGCAGTGTACAGATGGGGATTTTCCAATCGAGGCGCTTTATTTGGCCCATACTGCATCATCTATGGAGTGGGAGCGCTGATCTTGCTTTTTTCCCTAGGGAACTTGCAGAGAAAGCGGATATGTCTGGGGAAGGTCAATATTACTCCGGTTCTGGTTTTTATAGGGATCGTAGTGATCACCACCGTTGTGGAATTGATCGGAAGCTATATCATGGAATTTACGACTGGAGAATGGATGTGGGATTACCGGAGATTTGCCTTTAATTTCCAAGGGCGGATTGCGCTGAACCCAAGTATCCGGTTTGGGATTGGCGGGATGGTCTTTCTATATGTGCTTCAGCCGTTGTTCGTGAAGCTGACAGAAAAGATGTCCAAAAAGACCTTTAACATTGTGACCGGAATTCTGGCAGTGCTGTTCCTGGCAGATGTGATCGCCTATGTAATAAAATAGCGGAGGACCGGCAGAGAGGCGATAGGAGCAGTTCCAGAATTTTTCGGAAGACATGATACAAACCAGCCGCGCGATTTACGCGCGGCTGGTTTTTTACTGAGGCTGGAAAAATCATAATCGCAGGTTGACAATGGGAAAACTGTCTGTTACTATAAGAACAGGGTTTCGACCCTGACAATTAAATAGGGAAAATATAATAATATAAAACCATTTATATATGAGTTTGTAAGGATGATGAAATGAAGGATTCCCCCATGAGGAATCCAAAAGGATGAGGCAGGATGATTCCTGCTAGGAGTCTGTCCTAAATCAAGCCTTGCAAATTGATATATGAATGGTTTTTTCTTTTTGCAGTAAAACTTATTTCCAGCTTGTGTTGTCTAAGCAGAGAGGAGGTACTTATGACATTGGTAAAAAACGGATTAGAGAAAAGAATTGCCGCCGCGAAGCGCGGCCAGATCGGCGACGTTAACTGGACGGCCCATATCCTGGAAACCTTGTGTGACATGTATCTGGAGGACTATATAAGAATCTGCCTGCCGGACCTAGATTCTAGGAAGGAAGAAAGGCTGATCAAGAATCTGGGGATGGATGATTTCCAGGCGCGCTACACTACTTTTGGGGAAGTGTGCCAGATGATCAATGAAAAATGGCCAGGAGCGGCAAAGGGAGAGCTTCCAGATGAAAAGCTGAAGGAAGCGTTGGCTTACTTAGTTCCTGTAAGATGGGAGGAGGAATTTTAAGATGGAGAGAAAAGAGATTAAGAAAATCCCCCTGGAGGAAAGAATCCGGCGGATGCAGTCCCAAATTTCGAGACAGCCTGACGGCAAAGAGACATGGCGTCAATATTGTCTGCGAAACGGTCCGCAGGTCATAGGGCTTCAGGAGTATGCGGCCGCTATACAGAAAATCCTGGAAGAACCGGCTCTGGCAGAAGAACTGAAGAGTCTGGAATCTTTGTCATATTATAAAAATAACGTACCTGTATGCAGTTTCTTCGATCATATTTTGAGTATGGAAGACGAGGAAGATTGGTGCTATCAGGTGTATAACTGCCTGATCCTGCCATTTGCCCGGATATATCAGAAGAAGCAGGAAAGATGGAGGATGAGGAGAGACGGAAGCAGCCTTCCCTTCGAAGACGAATTGCCCTTTGATTAAAAGAAATCTGTAAAGAGAGGAGTGTTAAAACATGACGACACCGATGATCATTAAAGAAACCAGCAATGGATACATTGCCCATGCCATCCAGGATGAGATGCTGCTGCACAGGGAGGTAGAGTGTGTGGGAGCCATTAATGAGGATTCTGTAAACTCCCTTATCCTCCAGCTCCGCTATCTGGAACGGATAGACCCGGATGAAGAGATCACGATCTACATCAACAGCCCCGGAGGGGAAGTCTCCAGCGGCTTGGCACTCTATGATGTGATGAAGGCGGTCCGATGTCCGATCCGTACGGTGTGCGTAGGACTTGCGGCGAGTATGGGGGCGGTCCTGTTCGCGGCGGGAGATCAGAGAGAAATGCTTGCCCACTCCCGTGTGATGATCCATGATCCCCTGATCGCGGGGGGCGGGATCCGGGGAAGCGCCACCTACTTGGATGCCCAGGTGAAAGACCTGATGAATACAAGACAGATCATTGCCGGGATTTTATCCGAACATACCCACCGCACGGTGGAAGAAGTGCTGGAGCGGACAGCGAAGGACACTTATTTCTACGCGGAAGACGCAATCGCGTTTGGGCTTGCGGATAAGATCATCACACGATTATAGGAGGTGTAAAATCATGACCCAGAAACCGGAACAGAGAGATACCTATAGAATTCTGGCAAAAAACAAGACCATGAATAATAATACCTGGGTGACGGGCATTAACAATAATGATTTGATCATCGGCGTGAGCGGCGCCGGGAAGACCAGAGGCTATGTAAGGCCGAATCTTAGGTGCGCCAGCGACAGTATCATCGTGGCGGACACAAAGAATTCGCTCCACCAGGAGTTCAGACCGATCCTGGAAGAGGCCGGCTATGAGGTGTGGCTGATGGATTTCACCGATATGAAGAATTCCCCTATGGGCTATAATGTGCTGTCGGCCATCCGGTATGATGAGAACACAGACCGTTATAATGAGCAGGACATTATGACGGTGGCACAGGCCGCCGCTCCGGCGGAGTGTTATAAAGATCCCTATTGGGATTATGCGGCCTGGCTGGAGATGGAAGCGCTGATCGCCTACGTTTTGGAAGCCCTTCCCAGGGAAGAACACCATATGGGAAGCGTGGCGAGGCTGGCGGGATTTCTGAGCAATCAAGTATTTGCCCGTATGCTTGCGGAGTGGGAAGAAGTATACCCGGACAGTGTTGCCGTCAGAAAGTGGAATTTATTTAAAAATGGCAGCAGAGCCCAGACAACACAAGGCTGTATTGAACTTATGCTGGGAGAAAAGCTGAATATCTTTACGACTGAAGGGGCGAAGGCGTTTGCCCTCAATCCTCACCAGGTGGACTTCGCGAAGATGGGAAGAAAAAAGATCGCCTTGTTCCTGAACATCAGTGATATGGACCGTTCCCAGGATAAATTCCTGAACATGATCTATACGCAGGCGTTTCACATACTTTGCAGAAGCGCGGACAAAGATTATGCGGATCACCGCCTGAAGGTGCCGGTGCGGATCATCCTGGACGACTTTGCTTCCAACACGACCATACCAGATTTTGACAAGATCATATCCGTCATCCGGTCAAGAGAGATCTATGTCAGCATCATCTTACAGAGCATTACCCAGCTTTACGGCATGTACGGTCTGGAGAAAGGGCAGACCATCATCAATAACTGCGATAACTGCCTGTATCTGGGCGGGCAGGATGTGGAGACGGCAAAATATATTGCTGTGAAGGCAAACAAAACGGCGAATACAATCCTGGAAATGCCTGTAACAGACGCATATCTCTTTACCAGAGGGCAGAAGCCCTGCAAAGTGGAGAAATATGATTGTTCCATATAGAAAAAAGAAGGGATGGCTGGGAATCACCATCCCTTCTTAAAAATGTCCAGCGCGTGGCTTGTAACGCCGGAGAGATCTTCCCGTTCACAGGTGGCGAAATGGTAGTTTAAATAGAGCTGAAAAGTCTCAGGATCCATTTGGTCGATCGCCTCACGCATAAAAAGGGAACAGCCATCGGCCGCGATATAGTGGAGTCTGGTTACAGGGAAGACAGACATAAGATCATCAATATCTTCTTTGCGGACAAGCTCAAATAAATCCTTTGGCTTGGATGTGGCGGCGAATGTTGCGGAATCGAGAAGCCCCTGTCCTATATATTCAGCGACATTGATATTTCCGCGGTGGAAACCTTCATCCAGCAGACACCCATCGGAGATAACGTATGCAGCGAAAACAACGCCGCCTGGTTTGGTGACCCGAATCGCTTCCCGGATCGCCTGCCGCTTATCCCCCTTGCTATAAAGATGATAAAGAGGGCCTAATAATAATGTAATATCATATTGGTCATCAGAAAAAGCAGATAGATCCAAAGCGTTTCCCTGGATAATGGAGATTTTTTCTTCCGGGGAACTATTTTTTTGAAAAATATCTATGTTATGTTGGATCAATTCCACGGCATCAACAAGATATCCCTGGCGCGCCAGGGCGTGAGAATACCTTCCTGTACCGGCGCCGATTTCAAGTATACGGCTGTCTGTTTCCAGGTATTTCTGTATATAGCGCATGGTGGTGAGAAATTCAACGCTTCCGTGTCTGGAAGTAAGCCGGCTGTCCTCGTCATAAGTATTATAAAAATCAATCAGATAAGAATTCGTTTCCATTTTGCATATACCTTTCCTAGTGAAGGGAGTCTAATAAATTTTGGAGCATGACCTGGACAGTATCTGTGTCTAACGCTAGTTTCCCAGTGGCTGTCAAAACGGCTATGCCATGGCTGTAAAGAAACAGATCCAGGAAAATACGTCTGCCCTGCTCCAATCCCATACCAATCTGATCTGAAAAAGTTTTGGCCTTTTCTTCGTTCCCGATTTCTTTATAGAAATCTTTTGTTTCTTCCATATAGAGATCCATGTCAGTCATAAACAGAAGTTTGAATAGATGGGTTTCCTCCCTGGCAAAGTCTACATAGGAAAGAGGAAGGGCTAAATAAGGGACGTCTGTTCTGGAGGCGTGATAATCGGCCGCATACCCTTCATAGAACTGAAACGCAAAGTAAAGGAAGGATTTTTTTAAGTCTTCCATATTTTCATAGCAAGTAAAAATAGGGCGGGTCGAACATTTTAACCGGCTGGCGATACTTCTTGCGTTTACCGCCTCAAATCCGGTTTCTCTTGTGATCTCTAAGACGGTGTTTAAAATCATATCTTTTGTTGTTTTTTGTTTTGGAGGCATGATAGAATCCTTTGCTGATAATAAATTACAAGTGTTGCATAACGATTGTTGCATAATAAGAGCGAGAAGTCAAGAATTGTTTTTGAGACAGTCATAACAGGTATGACTAAGAGTAGGTAAAATTGGTTTTCTATTTGTTCCAGGATGGTATTTTAAAGGCATAATAATTGAAAGAGATGGGAGGATTTGATATATTATATATAATAACTTCTGATAATACAGAATTATCAGAATATCATGCAAAGGAGAAGGCGTATGAAATCAAATTTTGATTTTTTAAATAAGTATTGGCCAGCCCTTGCTCAAGTGGGAGCAACTGCCGAGCATTATTTGTATTCAGATCCGAATGCGTGTATTTATAAGCTGGGAATGTTTAGTGAACGCCTGATTCTTGAAATATTTGCATTTGAACATATTGCTGAACCGAATTATGATAATACTCACGCAAATCGTATTCGTTTATTAAAGCGAGAAAAATTGATACCGAAAAAGATAGATGATGTTTTATATGCACTTCGTAAAAAACGTAATGATGCAGTACATAATTATACTGATTCCGAAGATACAGCAAAAACCTTGTTGTCATTAGCATATAACCTTGCCGTATGGTTCATGGAGGTTTACGGAGATTGGAATTATGAACCGCAAGGATTTGTTATGCCTGTTAAGGAAGATGAAATCGATTATGCGGCACTGATTGAAGAACAAGAGAAAAAAATTGCTGAATTGACAAAACAGGTGACAGCGGCACGGACAAATGTTTCTGGAACTTCTGTGAAACAGCGTGTCGAAAAATCAGAAGTAGCGTCTGAAGGGATGGAACTTTCAGAAGCACAGACGCGGATGCTTATTGACGAACAATTACAGCGTGTTGGATGGGAAGCAGATACAAACCATTTACGCTATTCGAAAGGCACTCGTCCTCAGAAGGGCAGAAATATAGCAATTGCGGAATGGCCTACGGGTTCTTCGGTCGGAAACACAGGCTATGTAGATTATATGCTTTTTGCTGGCGAAAAAATGGTTGGTGTAATAGAAGTGAAGAAAGCAGCGGTAGATGTTCCGTCGGTGTTGTCAGATCAATGTGCAGATTATGCGCAAATGATTCGATTAGAGCACTACCAGTATGCAATTTCTAATTGGGGGAAATATAGAGTTCCATTTTTATTTGCAACGAATGGAAGAAAATATCTGAAACAGCTTGAAACAAAATCAGGAATATGGTTTCGGGATGTAAGACAGCCCAATATGCCAGATAAGGCACTACATGGCTGGATAAGCCCACAGGGGATATTAGAATTATTAGAAAAAGACATTCCAACAGCAAATACCGTTTTGAATAATACCCCATATGATCTGCTCCGTGATCCGGATGGATTGAATCTGCGAGAATATCAGATTAGAGCGATTGAAGCGGCAGAGCAGGAAGTTATCAATGGAAAGCAGACAGTTTTGCTTTCTATGGCAACAGGAACGGGAAAGACCAGAACAATTCTTGGTATGATTTATCGGTTTATTAAAAGTGAGCGTTTTAAGCATGTCCTTTTTTTGGTGGACAGAACAGCACTTGGTGATCAGGCAACAGATGTATTTAAGGAAGTAAAAATAGAAGAACTAATGACCTTGGATTCTATTTATAATATCAAAGGGTTGGACGAAAAAGAAATTGACCGGGAAACGAAGATACATGTTGCAACTGTTCAAAGCCTTGTAAAACGCCTTCTTTATAATGAAAGTGAACAGGTACTGTCTGTTACAGATTATGATTTGATAATAGTAGATGAAGCGCATCGCGGATATATTCTCGACAAAGAAATGAGTGAGGCAGAGTTGCTTTATCGGGATCAGGATGATTATGTCAGTAAATATAGAACAGTTATTGAATACTTCGATGCGGTTAAGATTGCACTTACAGCAACGCCAGCGTTGCATACAACGGAAATATTTGGGAAACCGGTGTTTGATTATTCGTATCGCGAGGCTGTGATTGACGGATATTTGGTCGATCATGATGCGCCGCATGATATTCGGACAAAGCTCCGCAACGAGGGCATTCAATATAAAAAAGGGGAAAGCTTGGCAATTTATGATCCGATATCAGGAGAAATTCTGAACAGTGATGAATTAGAAGATGATATGAAGTTTGAGATTGATTCGTTTAATCGGAAAGTCATTACAGAAAACTTTAATCGCGCTGTATTCAATGAAATTGCCTGGGATTTGGATCCGGATGGAGAGGGCAAAACGTTAATATATGCAGTAGATGATGATCATGCTGATATGATTGTAAAAATATTGCAGGATATTTATATCGAAGGCAATGTATCTAAAGAAGTTGTAAAAAAGATTACAGGAAGTATTGCCGGAGGAAATAAGAAGAAAATCAGAGAGGCTATTAGAAAATTTAAGAACGAGCAGAATCCCAAAATCGTAGTTACGGTTGATTTGCTTACGACGGGGATTGACGTACCTGAAATTACTAATCTGGTATTTATGCGCCGTATTAAGTCGAGAATTTTATTTGAGCAAATGCTGGGGCGTGCGACTAGATTATGCCCGAAAATTGACAAGACACATTTTGAAATATACGATCCTGTAGGAGTGTACGAAACACTGCAGGATGTTAGTAAAATGAAACCGGTTGTGGTGAATCCGAATACGACATTTGCGGATTTGATACATGGTGTGGAGATTTTAGAATCACCGGATGAAATTTCTTATCAAATTGAAATGATAGTGGCGAAACTCCGGAGAAAACAAAGAAATATAAGCGTAAAGGGTTTGGAGCAGTTTCAACATTTGACCGGAGGGAAAACGCCGGAAGAATTTGGAAATGAACTACGTGAAAATACTGCTCAGGATGCCAAGGAAAGTATTTTATGGCGAAAAGATGCATTTGAAATACTGGATAGAGATAATGGGAATCGAAGGCCGGGAAGGATTGTAGACCAACATCCAGATGAAGTTGTCAGCCATAGACGAGGATATGGAGAAGGGCAGAAGCCGGAGGATTATATAGAGGCTTTCAAACAGTTTATTCGGAGTAATTTTAATGAAATTGCCGCTTTGAAAACGGTATGTACCAAACCGGCTGAATTAACTCGTGCCGATTTAAAAAGTCTTCGATTAGAACTTGAAAGACATAATTTTACAGTTAAGCAATTAAATTCTGCGTGGAATGCTATGACAAATCAAGATATCGCGGCAGATATTATTGCGTTTATCCGCCAGCAGGCAATTGGATCTGTATTAGTAAGTCATGAAACAAGGGTAAAAAATGCTTTTGCAAAACTTAAGCTAAATCATGAGTTTAATAAGAATCAACTTGAATGGCTAAAAAGAATCGAAAAGGTTTTGTTAGACGAAAGTGTCTTAGATGAAAAAATTTTTGAAGTCGGGGCATTTAGAAATGCCGGAGGCTTTACAATTATTGATCGTCGCTTTGGAGGGAAACTCCGCGACATCATTGGTGAGCTCAATGAATATTTATATGAAGACGGAGGAAGTATTGCGTGAATAATCAGGAGATAGTGGCTAAATTATGGGGATTATGTAATGTGCTACGGGATGATGGAATTACTTATCATCAGTATGTGACAGAGCTTACATATATTCTGTTCTTGAAAATGTGCAAAGAGACCGACAGTGAGGAAGTAATTCCCGAAGAGTATCGTTGGGATAAATTAGTTGGTAAACAAGGGATTGAATTGAAAAAATTCTATAAGGAACTATTGGAGAAGCTTGGAGAAAGTACTGGACGTGTACGAGAGATTTATCAAGGGGCGCAGACAAATATAGACGAGCCTAAAAATTTAGAGAAAATCATCGTTACCATTGATCAATTTGATTGGTACACGGCGAAAGAAGAAGGGCTGGGGAATTTATACGAAGGATTACTTGAAAAGAATGCAAATGAGAAAAAATCTGGAGCAGGTCAGTATTTTACCCCTCGCGTTTTGATAAATATAATGACACGCTTGATTGCGCCACAAGCGGGAGAGCACTGCAATGATCCCGCGTGTGGAACATTCGGATTTATGATTGCGGCAGATCGATATGTAAAAGAACACACCGATAATTTATTTGATTTGTCTGTGGACGAGCAGGAGTTTCAACGTACACAGGCTTTTTCAGGTTGTGAATTAGTACATGATACACACCGGTTAGCATTGATGAATGCCATGCTTCATGATATAAGTGGCCCGATTTATCTTGGGGATACGCTGTCAAATTATGGAAAGCAAATGAAAGGATATGATGTCGTACTGACGAATCCCCCTTTTGGCACGAAAAGGGGAGGAGAACGTGCAACTCGCGATGACTTTACATATCCGACCAGTAATAAGCAGTTAAATTTCTTACAGCATATTTATCGCAGTTTGAAAACTACCGGAACTGCCCGTGCTGCTGTTGTACTTCCAGATAATGTATTATTTGCTGATGGTGATGGAGAAAAAATCCGGCGGGATTTAATGGAAAAATGTAATCTACATACAATTCTGCGGTTGCCAACCGGAATTTTTTATGCGCAGGGTGTTAAGACAAATGTTTTGTTTTTTACAAGAGGAAAGACGGACTCCGGAAATACAAAAGAAACATGGATTTATGATCTTCGTTCAGATATGCCTTCGTTTGGAAAGACGAACCCGTTGAAAGAGGAGCATTTTGAAGAGTTTGTAAAGTGCTATGCAGACGGTGATATTTCTTCCAGAACAGAAACATACAGCGAAGAGAATCCGAATGGAAGATGGCGGAAATTTACTTATGAAGAAATCCTCGCAAGAGATAAGACAAGTCTGGATATTACATGGATTAAAACAGAAAGCACTGCAGATGATTATACCCTTGCAGAGTTATTAGAGATGATAAAAGAAAAATCATCCAATATTGCTAAGGCAGTGGCACAGTTGGAAGAATTGATAGGTGAGGTAGAGGAATAATGGATACAAAAGCACTGAGACAAAAAATACTTGACCTTGCGATTCGTGGCAAACTGGTGCCGCAGGATCCGAATGATGAGCCGGCTTCTGTACTTCTGGAACGAATCCGACAAGAAAAAAAGAAAATGGTTGAAGAAGGAAAACTAAAGGCAAAGGATATCAAGAAGGACACAATTATCTTTAAGGGTGAGGATAATTTACATTATGAGAAGTTCTTGGACGGAACAGTGAAATGTATTGAAGATGAGATACCGTTTGAGGTGCCGGAAGGGTGGGCATGGGATCGCTTATCCAATCTTGCTGCCTTTTCCGGAGGGAAAACGCCTTCAACATCTCATCGAGAATTTTGGGATGGAGAGATTCTTTGGGTAACATCCAAAGACATGAAAAGCAAATATATAACTTCTTCACAGTTACGATTGAGCGCATTGGGCGTAGAACAAATGCAGATGTACCAACCAGATACATTATTACTCGTTACACGTAGTGGAATCCTAAGACATACATTGCCAGTATCTATTCTCAAAGAACGAGCAACAATCAATCAGGATCTAAAGGCCATTGTTCTCTATATGCCACAACTTACAGAATACATTTATGTATGTCTAAAGGGCATGGAGGCACAGTTACTTCTAAAATATACTAAGTCAGGTACAACTGTAGAAAATATAAATTTTAACGAATTTCAAAAGGTATTGCTTCCGATCCCTCCTTTACAAGAAATGGCTAAAATAATAATGGCTATTTGTAAAGCAGAACATATTATTTCTCCTATCGAAGATAGCAAAGTAGAATTGGTAGAATATGTAGCAAAAGCGAAAGCAAAAATTCTTGATCTTGCTATCCGTGGTAAACTTGTACCTCAGGATCCTAACGATGAACCAGCTTCTGTTCTTCTGAAACGTATACGACAAGAAAAAGAAGAGCTCATCAAACAGGGCAAAATCAAGCGTAATAAGAAGGAGTCTGTTATCTTTAAAGGTGAGGATAACTCTTATTATGAGAAGATTGGAGAAGATGTGTGTTGTATTGACGAAGAAATACCATATGATATTCCTGACTCATGGGAATGGTTGCGGCTGAAGAATTGCTGTATTAAGGAAATTCGTCGTGGAAAATCGCCAAAATATACCACGAAAAGTAATACGCTTGTTTTTGCACAAAAATGTAATACAAAATATAATGGCATCGATACCGGGCTAGCATTGTATCTGGATGAAAGCATATTAGACAAATACCCGAATGAAGAATATATGCATGATGGTGATGTGGTAGTCAACTCTACTGGCACAGGTACTTTAGGGCGTGTTGGATACTACAGAACGACTGACAACAGTCTCGGTTTACCGATAGTGCCGGATTCGCATGTAACCATTATTCGTGGATTTCGCAGCATACAAACATTTTATCTGTATATATTTATGAAAGCAAACCAAAGTGTGCTTGAGAAAAAAGGTGAAGGTTCCACAAATCAAAAAGAGCTAAAACCAATAACGTTGAAAGAAATACTGGTTCCAATTCCACCAGCCTCTGAGCAACAACGGATTAAAAATGCTATTACTACTGCATTTGCCTTTGTTGAAATGATAGAAAAGAGCCTTAGTTGAGGGCCTTTTCTACATTTTCGAGACCGTTTCAAGTTTTGTGTAAACTAAAAAAACTGATATAAGATATGTTATTAGTTACTTTGGGCAGAGCCGATTTTTTGAGGTCCTGCCCCTGCTTGTATTATAATGCAGTTTCCAGACATGTCAAGCAGAGCGATAGTGTCAATAGTTTTTCGCAAAATCAAAACCTAGCCGTTTAGCAGCCGGTAGTCAGCCGGCTATGATATCAGACAGCAGATCCTCTTCTGTTTTGAAAAGATGATCCATATTCATATAGCGTCTGGCTCCCCAACTGGTTGCTGCTACGTGACGCAGTCTGGCACATACGAGCATCAAGGCACTCTGCCCGTCAGGAAAAGCACCGATCGCTTTTGTACGCCGTTTAATCTCACGGTTGAGGCGCTCAATAGCGTTATTGGTTCGGATCCGGGTCCAATGCTGCGTAGGAAAATCCATATAGGTCAAGGTTTCTTCAATCCCGTCCTCTACCTTCTTGGCAGCTTTAGCAAGCTTCATGGCACGGAGTTTCTCCGCTACCTGGATTGCTTTTTCACGGGCGGCTTCCTTGCTTTCCTGCGCATGGATCGCCTTGAGCATAAGCGCTACCGTTTTCATCTTGTTACGGGGGGTAACAGAAAATATATTTCTGTAAAAATGAACCGTACAGCGCTGATATCTGGCATCCGGAAAGACTTCCGGAATGGTTTCAAGCATACCGAGATTCTTATCGCCGATGATCAAACGTACACCAGTAAGCCCGCGTTCTTTCAACCATACGAAGAAAGAACGCCAGCTTTCACGATCCTCTTTCATCCCTTCCGCAGCACCAAGGATTTCCCGGCAGCCATCCTGACTGACGCCAATGGCAACGAGAACAGAAACGTTCTGGATCTCGCCGCCCCAGCTACGTTTCAGGTAAACACCATCTACGTAAACATAAGGATAGTTCCCGGAAAGCGGACGGGTACGCCAGGTTTCAATATGCTCATAAGCCTTTTTATTCAGGTTACTGATGGTTCCAGGGGATACTTTCGTTCCCCATAAGGCTTCGGTGATATCTTCCACGCGTCGGACAGAAACACCGGCCAGATACATCTCAATAAGAGCTTCTTCCACGGAAGATTCTCTGCGACGATATCTTTCGATAATGGCTGTCTCGAAAGGAACCCCTTTCAGTTTAGGAACCTTCAGTTCGACTTCCCCTGCGGTAGTGTGGAGATTTCGCTTATAATGGCCGGAACGATATCCCTGGCGGTCAGAGGAGCGCTCATACTTTTCAGCGTTGACTAATTCGTCGGCTTCCTTATCGAGCAGGGCGTTTAATGTTTCTTCGACACTGTTACGGACAAGATCCTTTAAATCATGCTTTATTAAGTCCTCATTTAGCTGTATAATCTTATCAGACATGGTTCTATAGCCTCCTTTGATAGATTTAGTTGTGGTGACTTGATTTTACCAAACGGCTATAGACCATGTCTATTTTTATGAAATTGATTTTGCGAAATTAATTATACGTTATCAGCAGAGCTGGCTTGGCCAGCCCTGCTTGACCACAGAAACGGCTTATAATCCAGATAATCGTTCTTCAAAAAATATCTCCAGCTGCGAATGGATCTGTCCCCAATCCTGTCGGTGGCCTGTCCATTTTTTCGTGATATCCATCATGGCCAAATACAGCATTTTTAAAAGGCTCTCATCGGAAGGAAACACTGTCTTGGATTTTGTGACTTTCCGGAGCTGGCGATTAAATCCCTCAATTGCATTGGTAGTATAGATCAGACAGCGGACCGCTTCCGGGTACTTAAAATAAGTCGAAAGATTCACCCAGTTATCTTTCCAGGATTTCGCTATTTTCGGGTATTTTCCGCTCCATTTGTCATCAAAGCTGTCCAGCTCTGCTAATGCGATTTCTTCTGTTGGAGCCGCATATACACGTTTCAGATCAGCCATCAGGGGCTTGAGTTCCTTATAGGAAACGAACTTCGTTGTATTCCGAATCTGATGAATGATGCATTGCTGGATTTCTGTCTGGGGAAATACCGCCTCAATTGCCTGAGGAAATCCTGTCAGCCCATCCACACATGCAATCAGGATATCTTCTACCCCGCGGTTCCTTAGCCCGTTCAAAATGGAAAGCCAGAATTTCGCGCTTTCGTTTTGGCCCACATACATGCCAAGCACGTCTTTATGTCCTTCCATGTCAATCCCAATGGCGATATAAACCGCACGTTTTACAATCCGGCCTTCATTGCGCACATGGTAATGGATGGCGTCCATGAAAACCACGGCATAAATCTCTTCCAATGGCCTTTCCTGCCATTCTTTCACAATGGGAAGGATCTTATCAGTGATTCGGCTGATGGTGCTGTCAGAGATTTCGATGTCGTATAGTTCACGCATATGGCTTTCAATATCATTCGTGGTCATTCCTTTGGCATACATAGAGATGATCTTTTCCTCCATGTCCTGAGTGACAGTATTCTGGTATTTCTTGACAA
Organism: Lachnospiraceae bacterium KGMB03038; assembly: GCA_007361935.1. Taxonomy (NCBI): domain Bacteria; kingdom Bacillati; phylum Bacillota; class Clostridia; order Lachnospirales; family Lachnospiraceae; species Lachnospiraceae bacterium KGMB03038. The sequence continues at coordinate 2,918,057 of CP041667.1, read as the reverse complement.
TCTGCGGTTCAAACTCGCCTTTCCTGTCCCTGGGGATGTCGATTTCCATGTCTCCATAGCTGGTATGCATTGTTTTCTGAGAATGTCCATTTCTGGAATTATCCGTTTCCTTGTTACGATAATCATACTTAGAATAACCTAAGTCCTCGTCCATCTCCTGGTCCAGAACACCTTCCAGAATGATGGACATCATGTCCCGCATGATAGAGTTAACATCTGTCCCATCTTTGACTTTAACATTGTTTTCTTTCATGTAGTTGCCCATCATTTCTCGAAGGGCTGCTTTTTGTGGGGTATCCTTTTTCCTTGCCATAAAATAAACCTCCAAACTGGTAAGTCTATCTTACATCAGTTTGAAGGTTTACACAAACTTTGGGATACTCCCACAAAATTACCATCAAGAATTGATGCCAAAAAAGTAGAGTCGATGATTACTGGCCTAATTGTGCAACAAGAATATGAAACTATAAAACGAATATCCTTTGTAACCACACGAGCCTTTCCCAAACAAGCCCCAATACGAGAGTAAATTATATCATTCTTTTGAGGAAGTGCCTTCCTAGACAAACGCAAAAAATCTTCCTCACTTATCATTTTCACATCATCGGTGTAATTGATAGTTCCATTATTCAACAAATCTTTTGCCGACAAGAATAAAACCCCATCATCAACTGCTTTTGGCATCTTATGGTCGATGTCTGAAATAAGACTGCATATTGATGTCAAACGACTCCACATCCACCCCTCCGGTACCTCAAACGGTATTTCATCTTCAATACATTTCACCGTTCCATCTTGAAACTTCTCATAATGTAAATTATAGATTTCATAATCCAAACTCAGTGGCAGTAACCACCGATTATTTAATAAAATTTTAATAGCTGCTAATTCAGAACGGGTTTAAAGAGCGATTTAGACTGCAGCGGATCAGGTCGCAAAAGAAACAGAAAGTAATGATGGAGATTCTATGTAAAGTATATGTAGGATCTTCATTTTTTGATAATTACAAATAAAAATATGAGATTTTATCTCAAATATTGTTTACAAAATGGGGATAAGAGATATAATAGATAATATAGATAGAGAGGGATTTGGAGGTGACTACTATGTTGTGTCAATTTACAGTTAGAAATTTTAAGAGCATACGAGATGAGGCAACGTTTGATATGCAGGCTGCCGCCATTTCTGAACATGAAGATCGGATTATCAAGGATAAAGATGGTGAGTTATATTTGCCGGTGTCCGCTATTTATGGACCGAATGGCGGCGGAAAATCAAATGTTCTTGAAGCTCTGCATAGTTTGTCATTAAAGGTACTTCGACCATTATATGCAACCAGTGATAATGAGGAACGTGTCATTCCTCGAAAAAAACTGGTCATTGAGCCGTTTGCTTTTTCAGAAGAGAAAAAAGAAGAACCTACGGAATTTGAAGTGTTTTTCAGAACGAAGCTGGCTGAATATCGATATATATTAAGTGTAAAGCGCGATCTGGTTTTATATGAACGTCTGGAGCGTGTAAAGTTAGACACCGGAAGAAGATCAGCACTTTTTGAGAGAGATGATAAGGGAATCATTTTGAAAGGTGTTTTTGCGAAGTTAAAAATAAGTGATGAATTGTCGGATACGCTTCCGTTACTTTCCTATCTTGGAATCACTTATCGAAAAAATGAAGTCGTAAATGATGTGCTGGATTGGTTTGAATTTGGAATTAGTTTTATGAATTATGGAAATCCAGTGCAGGAACTGCGTATGGCGATTGCAAATTCGGAAGATGTAAAAGATCTGGTTTTGAAAATGATTCAGGAAATGGATCTGGATATTCTGGATTTTCGTGTGGAAGAAATGGAACATGATCACATAGAAGTTTTTACAAAACATGAAGTAGATGGATATGAAACAGAACTGAATCTGTCAGACGAGTCCAGCGGTACAAAAAAATTATTTGGATTGCTTCCATTTATTGCAGAAAGTTTGATTGATGGAACAACTTTAGTAATTGATGAATTGGATGCAAAAATTCATCCCGTCTTACTGCGCTACATTATTATGCTATATAACGACATGGAAGCGAATCGTAAAGGCGCTCAGTTGATCTTTACATCGCATGATCTGTCAACCATGAACAGTGAAGTGTTCCGCAGAGACGAAATCTGGTTTGTGGCTAAAGGGAACAGCCAGAATTCCAAGCTGTATTCTTTGGTTGAATTTAAGAACAGCAAAGGGGAATCTGTCCGTAAGGATGCAAAGTTTGACAAGCAGTATTTGGAAGGGAAATACGGCGCTGATCCATACCTCAGAAAAATCATAGATTGGGGGAGTGTCAATGCCTAAGAAAGCTGGAATGGACGCATGGAAGAAAAAACGCCGCCAAGAATACATGGAAATGAAAGAATACCGTTACTATATCTTCTGTGAAGGTCAGCAGACAGAACCCCGATACTTTGAAGGGTTTAAGAAATTAATCGAGGACAACCCTGTCTATCGGGACATGGTGCTGATTGAAATAGAACCATGCCAGGCGGAAACCATGCGAGTGATTGGGATGGCCGAACGATATGTAAAAAAGCATAAAATCAAAAGAGGGCAGATATGGTGCGTTTATGATAAAGATAGTTTTCCGGCCGGAGATTTCAATGGCGTCGTACACCGTGCAGAACAGCTAAATAAGGAAAATCCGGATTTACAGTATCATACTGCGTGGAGTAATGAATGTATTGAATTTTGGTTCTTACTTCATTTTGCCTACTATACGTCCAATAACCACCGAATAGAATATATCCAGTTTCTAAATGATAAGTTTACAACGCTAGGTCTTGGGAAATATCAAAAGAATATGAAAGATATTTTTGAAATTCTGTTGATGAAAGGGAATCCGAAGCTGGCAATACGATATGCGAAGAGAATTATAAAGAATGGAGAGGGGAAAACTCCGGCAGAGATTGCACCAGGGACGAAGGTATACGAGTTGGTAGAGGAACTGGCAAAGTATTTGCCGGAGAAAATTCAAAAGCAAATAGTGGAGTAGATCTGGTGAATGTGACCAGGGATGAAATATGGGAGGTATGACTTGGAATTCCCCTGCATAGATTGTAAAAACAATGTTTGCAGGGGGATTTTTCTTGAAAGATTATATTGAAGAGCGGGCGGTAGAGATTGCCAGTTATATCATTGAACACAAGGCGACGGTGAGGCAGACGGCGAAAAAATTCGGGGTAAGTAAGAGTACCATACATAAGGATGTAACCGAGCGCCTCCGGCAGATCAATCCAGGCCTGGCTTCAGAAGTTCGTAAAGTGCTGGATGTAAATAAATCTGAGCGCCATATCCGGGGCGGTCTTGCCACCAGAGAAAAATACCGGCATCAGCAGGCGTAAAGGATACATATTTTGCGGTGGAAGATCTGGAACAAACGGTTCTTGGTTTCCCGCCGCAGCCGGTATGATGGCAGATATGTCAAGAGAAATCATTTAATGGAAAAGAAATATTTTTCAGGTTTATCTATACTTTGCGAGGAAAAACAAGTATACTTGATTGGGAAATTTATTACAAACGTGAAGTTTGTTACGAAAGAAGGCGACTTGTAAATATGACAGCGATAGCGGAGAAAAAAGACAGGAGCCAGTATCTGTTCAGCAACCGGGATCTTCGGGTACTGATCCTGCCGCTGATCGTAGAACAATTTCTGGCTGTTCTGGTGGGAATGGCCGACAGCATCATGGTAGCCAGTGTGGGCGAGGCGGCTGTATCCGGCGTATCTTTGGTAGATAATATCATGGTGCTGCTGATCAACCTGTTTGCGGCGCTGGCTACTGGAGGGGCAGTAGTATCCGGTCAGTATCTGGGGCAGAAACGGAAAGAAGGAGCGTGCAGATCTGCCACGCAGCTGATCTGGTTTATCACGATCTGCGCGGCGGCGGTAACGATACTGATCTATGTGTTCAAGGACTGGATCCTTCACGGGGTGTTTGGCCAAATCGAGCCGGATGTTATGGGACATGCCAATACATATTTGCTGATCGTGACGGCATCCATCCCTTTTATCGCCCTCTACAACGGAGGCGCGGCTATTTTCCGTACCATGGGAAATTCGAAGATTTCCATGCGGGTTTCGATTGTCATGAATGTGGTCAACGTGAGCGGAAACGCGATTTTGATCTATGGATTCCACCGGGGGACGGAGGGAGTGGCAATCCCAACGTTAGTGTCCAGGATCGTAGCGGCTGTGCTGATCATCATTCTGCTTTGTGATAAGAGAAGAGACATTTTTATCGAGGCAAAATTACGGTATCGTCCCGACTGGTCTCTGATCCGGAAGATTTTGAGCATTGGCGTGCCAAATGGTTTGGAGAACAGCATGTTCCAGCTTGGAAAGATTATTGTGCTCAGTTTGGTGTCCACATTTGGGACTTATGCGATCGCGGCAAACGCAGTGTCTAATGTACTGGCTTCGTTCCAGGTGCTGCCAGGAATGGCTATCGCCCTTGCGGTGACGACCGTCATTGCCCGGTGTGTGGGAGCGGGAGACTATGAACAGGTAAAATACTATACAAAAAAACTGCTGATCATTACCCATATCAGTATGGTGATAGCGAACGCGGTTATAGTGGCGCTGCTTCCGGTGATCTTAAAGGCATATAATCTTTCGGACCTGACTGCACAGACGACCCGGCAGATCATTGTGTTTTACGCGATCTGCTGTATCTTGTTTTGGCCGATGTCTTTTACCCTGCCGGCTACCTTTCGGGCGTCCGGAGACGCAAAGATGTGCATGATTATTTCCGTTGTGTCTATGTGGATCTTCCGCATCATTTTCAGTTACATTTTGGGAAAATATATGGGACTGGGAGTCTTTGGCGTGTGGGTGGCTATGGTCATCGACTGGCTGGTGCGGGGAGGCTGCTTTATCTTCCGGTATTACAGCGAAAAATGGAAACATCAGGCAATTTCCTAGGAATTCGAGAAGGATGTTCTTGAGAGAGACGGTGTGAATTATTTTCAACGGTATTTTTCGGGAAAAGAGAAATGGTGATTGTAAATAGGGGGCGGCTACTTTATAATGAAGCTAAGACGTCGCAAAGACGGGAAAGAAATGCAAAAACCTGTTAAAGAAAAACCTGTCAGGAAAGAATCTGGCAGATAAGGAGGAACATAAGTTGAAGAGAGAGTTAGTCATTGTCCTAGATTTTGGGGGTCAGTATAACCAGCTGGTCGCAAGACGCGTCCGGGAAAGCAATGTATACTGTGAGATCTATTCTTACAAGACGGATCTTGAGACCATCAAGGGAATGAACCCTAAGGGGATCATTCTGACAGGCGGACCAAATAGCTGTTATCTGGAAGATTCGCCCACATACTCCAGGGAACTGTTCGAGTTGGGAATCCCTGTATTGGGGCTGTGTTACGGCGCCCAGTTGATGATGCATGTGCTGGGAGGAACCGTAGAGCGGGCGAAGGTAAGAGAATACGGAAAGACGGAAGTGCTGATCGATAAAACGGCTTCCAAAGTCTTTGCCGATGTGTCTGAAAAGACGATCTGCTGGATGAGCCATTTTGATTATATTTCCAAGATCGCGCCTGGATTTGAGATCACAGCCCATACGGCAGACTGCCCGGTGGCCGCGGCGGAAAACGCGGAGGCGGGACTGTATGCGATCCAGTTCCATCCAGAGGTGCTGCACACGGCGGAAGGAACGAAGATGATCGATAATTTCGTAAAGAAAGTCTGCGGCTGTTCCGGTGATTGGAAGATGGATTCCTTTGTAGAAGAGTCTATCAAACAGATCCGTGAGAAAGTAGGAGATGGCAAAGTGCTGCTGGCGCTGTCCGGCGGTGTGGATTCTTCTGTCGCCGCGGGCCTGCTTTCCAGAGCGATTGGAAAACAGTTGACATGCGTATTTGTAGACCATGGACTTCTGCGTAAAAATGAGGGAGACGAGGTGGAATCCGTCTTCGGGCCGGAAGGTGATTTCGACCTGAATTTCATCCGCGTAAATGCGCAGGAGAGATATTATAAGAAACTGGCAGGCGTAACAGAGCCAGAACAGAAGCGGAAGATCATAGGGGAAGAATTTATCCGTGTATTCGAGGAAGAGGCAAAGAAGATCGGCGCTGTAGACTTCCTTGCTCAGGGAACGATTTATCCGGATGTGGTGGAAAGCGGTCTGGGCGGTGAGTCTGCTGTGATTAAATCCCACCATAACGTGGGCGGACTTCCTGACTTTGTAGATTTCAAAGAGATCATTGAGCCATTAAGAGATCTTTTTAAAGACGAGGTGCGTAAGGCCGGACTGGAGCTGGGAATCCCGAAAGAGCTGGTATTCCGTCAGCCATTCCCAGGACCGGGACTTGGTATCCGTATCATCGGCGAGGTGACGGAAGAAAAGGTAAAGATCGTCCAGGATGCGGACGCGATTTACCGGGAAGAAATCGCTAAGGCCGGACTGGATCAGGATATCAACCAGTATTTTGCCGCTTTAACAAATATGAGAAGCGTAGGCGTTATGGGTGATGAGCGGACTTATGACTATGCAGTGGCACTGCGGGCGGTGAAGACCATCGACTTTATGACCGCTGAGGCGGCGGAGATCCCGTTTGAGGTGCTGAATAAGGTGATGAGCCGGATCATTAATGAGGTCAAGGGGGTTAATCGGGTCATGTATGATCTGACCAGTAAGCCGCCGGGGACGATAGAGTTTGAGTAAAATATATGAGCCAAGAAATGCCTATTTACGAGCTTTCTTGGCTCTTTCTATGTCTAGTGACAATCAAATGACAATATTTTAATAATATTCAAGGTTAATTCCGATGAATTTTTGAATAATAACTGATATAATATCTTCTACTATATTTTTCATCATTATTTCAAAGAGTAGGATTATTAAAGACCATAAGGTAAATAAATCCATATTTATAGATGAAAAGAACGGACTATTGCTAAGAAGATGGTATAATTCTGCATGTAGTAACAGAAGTAGAAGTACTATCATAAGTAAGGCATAATATATGTATAAAAAGAATCTTCTGCAAGAACGTATAGTTCTTCTGTATTTTCTTGAGTGATAGTAATTAAATAAAGCATCTTTCAAATGACTCAAATTGGGTTTATCAGATATAATGTTTTCAATTGTGTCTTTAAAAGTAGTATCATTACATCCTCTTATTTGTTCCAGATATTCCCATGAAAAATCATCATAGTATGTTGGATAATTTTCAACATTGTTTAAAAATGAGGTGATTTTATCATTTATATCTTCTGATATATCAATAATGATTTTTATTAGAGACAATATAAAAATCGGTATGGATATTAGAAAAGCAATTCCTGATAGATTATGTCTATAAAAGATACTTTCAAAAAGAACAAAAAGAAAAACAGCTCCAAACATTACGCTAGTAAAGATATTTTTTTTAATAAATACTTGTTCTTTCATTTGTAATAACCCCTTCTGGAAAATAATTAATATTATATAAAGAAATAACTTTTTATCTTAAAGTAACTAGTCCTTTAACAATTCTCATTTGTTCCACGTATAATTCTTCTTTTGTTCCTGTATTTTTCAGCGTAACAGTTTAAAGCTATTATTATATGGATGGAATTTAAAGTGAATATCATTGATCATTTCACAATTATCATATAGCCTATACCAATGTGCCTTATCTTGTGTTTTATTCACCCATGTTGTATGGCATATATAATTTCCATCTAATAAATCTTCTTCATCTCGTCCAAAATAGCAAAAGATAATATTCGTAGCCTTCCCTTTCCAGCGATATTCTGATCTTTGAGTTTTGTATATATCTAAAAATTTTAATTTATCAACTATTTCATAATTGATTTGGGATATTTCGTAAAAAGTTCTTTTAAAATGATTTCGACAACGTATCTTTTTGCAATTCCGTTATGTATAGGATCCACTGAATAAATGATGTATTTATCACTTTCTTCATAAAAAGATTTTATCTGATATGGAACATAATTCTGTACCGAAAAAAAGATGGTCCCCCCTAGATCAGATCTAAAAATAGGGTTTTGGTGATAAGATGGGTTGTTTTTATTCCATATTGTAAATAAACTCATAGGTTTTTGAGGATGTCCATAAGAATATTGTTTATCGTTGCATGATGAAAGTACAACATATCCTTTACTAACAAAATCTTCTAAAGACATAGATTTTGGAAAATCTGAAGTATGCGTTATAGAAAAATTTCCAGACATACAACTATCTAAAATTATAATTTTATTTTGAGCTTGGACTGAGCTTAATTCATCTATTATATTTTGAGTATTGGCATAACCATCGCTTAATAACAATCTATGTTGAACAGAGGAGTTCCCTCCATGTCCGGAAAAGTAAAAAATAAAAGTGTCGTCCTTCTCTATAATTGAAACCGCTTTTTGTAAAGAGATTAAGAAGTCATTTGCAGATACTTTTCCTTTAGTATCACCGCATATAATAATGTTAGAACTGTCAGCATTTAGCCCTGTAATTAATGCATTTGATACCTCTTGTATATCATTAATGCAAAAAAGGTAAATTATCTACCACGACCGCTGAATAGTCACTTACTCCTACTAGCAATGCTTTAATTTCTGCCATTTTAATTTCTCCTCTTTTATAAGATAAAGATTTGATAATCGCTTATGTATTATACTATCAAGATAAGAACTCTTTCTCAATATAAATAATGGTGTATTTTAAGGGTAAGCACTGATAATACGGTTGAACAGTTCCAGTAGCATATCTTTTGCGCCGCCGGCATTTATACCAGACTTATCGTAATGAGCACAATTACCAGAAAGCCGATAAGTATGGAAAATTCACGCCTAAGGCCTAAGTAGATACCGATTATAACAATCGTCATCAGTACTAAGCTCTGTGCATTGCTTAAAAATCAGATGTATTATAGTATGGTTATAAAAGAATTAAGATGGTGTAAAGGTAGTAGCGCAAATAATGTAGTTGGAGAGCGTGGTGAATATTTAGTAATGAAAATTTGTAATAGTACGACGGTTTTGCCCCAGCTTTTATCTGCGACGATAGGAACAGAAAATATGGATGGTATTAGCAGAAAGCAACGAGTATTTAGAGATTTACCGTGTGATCACCGATATCAGGATATTACAAGAGTTTTTGAGTGACAACACAAACATGATAACAAATTGATAACATCGTTCAGTACAGTCTGTGGACCTGAGGCAGTGGAATACATGTAAAACCAGATAGAACCATACATCCCATACAAAGAAGTATAGCAATAAGATTTTGTATGCGAGCAACAGACAGAACCCCGGAAATGCCATAACCCCAGCATTTCCGGGCTTTTTGCATCATCGACTTAAAAGCAATTACAAAGCAAGACCGCACTCAAAAGCAAGAACCATATATTTTTCCGCATTAGTAAGTCCATACAGAGCCAGATCCCGGATCTCCCATGTTTCAGAACTAAGGTTATCCGCCCCATATAGGAATTGGATAAATGGAATATGGCGGTATTTTGCGGCTGCCAGCATAGCCGCACACTCCATTTCTGCTGCAAGACAGCCCGCCTGCCTGCGCTCCTGGATCAGTGGGAGTGTTTCCCTGTAAATGGCATCAGAAGTCCATGTCTTGCCTTTTATGTAAGGGTATCCGCAGGTTTTCAGGACTTTTTCTAAAATTTGGATAGAATGTAGATCTGCTTCGATCTCCGGCGATGGCGCTGTATAGTGATAGCTGGTACCTTCATCACGAACGGCGGAAACCGGGATAATGAAGCGGTCTTTTACCTTTTCATCGTCCAAGACACCGCAGGAGCCGAACAGCACAAACTTTTCTGCGCCCATAGCAATGATTTCTTCAAAGCCCGCAACACATGCCGGGGCGCCCACTCTGGACATGTAAAAAGCAATATCGGTATCTTTGTATCGTGTTTTGTATACGGGCAGACTGCCGTTGGCGGTATAGAGTTCTGCAATCTTTTTAGTATTGCTCATAGAAGAAAATTTTTGAATGATATTTTCCGAAAATGTGGAAACACATATTTCTGGAAAATCATCGATTTTTTTGGTTGTATCAGATGGGCTGAATAAAGCTGGTTCTGTGATTTCTGTTCTCTGAAATACGGTATTCAATAGATCATCCCCTCCCTTAGATTATAGATATCTGTATTCTATTATGTCTGCCTAAAATAATCAAATAATTCTTGTAGATAACCAGTTGTGGATGTGATAGAATTAAGGAGCAAAGATAAAAACGCAACGTAAGAGGCGATCTCTTACAGAGCCGGTAGGTAGCCCGGCCGCACCTTTGGGTGTAAGTAACCCTCCCTCCTTAGGGTCGTCCGTTCTTTGTTCATTACAATTATTTAAGGAGGAATTGTCATGGACAAAGTATCGGGCAGATTGACAGTATTTTTCGAGGACCCTTTCTGGATAGGCGTTTTTGAATGGATATCGGAGGGGAAGTTATCTGTATGTAAGGTAACCTTTGGGGCGGAGCCAAGAGACTATGAGGTATATGGGTTTGTTCTGAAACACTACGATCGTCTGAGATTTAGTCCGGCTGTGGCAGCTGATGTAAAAGAAGCCAGCCGTAATCCGAAACGAGTACAGCGAGAAGTGCGCAAACAGATGCAAAATCACGGGATCGGCACAAAATCACAGCAGGCTTTGAAATTACAGCAGGAGCAGTCAAAAACGGAGCGCAGGACTGTGAACCGGGAAAACCGGGAAGCAGAAAAAGAGCGAAAGTTTGAACTGAAACAGCAGAAAAAGAAGGAGAAGCATAGGGGCAGGTAATTCTGCCCCACTTTTCTTAATAGACCAAGCAGTCAAAAGTTGTTTATGAAGGGATGAAGCAGCATCTGATTGTTTTGAAAAAACGTATCCTGATTATACTATGAAAATGATTCGTCAACATGCGGCTGATGAAAAGTCCTGAAAATTACAGGGATTGATATTGATAAAGTCATAGCTGGGAAAATCGTTGAACATAGCGGAGCCACAAATACGTTTGAAACTTTTTTGAACAGCATTTGATCAAACCAGTATAGAACCCGATATCCCTCTCCTCTTTGGGATCCCGGCAGCGCAGGGGACATCCACCTGGCATTTCCCACAGCCATAGCGTACTTTCTTGTGTGGACCATGCGGCGGTCTGGTATTCTCTTTGATATACGCGGAACAGAGCGCGTGATCTTTCCCAGCCAGGCAGCCTTTGGTTTTGTCGATTGCATGGGCCGGACAGTTGCGCTGGCACTTTCCGCACATAATGCAGTAATCGGTAAGCCCTTCATAGGGGCGTTTTGTGATTGGGAAGGCGCAGGAAGTAATGACGCTTCCAAAGCGCCCCGCAATGCCCTTGCTGGTGATCAGTCCTTTTGAAAGGCCAAAAGTCCCTAATCCGCATATATAAGCCGCATGGCGTTCAGACCAGTTGGAGGTATAGTCAGCCAACATTCGAAACCGGGGATCCAGAGAGGGACAAACAGCCTTATAACCCGCTTTTTCAAGAATATGGCACAATTCGCGGCCCACGGAGGAGATCATTTCCTGTCCTTCAATGCGGCCGTGAAGCCACGCATCGGATGTGCGGGCCATGTCTTCGGCGTTGGCGTGTCTGATCTGTTCCGTAAATGGGAAAAAATAGGAGATGACAGTTTTGGCTTCAGCAAGCCAGTCTCTTGGGAGCATTGCTTCTGGGTGTATAACCTCAGGTCTCTTCCAGGTCTCAAATAAGGGGTCAAGAGCGTCGCCAAAGTCCCAGAGCGGCTCATCATACAGGCGCATTCCTACCAGGTCCTCGCATATCGCATCTTCCGGGGCAACTTTATTCCAGCTGCCAGACTTGATTTTTTGTTCCAATTCTTTTACCATTTCGTTTTCTGTTATAGGCATATCAGTTTCACCCCTATCAAGGATTCTAAGAATGAGATACGTTGGATTTTCCTATAATTATATCATATCTTGATTCTTCGGTGAAAGATTCCTATGTATGAAGAAAGCCCCCTCAACAGAAAACCAGGACTGGTTTAATCTTGAGCGGGCTCTATAAAGTAAATCCCTTATGCTTGAGGGACCTGCTGACGGATGGCAATCTCCCCATCCCCCTCCGGAAATATCTTCCTCAGATCCACTTTTATCACATAATAATACATGACGATCAAAAGCACTGCTGCCAATACCCATGCGGCGGGACTTGCCAGGCATACGCCCAGATAGCTCTTTTGTCCGGCGGCGATCACCGCGGCGGCGCCTCGTCCCACCAGTTCCGCTGCGCCGGCCATCATAGGAAGCAGGCCATAGCCCAGTCCCTGGATGCCGTTACGGTAGACATTTACGATCACCAGAGGAATAAAGAACATGCCTACACATTTCAGATAGATATCTACGGAATTCATGATCTGTTCCACATTTTCAGATACAAACAGGTAGGTCATATATTTTCCGACTGTCATAACAAGGGCGGCCGCAAGAAAAGAGTAAATGATCCCGATCAGGGTAGAGGCTTTAAATCCCTGCCGGATGCGGCGGATATTGCCGGCGCCCATGTTCTGGGCCGCAAATGTGGCGATGGTTGTTCCCAAGGCCAGGTATGCCTGTGTCACGATCTGTTCGATCTTGCCTGCGGCCGTAAACGCGGCTACAAGGGTAGAACCCAGGATATTCAGGGAAGTCTGTACCATCATGGTCCCGATGGCGGTGATGGAATACTGCAGTGCCATTGGAATGCCGATTTTGATCTGCATTTTTAGGAGGAACCCCGATGGATGCCAGTCTTCTTTTGACATTTTTAATGCCGGAACCTTTTTTACAATGTAAACAAAACAGAGCGCGCCAGATACTCCCTGGGAGATAACGGTAGCAACGGCAGCCCCGGCGGCGCCCATATGAAACGCGATGATGAAGACAAGATCCAGCACGATGTTGAGCAGGGCTGACAGGATCAGAAAATATAAGGGGACTTTACTGTTGCCCAGTGCGCGCAGGATGCTGGCCAGCAGGTTATACAGCATTTGAGCAAGAATACCGCCGCTGATGATCATAATATAGGCATAAGCATCCGCAAAAATATCGGAGGGCGTATTCATCAGATGAAGCCAGGGCTTCATCAGGAGCATGAACGCCGCGGTCAGGATCAATCCCACGATCAGAGATAGAATGGAGGCGCCAGCAACAGTCCTTCGCATGGCAGGCATATCGCCGGCGCCGAATTTCTGTGCGGTCAATACGGTAAATCCTGCCGTCATCCCCACGACAAATCCATAGATCAAGAACATGATGGTCCCCGTACTTCCGACTGCCGCAAGGGCTTTTGTCCCTACAAATTTCCCTACGATCACCGCATCCGCCATATTGTAAAACTGTTGAAATACATTTCCTATAAAGATCGGCAGAGTGAAGCTAAGGATAATCTTCATCGGGCTTCCTGCCGTCATATCATGCTGAACTGTTTTCATAAATAGAATCCCTTCTGAACACAAAATCCAAGGGCAGATTATATAACAGAAAAGGATTCTTGTAAATACTGTTTTTGGATTTTTTAATTTGCAACTGCTGGAAAGAAGTGTAAAATAAGTCTATAAAGAAAAGAGCAAAACTGGAGGCACTGTCATGTATAACGAGAAACTGGAAGACCAGATGTTGAATAAAGAACTTAAAGAGCGCTGCGAATTCCGAAATATTCTTCCCCATGAGGCGGATCAGGCGGCGGAGATCGAGAGGATCTGTTTTCCGCCCAATGAAGCTTGTTCCGCGGCGATGATGAAGGAGCGCGTAAACACAGCGCCGGAGTTATTCCTGGTGGCAGTGGACAAGGAAAATGGAAGGATCGCCGGATTTTTAAACGGCCTGGCAACCAACGAGGAGCGGCTGAGAGACGCGTTTTTCCAGGACGCAAAACTCTATGATCCGACAGGGGAAAATATCATGCTTCTTGGCTTGGACGTGCTGCCGCAGTACCGCCGTCAGGGGCTGGCGTCTGAATTGATGTTCCAGTATCAGCAGCGGGAGGCGAAAAAAGGAAGAAAGACTTTGATCCTGACCTGTTTGGAAGAAAAGGTGAAAATGTACGAAAAAATGGGGTTCCAGAATTGTGGGATATCGGGATCAAGCTGGGGCGGCGAACAGTGGTATGAGATGCGGTGCGAGTTAAAAGACTAAAGAAAGGGAAAAAGAGATGGCAAAGGACAGTAAAAAGCTGGGACATTATGATGAGTGTGGTTTTGAATTTTCCAAGGAGATGCTGGGGGATATGCCGACTGCGGCCATCAATTTTGAGCGGCTTCAGAAGCATCCGCAGTACGGCTATATTATTTTTGAATATCTGCTGTGTGAAGAGAAGCAAAAAGTAACGCCCCATACCAGCCATCCCAATCGGTATTGGGATAAGAATAAGAGAAAGTTCCTGGCATTGTGGCGGGCCAGAAATGATTTCCGGGCAACGCTTTATCTGATAAATTACGCCAAAAAGGACACTGCGGCAGGAAACGAAGTTCTTGTGATCGAAGTCCAGGATATGGATGAAAATGGAATTACCAGGGAGCAGACGTGGAAGATGACAAGGGCAGAATTCGCCCAGTGGTTCCAGAGGCTGAATGCGGAATGTCTGGAAGGGGAAGAACGTCTGTATGAAGAAATCTACTGGCAGAAGACGATTGCTGAACTGGGGCAGATCTGCTTTCCAAAGGGGAAATACGCGGGAAGAACGATCGGGGAGATCTATGAACAGGATAAGTCTTACCTGGAATTTCATAAGACCCAGGGTTATCCATATTCAAAGGCGGTAGAAGTGTATTTGATGAAACAGGAGATAGAATGGAGGAATAAAAATGGAGCAGGAGTTTACAATCCGCTATGCTGAGCGAAAAGACACAGGGCTGATTCTGAAATTTATCAAAGAACTGGCGAAATACGAGAAAATGGAACAGGAAGTAGTGGCTACAGAGGAATTGTTAGAAGAGTGGATTTTCGATAAGCAGAAGGCGGAAGTGATCTTTGGCATGGAGGATGGCCAGGAGATAGGGTTTGCTCTATTCTTCCACAACTTTTCTACATTCCTTGGAAGAGCGGGACTCTATCTGGAAGATTTATACGTTCTGCCTCAATTCCGGGGCAAGGGTTATGGCAAGGCGATTTTGAAAAAGCTTGCGGCCATCGCTGTGGAGAGAGGCTGCGGGCGTCTGGAGTGGTGGTGTCTGGACTGGAATAAATCCAGCATTGATTTCTACCGCTCTCTTGGGGCAGAGCCTATGGATGAATGGACCACATACCGGATCACAGGACAGACATTGAAGGATCTGGCAGAGCAGAGATAGGTGAGAGATCGGTGTCGGTATAGAAGTGCGGGCCGATATATGGATGGGAGGCGGAAAGATTGACGGGGATGGGATTTTGGATTTTTATGCTGATCATGGATCTTTTGATTCCGGCCACGATGATCGGTTTCGGCCAATGCTTTTTGAAAAGCATACCAGGTGATATTAATATGGTATTTGGCTATCGGACCAAAATGTCCATGAAAAATCAGGATACCTGGGAATTTGCGCATAAATACTGCGGAAGGATCTGGCGGATCTCAGGGCTGATCTTACTGCCGTTCTCGGTTATCCCAATGCTGTTTGTGCTAGGGGAAAATGACGACGTGGTAGGAACGGTAGGAGGGATCATCTGTGGAGTGCAGATGGTATCTTTGGTGGGATCGATCATTCCAACGGAGATGGCGCTGAGGCGGACATTTGATAAGAATGGGAGGAGAAGGTAGAAGGATAGAGAAAGGCTCTGTTATGAATTCCCTGTGTGATTTTGATTGGATTGCACAGGGAATTTCGTTATTTTAGATTTGGTAAATCGTAATTGACTAAAATGCGACGCGGTGATATATTATAGTTAATATGAAACTATCTATTGGAGGCTGAAAGATGTTTATTGGCAGAGAGCGAGAAATGTCCGTGTTGAATAAATTATATATGTCAGATAAATTCGAGTTTGCTGTGATTTATGGCCGTCGTCGTGTAGGGAAAACAGCGCTTATCAATCAGTTTATCAGTGATAAAACAGCAATCTATTTTATGGGGATTGAAAGCAACGCAAAGCAGAATTTGGAAAACTTCAGTAAAAATATTGTGGAGTGTGGCTTGGGAATTCAAGCAGATACGGTATTTTTGTCATTTCAGGCGGCGCTGGAATATGTGTTTCAATTAGCTGAAAAAAAACGTCTGATTCTTGTAATCGACGAGTATCCTTATGTTGCCAGAACGTCCAAGAGCCTTGCGTCTACGCTGCAGCTTTTGATAGATAAATATAAAGATACATCTAAATTGATGCTGATACTTTGCGGATCTTCTATGTCTTATATGGAAGACCATGTATTGGCATATAAGGCCCCGTTATATGGCAGACGGACCGCGCAGATGAAAATATTACCTTTCGATTTTGCAGATACCTGCCGCTATTTTAAAAATTTCTCTGATGAAGAGAAAGCGCTGATTTATGGAATTGCAGGCGGTACACCGCAGTACTTATTACAAATGAACGATAAGCTCAGTATTTCGGATAACATAAAAAATACGTTTCTAAACCCTACCTCGTCATTATTTGAAGAACCAGAGAATCTGTTGAAGCAGGAAGTGCGTGAACCGGCACTATACAATGCGATTATTACGGCGATTGCAAACGGTGCTTCCCGTATGGCGGAAATATCAACAAAAGTCGGAGAAGATACCAGTGTCTGTGCCACTTATCTGAAAAATCTGATTGCACTTGGACTTGTCCAAAAAGAGACGCCTTATGGGGAAAAGGCTTCCAGAAAGTCTATTTATGCGATTGATGATAATATGTTCCGGTTTTGGTATCGTTTTGTACCGGCAAATAGTTCGGTTATTGCAAGGGGAGCGGCTGACCTGGTATATAATCGAATTGAACCATGTCTGTCTGATTATATGGGAAAAGTATTTGAGGAGATCTGCAGACAGTATCTTTGGAAATTGTTATTAAAGGGTAAATCTTCGGTTGAATTTACAGGGCTTGGCCGTTGGTGGGGAACTGATCCGACGGAAAAGAAACAAGCAGAGATTGATATTATGGGAGAACAGGACAAGAACACGGCTTTGTTTGGCGAGTGCAAATGGACAAATGAGAAAGTAGATGTAGGAGCTTTGGAAACATTGGTGAAAAGGAGTCAGCTGTTTCATTACGAAAATACACAGTTGTACCTATTTGCAAAGAGCGGATTCACGAAAGGTTGTATTGAGGCGGCAAGCAGGAGCGGGAACGTTGCATTGGTGACATATGAAGACATTTTACGATTCATGATTTCGGAGTAACAATCCTCGAAGTTTAGGGATCGTCTTTAAAGAGGCATAGGATATAATCCCATTACTAATTTAGAGTATTAATTGTAAAGGAGAAGGTTTATTATGGAAAATATTCAAATTTCCAGACTTACTTCTGGTTTGACAACAGCGTTTATTGATGGCCGGAATCCATCAAATTTAGCTTACAGACCGCAGTTTATTTCTAACAATTACAGAGAAGGGCGTAAAGTGCTCTCATCTTTGGAGAATGAGCTGTTAGCGTGCAAAGAATTCTCTATCAGTGTCGCATTTATTACTATGGGAGGAGTGACGCCTCTTCTTCAGACCTTAAAGGAATTAGAAAGAAGGCATATCCCAGGGAAAATTCTTACAACAGATTATCAGAATTTTACACAGCCAATGGCCTTAAGAAAACTGGCAGAGTTAAGTAATATTACCTTGAAAATGTTTCGGACAGGACCGGCCCAGGAAGATTTTCATACGAAAGGTTATATATTCAAAAATGAAGAAGTTTATCGCATTATTGTGGGGAGCTCTAATCTTACATTAAATGCATTGACAAGGAATCGAGAGTGGAACACAAAAGTCGTTTCTACAGATCAAGGAGAATATGCAGAAGAACTCATGGTAGAATTCTCTGGATTATGGGATTCTAAATATGCGGAAGATTATCAGGATTTTATCGAAGAATATTCGCTAAATTATAGTGTGATTCAAAAACAACATAAAATTGCAAAAAGTGCACAGATTCCTTCAATCGAGCAATATCGCTTGGAACCTAATTCTATGCAGTTAGGGTTTATTTCTAATTTACGTAAGATTCAAGAGGCAGGAGAATCAAAGGCACTTTTAATCTCGGCCACTGGAACAGGAAAGACTTATGCTTCTGCATTTGCCTTGCGGGAAAATAGAGTGAAAAAAGTGTTGTTTTTGGTGCATAGAGAACAGATTGCAAAGCAAGCGATAAAAAGTTATAAAAAGGTATTTGGAGATACTAGAACGTTTGGATTACTTTCGGGAAACTCGAAAGATTTTCAGGTGGATTACTTATTTTCGACAATGCAGATGATGGCGAAGTCAGAAATCCTTCACTCTTTTCGTCCAGATGAGTTTCATACGATTATTATAGATGAAGCGCATCGCACAGGCGCTTCAAGTTATCAGAATATTATGAAGTATTTTACGCCGCGGTTTTGGTTGGGAATGACGGCCTCTCCAGAGCGTACAGATGATTTTGATGTATATGCCGCTTTCGACCATAATATTGCTTACGAGATTCGACTTCAACAGGCGTTGGAGGAAGATTTATTGTGTCCATTTCACTATTTTGGAATTACGGATTTAGAGTTTGATGGAGAGCCTGTTGATGAAGAAACAGGATTGAAAGACTTTAATCGGCTGACCTCAGATGAACGGGTAAATTATGTAATCAGTCAGATTAAATATTATGGATATTGCGGAAAAAGCCCCAAGGGTTTAGTTTTCTGTAGCTCCAAAAAAGAAGCAGTTGCGTTAAGTGAGAAATTTAACGAAAGAGGTTATAAAACTCTATCACTTACAGGAGAGGACGGTCAAAACCAACGGGAACAGGCAATAGAACGACTTGTCTTGGATGAAGGGGAGCGGAAATTAGATTATATTTTTACAGTGGATATCTTTAATGAAGGGGTAGATATTCCGGAAATCAATCAGGTGATTATGCTAAGACCGACAGAATCACCAATTGTATTCGTGCAGCAGTTGGGGAGAGGATTGCGTAAAGCAGATACAAAAGAATATGTAGTGATTCTTGATTTTATCGGGAACTACAAAAATAATTTTATGATTCCCATTGCGCTGTCAGGAGACCGAAGTTATAACAAGGATAACATTAGGCGTTATGTGTTGGAAGGAGAACGAATTATACCAGGTTCTTCCACCATCCATTTTGATGAGATTTCAAGAAAACGTATTTTTTCTGCGATCGATACAGCAAACTTTAGCGACATTAAATTAATTAAAGAAAATTATAAGAATTTAAAAAATAAGTTGGGACGAATACCTGCCTTGAAAGATTTTGATAAATATGGAGAGATGGACGTCCTGCGGATTTTTGATAACGGAAGTCTTGGTTCGTATTACAAATTTCTTGTAAAGTATGAGAAAGAATATACTATCAGACTTTCAAAAGAAGAAGAACAGGTCATTGAGTTTATATCGAAAAAGCTGGCAAGTGGAAAACGAATCCATGAACTTGCATTACTGGAACGAATTCTTCGTTATAGATCGAGCTTTTTTGGGTTATGGAAAAAGGATCTATTAGAAAATTATGGAATTGGCTTACAGGAGAAATCTATCAAAAATGTGGTAAATGTAATGACCAACGAATTTCCTTCTGGTTCCGGGAAGAAAACCTATGCAAATTGTATATTCTTAAAAAAAGGAACAGATGGAGATTATGAAATTGCTGATGGATTTGGGAAAATGCTTCAAAATCCACAGTTTACAGCAATTTTAAAAGAGCTAATCGAATTTGGCATTTCAAGGTATAAGGTAAACTATAGTTATCGGTATCAAGATACTAATTTCGTATTGTATCAAAAATATACATATGAGGATATTTGCCGCCTTTTAAATTGGGAACATAACGAAGTGCCATTAAACATTGGCGGATACAAATATGATAGGAAGACAAAAACATTTCCGGTATTTATTAATTATGACAAGGCAGAGAACATCCAGGATACAATTAAATACGAGGATCATTTTGAAAGTCCTAGTCGCCTGATTGCCATATCAAAACAAAGTCGGACCATTGCTTCTGAAGATGTACAGAATTTTCTTCATGCTAAGGAACGTGGAATTGATGTGGAATTGTTTGTCCGTAAAAACAAGGATGATAAGATATCGAAAGAATTCTATTATCTTGGGAAAATGTATGCTACAGGAGAGGCAAAAGAGTTTGTAATGGCAAATACAGATAAAACAGCGGTAGAAATTGTCTGGGAATTAGAGACGTCCGTTCGAGAGGATATTTATGAATACATTGTAAATAACTAATGGAGGAAGTAAATTTATGAAAACTATAAAAGTTGTCGCTGCGATTATCGTACATAAGAATCAAGTTTTCGCCACGCAACGTGGTTATGGAGAATTCAAAGACGGATGGGAGTTCCCCGGAGGAAAAGTAGAGCCAGGTGAAAGTTCCAAAGAAGCATTAAGGCGAGAAATTCTGGAAGAACTAGATACGGAAATTGAAGTGGGAAATCTTCTGGATACTGTAGAATACGACTATCCAGACTTTCATCTCTCCATGGATTGTTTTTTCTGTACCGTCAAATCCGGCGATCTGATCTTGAAAGAACATGAAGCCGCAAGATGGCTTACAGCAGAAACCTTAGATGATGTGGATTGGCTTCCGGCAGATCAGGGATTGATTGAAAAAATCAGAAGACATCTGTAGCATTTATCAGAAAATGGGGATGTCTCTGACAACCATCATTGATCAAATTCAGCCCACACAGAAAGGACACCAACATGCAGTCTTATATTATGATCATCGAAGACGAGCCAGACATCAGCGGCCTGCTGGTGAAGATACTACAGGAGGCGGGCTACAGGACCTGTCAGGCATTTTCCGGCACAGAAGCAGAACTTTTGCTGGAGAAAAGCGTGCCGGACCTTATCCTGCTGGATCTTATGCTGCCCGGCATGTCCGGGGAAGAACTACTGGAGAAAATAAGGGAGCAGTTTCAGTATGACGTTCCCGTCCTGGTGCTGTCAGCGAAGAACAGTCTGTCAGACAAAGTGACGCTGCTAAAGATCGGGGCTGACGATTATATCACAAAGCCTTTCGAGCCAGAGGAGGTTCTTGCCAGAGTGCAGGCGGCCCTGCGGAGGGCTGGAAAGAATCCCCAGATTCCGAGAAGTCTGTCCCATAAGAATCTGGTCCTGTTTCCAGAGGCCCGCCGGGCTGTGGCAGGCGGAGAGGAACTGTCACTGACGGCTCATGAATATGATATTCTGTTCCTGCTGATGCAGAATCCAGATAAGGTATATTCCCGGGAAAATCTCTATGAACTGGTATGGCACGGCGGATATTATGGGGAAAATAATACGGTCAACGTCCATGTCAGTAATCTGCGCAGGAAACTGAAAGCGGTAGATCCGGAGAATGAATATATCCAGACCGTATATGGGATTGGATTTAAGCTCCAGTGAAAGCTTAAAAATATTCTTGGAACTTTATGGGGTCTTTAAAAGTTCTTTATGACTTCTTAAAAGGAGAAAGGATAAAATACGTTTGTCAATAGGAAAGATACTTGCTTATTGACAGACGTATTTTTCGCATCTGCCTTTGATTGTGCGGACGCGGGATTGGAGGAAGACAAGATGGCATCTGTCATTGAGACAAAACAACTGACTAAGCGATACGGAACCTTTACGGCATTGGAGCATGTGGATCTGCATGTGAGAAACGGATGTATCTATGGGCTGGTAGGGGACAATGGGGCAGGGAAGAGCACGCTGTTGAAATTACTGGCGGGACAGAGTTTTCCCACTGAAGGAGAGATTCGACTGCTGGGAGAGTTTGAAACGAAGGCTCTGGACGAATGTCGCGGGAACATGGGATTTATGATTGAACAGCCGGGCTTTTTTCCCAATATGACGGTGGAGCAGACGCTGACCTATTACGCCATCCAAAAAGGAATCCCGGAGCGCGCCAGAGTGGGCGAGGCGCTGGAGTTGACCGGATTATCTGGGAAGCGGCGGAATAAATGCGCCCATCTCTCTATGGGACAGAAGCAGCGTCTTGGCCTGGCGATCGCTATGCTTGGGGCGCCCCAGGTATTGGTGTTGGATGAACCAATCAATGGCCTTGATCCAAGCGGCATCATAGAATTTCGCAATATCCTTCACCAGCTGAACAGGGAGAAAAATATTACGATCCTGATTTCCAGCCATATTTTATCTGAGCTGGAACAGACGGCGGATGTCTATGGATTCTTAAACAGAGGCGCCCTGCTGGAAGAGATCAGCGCTCAGAGTCTGCGTGAAAAATGTGTGGATCGGGTGGAGATTACCCTTTCGGATATAGAAAAGTACGCGGCGGTATTTGAACGCGCCTTTCCGGATAAACGGTATCAGATTCTTCCGGATCACAGCATCTGTATTGAGGATCCGGGAGAAGATATGGAGCTCTATAGTCGTCTGGCGCTGGAGCATCAGATTTACATCACACAGATGAAGACCATTCAGTCTTCTCTGGAAGAATATTATATGGAATTAAAGAAACGGGGTGTGTAACATGCTGAATTATATAAAAAGTGAGATTTACCGTGTAACCCATACAAAAGAGATGTATCTGACCGCCGGGATCCTGGCGTCCCTGGCAGTTCTTCTGCAAGTGCTCCTGTACTTTTTTGGAGGTCCATACAGGAATACGTCTTTTTCTTATTCGAATCTGGTGTCCAGCCCGATGCTTTTTGGATTCATGGGAGGTATGGTGGTGATTTTCCTCTATGAAGGCGGAAGAAGAAATGGCAATCTGAAGAATACCGTAGCGGCAGGAGTTCCAAGAACAAAGATTTTTGCGGGACAATGTGTGGTGGCTCTTCTGGCGGCCACGGTTGTGATGGTTGTTGTGGTGGCTGTCTGGATCCTCGGCGCGGAAATGCTGCTTCCCAAAGAAGGACCGGTCCAGCTTAGCGACCTGCTCATGGAGATCCCAATGGTCTATCTGATCGCGGCAGCAGGCCTGGTCTCCGGCGTTTTGTTTCTGGAGTTTTTTGACAAAAGCGGAACGAGTATCCTGGTCTGGCTTTCTGTCTGGATCTTCGTACCTAAACTGCTGATGTATCTGGGGTTTCGCTTTGATATGGTCTATGATCTTGCATTGTGGATGCCGGCCAACTTTTTTGACATTACAAATGGAGCGAACGTCAACACACGGGAATGTCTCACGGCCTGGGACACAGCAGAAGGAGCGGCCCGCTGTCTGATCTCCGGCCTGGCGGGAACGGCTGTTTTTGGAATTTTAGGAATGAAGCTTCTAAAGAAAAGAGACCTATAAAGGAATTTGCAAAAAATGACTGGGAGGAACGTTCATGCTGTATCTTGTATTACTTTGCATATCTATCGTGACTGGAGGCTATTTTGCCTTTCGATATCTGACCTTGGTATCTGCGCTCAAAGCTATAGGGAGAGATTTGGACTGGGTACAGCAGGACCTGACTCAGAATCAGAAGTTCCATCTTCCGGTGCCAGATCCCTGTTTACGAAAATTACTGTGTTCGTTGAACCGGCTGCTGGAAGGGATACAGCAGGAGCGCCAGCGTTACGAGAGAAGGGAACGAGATTTCCAGAAGCAGATTGAAAATATCAGCCATGACCTGCGCACGCCATTGACGGTGATCCTGGGATACCTTAAGCTGTACCAGCAGTCAAACGCGCCCTGTGAGGGCAGAGACACGGAAGCGGCGGAGACGATAGAGATTGTGAAGCGGAAGGCGGAAGCTATGAGGAAACTGGCAGATCAATTCTACGATTTCTCCAGGATTTACGCCAAAGATTACTTAGTGGTGACAGAGAAACTGGATGTGGCAAGATTTCTGCGGGAATTTTTCGCGGAAAATTACCAGCCGATAGAAGAAGCGGGTCTGAGGATTCAGATCGAGCTGCCGGAACATCCAGTCTGGGCGATCGGAGAGGCAGGGGCGCTGGAGCGGATCTGCCTCAACTTGTTCCAGAATGTACAGCGCTATGGAGATACGCTGTTTCGGATAGCGATGGAAGAAAAAAAGGGCCGTGTGGCAATCCTGTTTGTCAATGATACCCACAGCTTAAGGGAAGAGGATCTGCCGCGGCTGTTTGACCGGTTCTATATGCGGGACACATCCCGCGGCCGGGGCGGAACAGGACTTGGACTGACCATCGCCAAAGCCCTGGCGGAAGAGCTGGGCGGAAAACTGACAGCGAAAATGCTTCCAGAAGCGGAAGCGGTCCAGGGAGAAGAGAGCCGAAGGGTTTGCTTTTGTCTGGAACTCCTGCGGTAGCCGCAAAACCCCTGGAAAAACCGGGGGGGGGGTATGCTATAATGCCCTTAGATTTAAAGCAGGAGGAAAAGGAGGAGTAACCATGGACAGAACATCTTTGATACAAGAATACTATCTACTAGCGGTGGACGAGAGAGGGAACCTTCCGCCGCTGCGAAGGAATGAATCCAATGCGGGATTGATGGCGGCGGGAGTAATGGACCTACTGCTAGGAGAAGTGATCACACTGGAAAAGAAAAAGATCAGCATACGTAAAGAACTTCCAGAGGAGCTGGAATACTTGAGACCTTTATACACATATTTGGAAGAAAAACCACGCGCCACCAACCGGTTGATGAGCGATTATTTGATCTCGACAGGCACAAGGATGCGAGAATTGATAGATAAGATGGGGAAGGCGTTGACGGCACAAGGGGTAGCGTCAGAAGAAAAGGCTGGATTCTTTGGAAAAAAGACCACCTATACCCCGGATAAAAAGTATAAAGATGATTTGATCGGTGCCATCAAGGAAGCGGTAACACAGACACGGGAAATGTCCGCTCATGATACGGCCTTGGTCTTCCTTTTACAGGAGACGAAGAATTTGTATCAGTATTTTTCCAAATACGAAGGCGAAGAGGTAAAGGCGACACTAAAAGCGATGAAAAAGGAGATCCAGAAGGATCCCCAGAAGAAGCAGATGGCTTCCATGCTCAATTATATAAACGACATTTCCGCTGTGGCAATGGCCTGCCTGGTCACGGTCTCCAATTAATCCTGCGCCCCTGTTTCTGTCAAAGCCCTGCGCCTGCGTACATCTCTTTGGAGCAGCTTATATAACGTGGCTGTGACAGGGACAGCCAGCAGCATGCCCGCAACACCGCTTAAGCCGCCGCCAATGGTGACGGCAGTCAATACCCAGATACCGGGCAGTCCTACAGAAGAGCCTACCACTCTTGGATAGATCAGATTGCCTTCGATCTGCTGTAAAACTACGATGAATACAAGGAATCCAAGCGCCTGGATAGGATTTACAGTAAAGATCATGAAGGCTCCGATAAACGCGCCCAGGTAAGCGCCTACAACAGGAAGCAGGGCAGTGGCCCCGATCAGGGTGCCGATCATGCTTGCGTAGGGAAAGCGGAAGATTGACATGCCGATGGTGCAAAGGGCGCCAAGGATCACGGCCTCCGTACACTGGCCGATGATAAAGCGGGTAAAGGTATCATGGGCCGTAGAGATCACCAGCGCCAGCCGGTCGTACCATTTCTTTTTCAAATAGGTTTCCGCTACCGTCTGAAATTGACGGAAGAGCCGTTCTCGTCCAGACAATATGTAGATAGAGAAGATCAGCGCCACAACCAAAGTTACGATCATAGATCCAATAGTGCCCAGGATATATACGGTAGATGAGAAAATATTGCTCAGCCCGCTGGTCAAGTGTGAGGCGGCGCGCTGAAGCAGCTGGGGCCAGTCTACATTTAAGGATTCCAGGAATTTCTCAAGCTGCGGCCAATCTTTGCTGCGGGAAGAGATCCAGGTGATCAGCTGAGAGATAGCCGATGGGATTTCTTTGACCAATACGCCGATGGCGTCCGCAAGCTGCGGGATCACAATCTGGATGATCAGGGTAATGGCCGCGAGGATCAGCCCGATAGAGCAAAGGATGCTGATTGGGCGCCGCACCCGGTAAAGAGGGGCGCTGGGAGCGGCAAAAAAAGGAAGCCGCTCGATTCTGGTGACCAGGATATTCAGGACATAAGCGAAGACACATCCGATCAGCAGCGGACGGACAATACCGGTAAGATTTGTGAATGTTCCAAAGATCGAATCACTGTATTTCAGAAAAAGCGCCAGTAAGGCTATGACGATCACGATCATTGCAATTCGTTTTTTATTCATAAGGATTCCTCCCATTTGACGGTTTTGATGTTTCCATCATACCACAGTTTGGGAGGAATCCATATAGTTTTTTATACAGAATAGATTCCGTTTACGGTGATCCGCTTGAAAAAGCGGGATAAACTAAGGGTGACCGTGTCTTCCGCGCTTAAGGGGATCCGGCGGATAAAGACAGAACCGAAACTGTGAGGGAAACTGTGAAAATTTGCTTCCTTCAGGGAAGCGGCTTCATCCGGATCAACAAACCTTGCTGATATATCAAGAACGGGGCCGCCTCAGGTATTGCACATCTGCGGGGTGATCAGGATATCTTTCTGCCGGTGTTCCTTCATGTATTGGGATAAACGTTCGTCTAATTGAAATAACATAAGCGAGACCTCCTTTTTGTTATTAGAAAATGTTTTGCTGATGGTTTAGAGTATACGGGATTCCGGCATAGGGTTCTGTAACAAAGTTACAAAAGGAGATTAACCGGCGGTTAATTTTTTTGAACCATATTTAAGATCTGCTCAGTTGTGGTTTCCCATCTGGTCCGTTATGATAAGAATAAGCAGAGGCCGATGCAAAGAAAGCAAAAGGAGGCTGAACAAATGGAGATTGGAGAAGTCATACGGAAATACCGGAAAGAGAAGAATCTGACGCAGGAGGAAATGGCCGTCCGTCTGGGCGTGACGGCCCCGGCGGTCAATAAGTGGGAGAATGGGAATTCTCTCCCGGACATTGCGCTGCTGGCGCCTATTGCCCGGCTTCTCGGCATTACGCTGGACACTTTGCTGTCTTTTCAGAAGGAACTGACGGCGGAAGAGGTCTGTCATATCATCCAGGAATTAGACCGGATCTTCCAGGAGTGAAGCTATGAAGAAGGGGTGGAGCAGGCGAAAGCGTGGCTGAAAGAGTATCCGGGCAGCGGACGGCTGCACTGGCAGATCGGAGTGCTGCTGGATGCCAGGCGGATTTTAGAGAAGTGCCCGGAGACAAAGGAGCAGGACGTCCTGATCACACAATGTTATCAGGAGGCTTTCCGAAGCGGCGATGAGGAAGCGAGACGCGGGGCGGCGGACGCCATGTTTTCTCTTTGTATGAGACGGGAAGAATACGAGGAAGCGCAAAGATATCTGGACTATTTTTCTAAGGAGAACCCGGAGCGGAAACGGAAGCAGGCGGAGGTATACCGGAGAACGGACAGGATGGAAGAGGCGGCGAAAACCTACGAAGAGCTGTTATTCTCTTACGCTCAGATGACAGAGGCGGCCCTTTCCGGCCTCTATCAACTGGCGCTGGAGGAAAAGGACTTGGAGAGAGCGAGAAAATTGGTGAAGAAGCTTTCCGAGGCGGCCCGGTGTTTTGAGATGGGCCGGTATTATGAGATTTCTTCCGGACTGGATCTGGCGGTGATGGAGCAGGACGAAGAGACCGCCGTCGCGATTATGGAAGAAATGCTGTCCTGTGTGGAAGAGATCGGCAGTTTTCGGGAATCATTTCTCTATGAACATATGGATTTCAAAGAAAGGAGACCGGAATTTACAGCCCGGCTGAAAGAAGATCTGAAGCAGTCTTTCCGGGATGATGCGGCCTGCGGATTCCTGAAAGAGAACAAGAGATGGAGGGAATTGGTGAAATAGTCTGGAAGATTTTCAGATAAAAAGCTATAATAAGGCAATCAGGAACTGCGTTCCAGGATGGAAATTCTTGATAATAAAGACGAAACCGGGGGAGAGACGATGAAGAAAGAAACGGCGCACAGTTGTACTAGCTGCACGTATTATGTTTATGACGATGATTATGAGGAATATGTCTGTGATATCAACATGGACGAGGATGAGTATATCCGGCTGATCTCAGACTCTCATTATCAATGCCCCTATTACCGGAATGGAGATGATTACCGGATCGTAAGGAAACAGATGTAGGAGGACTGCGCCATTGCGGAGTATGTGGCAGCTGTATTTGAAGAACTGACAAAATAGGATATTTTATCGGAAAAGGATGGCGCGGGCCATCCTTTTTTTATGCATGAAAATTTTGTTTAGAAAATGTTTAAAAAATCTAATTGGTTCTGTTAGATTTCTGCTCTAAAGTAGTACCCAGATCAAAACAGAAAGAAGGGCGGTTATGGACAAAGCAGTGATCATTCCGGCGCTGAACCCGGACGGGAAGTTAAAAGAGATCGTAGAAAGGAACTTGGAGCTGGAGAATCTGGTGATCCTGGTGGACGATGGGAGCGACGAGGCTTACAGCCAGCTTTTCTGGGAACTGAGCGAAACTTGTATCGTACTGCATCACGAAGAAAACAGAGGAAAGGGGGCGGCCATTAAGACCGCCCTGAGATATATCAAGGAGGAACTTCGCCAATGCAGCGTGATCGGCATTATGGACGCGGACGGGCAGCATCTGCCGGATGATATGGAGAAACTGCTTCTAAAGGCCAGCAGCCACCCCAAAGCCCTGGTCTTAGGCAGCAGGACCATTGACCGGAAAGTGCCCTGGAAGTCGCGGGCAGGGAACCGGATCACAAGGGGAGTTTTCCACTTGTTGACAGGAGTGGCGCTTTCAGATACCCAGACAGGGCTGCGGGCGTTTTCTTTCCAGATGCTGGAATTTATGCTGGAAGCGGAAGGAAACAGATACGAGTACGAGATGGGAGTGCTGACCGCCTGCGCAAGGCGTGGGATAGAGATTATAGAGGTTCCCATCCAGACCATCTACCACGATAAAGAAAATAGCTGTTCTCATTTCCGGAGGATCAGAGATTCGATCAGGATCTACCGGCAGCTCTTCCGATTTTCTGCCGTTTCTCTTTCCAGTTTTGGGATTGATTATCTGCTGTTTGCGTTGTTTACGATTTTTCTGCCGGAAGCGCCCTGGAAGATTCCGGCCGCTAACATTGCGGCCAGAGTTCTCAGCGCGGTCTATAACTACGGGATGAACTGCAGATTTGTTTTTCATGAACGCAAAAGCTTAAGGACGGCGTCAGATTATCTGCTCTTAGCCGCGGCGGTCTTGGCCTTAAACAGTCTGGTGCTGGAAAGCTTTCTGGTATTCTTCCGGATTCCGGTATATCCCGCTAAGATCTTAACGGAACTAGTCTTGTTCTTGTTTAGCTGGCTGGTGCAGAAAAGATGGATTTTCCGGAGAAAGCAAGGGGAGTCTGTAAATTTCAAAAAGGGAGGGGAGTGCATATGAGAGGCACGGAATCAGTTGAGAAAGCGGTATTTGCGTTTCCCAGAAGAATAGGAGGAATGGAATGAAAATCTACATCTATAAGGGAGGCCTTTCAGTGGTCAGAAAAAGCGGTGTGGGGAGCGCGATCCTGCACCAGGAAAAAATGCTGGTTGAGACAGGCGCCCCATTGACAAATTATTGGAAAGAGGCTACGGTAGTACATATCAATACGGTCTTCCCAGATGCGGTCCTGGCGGCCCGCGCTGCAAGAAAGCAGGGGAAACAGGTGGTTTATTACGGTCATTCCACTATGGAGGATTTTAAACATTCCTTCATTGGATCGGACGTTTTGGCGCCTTTATTTAAGAAATGGATCTGTCACTGCTATGAGATGGGGGATGTGATCGTAACGCCTACGGAGTATTCTAGAAGACTGCTTTTAGAATACGGGATCAAAAAGCCAATCTACGCGGTTACCAACGGGGTGGACATCCAGTTTTTTCAGCCGGATAAGGAGGCGGGGGAGCGCTTCCGCAGACGATATCATATACCGGCAGACAAAAAAGTTGTCATCTCGGCGGGGCATTTGATTGAGAGAAAAGGGATCTTTGATTTCCTGGAACTGGCCCGTCGGATGCCGGAAACACAGTTTGTCTGGTTTGGCGGAGACTTTCGCCTGGCGCTTCCCCGGAAGGTAAAAAAGACGGTCAAGGGCCGGCCAGGAAACGTGATTTTTGCGGGCTATGTAGAGGCTTATGAATTGAAGGAGGCATACTGCGGAGCAGATGCCTTCGCCTTTCTAAGCTATGAGGAAACGGAAGGAATCGTGGTATTGGAAGCCCTTGCCAGCGGCGTACCGGTATTAGTGAGAGACATTCCGGTCTATGATGGCTGGCTGGAAGACGGCGTTCAGGTATATAAAGCCAATTCCGCGGAGGGGTTTCGGAGGCGGCTGGATCAGGTTTTTGCAGAAGACACGTCCGAGCTTAGGGAAAGGGGAAGACGTTTGGCCTGGGAACACAGCATCTATCAGGCGGGAATGTTCCTGGATGGGGTCTATCAGCTTGAGAAGCTGGGAAGAAAGGAGAAAAAGGCATGTCTCTGAAAAAGCGGATGTTCCGTTCCAATATGCTGATCTTATGTTCGGCTTTGGTTTCCTTGATGTTGATTCTGCTTCTGGTGTTGATTTTATTCGAGGATTCTGTGGAAAGCCAGCTGCACTCCATCAGCCAGACAAGGCTGGAAAGTCATGTGGGAGAAGTGGCGCGGATTGTGGATCAAGAGGAGATGGATCGTGCCCAAGATCTTCAAAAAGAAGTGGGAAAATGGGGATATCAGTCGGCGGTGATCCAAGAAGGGAAAGTACGTTCCGGGGACGACAGCGACCGGATGGCGGACCTGGCGGAATTCTTCCATCAAGAGCAGATCAGCGGAAATGAGACGAACATCTTCTCATTTGAAAAGATGACGATTGTTGGAAAGGAACTGTCTGGGGGAAGAGGATATCTGGTGGCAGTTCATTTCCCGGAAGAGAATTGGCTTACATCTTCTTTGAACAGTTCCTTTTATCTCTTTTTAGGAGGCGTTTTCCTGGCAGGGATCAGCGCTATCGTGATCCTTTTGATCCTGGCTTCCTTTTTTACCCGGAAGATGAACAGGAGAGTCATGGAACCGGTGGAATTGTTAGTGTCCGGGGCGGAGCGGATCAAAAACGGGAATCTCCAGGAAGAGATCGTCTATGAGGGCGAAGAAGAGTTTGAGCACGTCTGCCAGACCTTTAATGCCATGCAGCATACGATTCTGGAAGATCAGAAACAGCGGGAGAAATATGAGAGGGCAAGGACGGATATGGTAACCGGGATCTCGCATGATCTGCGTACTCCTTTGACTTCTATCCGAGGTTATATCAAGGGGGTCCTGGATCATGTGGCGGATACGCCCAAAAAGCAGGAACTGTATCTGAGGACCGCTTATGAATCTACAGAGGAAATGAATGTGCTGCTGCAGAAGCTCTTTGATTTCTCCCGGATGGAAAGCGGCCAGATGCCATTTCATATGGTCAGGGTGGATCTGGCGGAATTTACCGCCGCTTATACGGCCAAAAAGGAGGAAGCGCTGGAACCGGGAAAAGGCAGAATGACTTTCCGGAAGGATCAGGAGACGCTGCCGGAGATTTTGATGGATGTGGAACAGATTCCGCGGATTTTTGATAATCTGCTGGAGAACAGTATGAAATATGCGGGGACCTGTCCGGTAGAGATAGAGATTCATGTTTTTGAAAGTGAGGATTCCGTAGTCCTGGAATGGAAGGATAATGGAAGCGGAGTACCGGAAGAAAAACTGCCGCGGATTTTTGAGAGATTTTATCGGTGTGATGAGTCCAGAAGTGAACAAGGCAGCGGTGTGGGTCTCTATGTGGCTTCTTATATCATGGAGCGGCATCAAGGAAGAATTGAAGCGGAGAACGACCAGGGGCTGAAGATCCGGCTGATCTTTCCAAAGGAGGTGTAGGGATGGCTAAGATCTTGATCGTAGAAGATGATGATAAAATTGCCTGGCTGGAGAAAGACTATCTGGAAAGCAATGGGTATGAGACGGAGATTATAGAGAGAGGGGATCAGGTGATCCCCAAACTGAAAGAGGCTGAATACGACTTGATTCTTCTGGATCTTATGCTCCCCGGGCTTGACGGGTACGATATCTGCCGAAGAATCCGGGATGAGATTGATATTCCGATTCTGATGGTAACGGCAAGAGCAGAAGGCGTGGATGTGATCCGCGGGGTGGGTCTTGGAGCCGATGACTATATTACAAAGCCCTTTGATCCTTCTCAGCTTGTGGCAAGGGTCCGCGCTCATTTAAAGCGATACGCGAGACTGACGGCGAAGCGAGGGGAAGAATTGGGGACCGGAAG
This sequence comes from Lachnospiraceae bacterium KGMB03038, assembly GCA_007361935.1. Lineage (NCBI taxonomy): Bacteria > Bacillati > Bacillota > Clostridia > Lachnospirales > Lachnospiraceae > Lachnospiraceae bacterium KGMB03038. The sequence goes on along the minus strand of CP041667.1, from coordinate 2,885,772 downwards.
AGGCAAAGAACGCATCCAGATCCAGGATGTAGTAGTGGAGCCGCTTACCCGGAAGGTGTGGAAAGGAGATAGGGAATTGAGGCTCCCAAACCGGGAATTTGAACTGCTCTCTTTTCTGGCCGAGAATCCTAATATTGTGTTTTCTAAAGAAGCGTTGTTTGAGAAAATCTGGGGTTTTGATTATATTTCCGATGCCGCTACCGTGTCGGTCCATATCAACCGTCTGAGGGAGAAGATTGAAGACGATGCCCGCAATCCTAAGATTCTGGAGACTGTTTGGGGCGTAGGATACCGTCTGAATCTTTAGATGAAAGAAGAAAAGAGAAAGAAGGAATGAGAAAATGTGGCTTTTCTACGCCATAGGATCCGCTTTTTTCGCCGGTGTGACTTCCATTCTGGCAAAATGCGGCATCCAGAAAACGGACTCTACCGTGGCGACGGCAGTGCGGACGGCGGTGATCCTGATCTTTTCCTGGGTGATGGTATTTGCGGCAGGTTCCTGGGGACAGATCCGGGAGATCAAGGGGAACACCCTGCTGTTTCTGATCCTGTCGGGGCTGGCCACAGGAGCTTCCTGGCTGTGCTATTTTAAGGCTTTGCAGACCGGAGAGATCAATAAGGTGGTTCCCATTGATAAATCCAGTACCGTTTTGACCATCCTGCTGGCCTTGCTCTTTCTTGGGGAAGGTATTTCTCTGCCCAAATTGGGGGCAGTGGTTTTGATCGCTGTGGGAATCCTGATGATGATCGAGAAGAAGGATGTGCGGGAACAGAAGGAAAGGGGGAAAAGAGGCTGGTTCCTTTATGCGGCTGGTTCCGCCTTTTTTGCCAGCCTGACGGCTATCCTTGGGAAGATCGGCATCACCGGGGTGGAGTCCAATCTGGGAACAGCCATCCGTACCTGCGTGGTACTGGTCATGGCTTGGATGATGGTAGGAATCCAGGGAAAGGGCAGCCAGATCCGGCAGATCCCGCCAAGAGAGGGGGCTTTCATCTGTGCTTCCGGGCTGGCTACGGGCGCCTCCTGGCTGTGCTACTACCGGGCGCTGCAGGAAGGACCGGCAAGCATCGTGGCTCCCATTGACAAGCTGAGCGTGCTGGTCACAGTGGTATTTTCTTACTTTGTATTCGGCGAGACGCTGGGGAAGAAAGAAGGAGCGGGGCTTTTGCTCCTGACTGCCGGAACTGTGGCGATGGCCTTACTTTGAAAGAATCAGGTTGCTGATATAGGGACGCTTCCCGGAGAGGACATCGTCATAGAATTCCTGTTTCCAGTCAATATAATCGACACATCCCTTCAATTCGTCTATGGAGGCCAGGAGAGCTTCCCGCTTTTTGGCCAGCATTTCTTTTCTCTGGGTGATGGTGGAAGATCCCTCCAGACAGAGGGCCAGATATTCCTTCATCTCCTGGATGCTCATACCGCATTTCTTTAAGCAGACCAGATCTTTGATCCATTTGATATCCCGTTCGTCAAAGATCCTCCGGTTATTCTTGTCCCGCTTCACGTTGGGGACTAATCCTTCGTTGCAGTAATATTTCAAGGCCTGGTAGGTCATATCCGTCTCTTTGCAGGCCTGCATCATGGTATAGGTCATTAAAGGCGCCTCCTTTTCAGATTTCATTATGTTCTGTATTCTTAACCGATAGAAACAATCGGTTGAAACAATCATATTGTACAGCAAAACAATCATAAATACAAGAACTGTGCTTCCCGATATTCCTCTTATTGCGCGAAAACTGTGAGGCTATGCTCAAGAGGCATGAGTCTGAATGAAAACTAAGCATTGGAGAATCTGAAAAGAAAGACTTATACTTGAGGGGAAATAGGTCATTTTGAGGTGGAAAACAAATGGATTCGATGATAAGCAGACTGATAGAGCCTCGGCAGGAGATCAGGGAAGAGCAGAAGATTTTTTCTAATAAAGCTTTACAGGTGCTGCTCCTGCCGCTCTTTCTGGAACAGCTTCTGGAAGTGCTGGTGGGAGTGGCGGATACTTTTATGGTAAGCTACGCGGGAGAGGCGGCAGTCTCCGGCGTCTCTCTGGTCAATATGTTCAATACGGTATTTCTCTTTTTATTTTCCGCATTGGCGGCAGGAGGCGCGGTGGTGGTCAGCCAGTACATCGGAAGCGGGAATCGGAAGAATGGAAATCTGTCCGCGGGGCAGTTAGTCACTATTGCGGCCCTCTTTTCCATAGGGGCTATGATTTTTTCGCTGGTTTTCAATAGACAGCTTCTAAGGCTTCTCTTTGGGGAAGTGGATCGGGATGTGATGGAGGCTTGTGTCACATATCTGCGGATCTCCGCCTATTCCTATCCGGCTATCGCTGTTTACAATGCGGGGGCGGCCGTATACCGCAGTATGGGTAAGACCCGGACTACCATGCATATTTCTTTGGCGGCTAATGGGGTAAATATCGCAGGTAATGCGATCGGCGTGTTTGTGCTCCACGCGGGAGTGGCGGGAGTGGCTTATCCGTCTTTGATCGCGCGGACATTTTCCGCTATGGTGATGGCAGTGCTGTGTTTCCAGAAGAAAAATACAGTTTGCCTAGAATGGAAGAATCTGCTGCGCTGGGATGGCCGGATGATCAAAAGGATCCTTGGGATTGCGGTCCCAAACGGCATCGAGAACGGACTGTTCCAGTTGGTCAAGGTAGCTTTAAGCAGTATCACGGCTTTGTTTGGCACGGTGCAGATTGCGGCCAATGGCGTGGCGCAGAGCTTCTGGTCTGTGGCGGCGCTGATGGGGACCGCCCTGGGACTTGCCTTCGTTACGGTGATTGGCCAGTGTATGGGAGCGGGTGATACCAGCGCGGCGGAATACTATATGAAGAAGCTGCTGCGGATCACGTTCCTGGCCTCCATCTTGTGGAACGCTTTGATTCTGGCGGTCACGCCTCTGGTGCTTAAGGGGTATGCGCTGTCAGCGGAGGCGGCGCGCCTGGTGGTGGAACTGGTGCTGCTGCACAATCTGTTCAACGCCTTGTTCTATCCGCTGTCCGGCGCCCTCTCAAACGGGCTGCGGGCGGCAGGGGATGTGAAGTTTACCATGTATGTCAGCATCGGTTCCACCATGGGATGCCGGGTACTGTTCTCCATCGTCTTAGGAATATGGCTGGATCTTGGAGTGATCGGAGTGGCGCTGACCATGTGCATGGATTGGATGCTGCGGGCATCCTGCTTCTGGCTGCGGTTCCGAACAGGGAAGTGGAAACGGTTCCAAGTGATATAGAAGAAAAAAGGAGGTTATCATGGAAATACGGGTG